>NZ_CP071633.1:304653-609306 GCF_017357385.1 Rhizobium sp. NZLR1 | reverse complement strand
CTCGATGCGTCGCATGGCCTGCTCCGCCTCCGACACGACAGCTGCCGACCGCTGCGCGCTGATATCGGCTTCCAGGGCCACATTGCGTGCCTCGTCGGTACGTTTGGACGCCATCGACACATTCGAGGTGATCTCGTCCAAAGCTGCAGCCGTCTCCTCGAGAGAGGCAGCTTGCTGTTCGGTACGCTTGGAAAGGTCCTGCGCGGCAGAGGCAATCTCACCAGTGCCGTTGTCTATGCTGTGCACCGTCTGCAGCACGGCTCCGATCGTCGCCCCCAATTGCCGGAGCGAGGCGTTGAAGTCTTCGCGCAAGCTTTCGTATTCGGATGCAAATTGTTCCGAAAGCTGGAAAGATATGTCGCCTGCTGCAAGCCGCCGGAGGCCTCCGCCCAATGTTGTCGTTGCGAAGCGCAATTGTTCCGCCTCGCGTTCGGCGCGCTGCTGGGCTGCCGCGCGCACTGCTTCGCTCTCGCTGCGGGATGCAGCCGCTTCCGTTTCCAACCTGACGACATTGAGAGCATTCTGGCGGAAGACTTCGACGGCACCGGCCATTTCGCCAACTTCGTCGGCGCGGCCGGCACCGGGTATGTCGCTATCAAGGTCACCGTCCGACAGACGCCTCATGGCGGAGGCGATGCTTCGGATCGGATTGGCGATGCCGAATATCGCAAACACCATGCCAGCCATGGCGATCAGTACGGCCAGCGCTGCGATTGCGGACGTCAACATGAAAGCGGACGTCGCTGAACCATCGCTGGCGGCCACAAACCCTTCAGCCTGGTTGAGAATAAAAGCGACCAGATCGCCCACAGCCTTGTCCACCAGCTCGGATTGAGGTTCCATATTTTCCTTGAAGAAACGGACTGCGTCAGGCTCCTTCCCGCTGTTCTCAAGTGCGATCATTTGCTCTGCCAATTCGCGATATTTGCTCACTTCAGGCTTGAGCTGATTGATCAGTTCGCGCCCTCGCTCGGTACGGACGCCCTTTTCGTATTCGGTGACGACCTTCTCGACCGCGGCGCCGGCGGCATCGATTTTTTGCCGTGCGACGGTCTGCTCCTCCGCTGTATCCTCCAGAAGGTATTGAGCGTAGACCAGTTTCAGCTCGAGGAAGTTGTCCTTGATTTCGCGAGCGGTCACGAGCCGCTGCATCCAGAACGTCCCAATCTGCTCGGTATTGGCACGGAGTGTCGAAATCGTGCTCAGCGAGACATAGGACAGGCCAACCATGAACAGGCTGATGATCGACAGCTTCACGATCAGGGCTTGCTTGATACTGGGGCGCTTCATGCGGGTCTCCTCGAAGATAACTGGTGCGACCGGCTTGCCGGTTAATGCAAAATCTCGCACCAGATTCAAAAATTTAGTATTAACTAAACAACGGATCCGTGCGGTTTCCAGAAATCTTTTGCGCCGGCCGAAACTTCCGCGATTATTTAAACGCACAACGACCCTAAGTTACTGGAAACTCCAGCAATAAAGCAGCCATAACGAGCGAAAATCGGATCTCAATCTCCGAAAAATAACGCTCGGCCGATCGGGCCAGCGCCGGCTGATGAACGATTGGCGGACTGCGTGCTTGCCGCGCGGTCCTGAGCAGACATACTGGATCTATGCAACAGTCAGAAAATCAACCCGCCGCCATCGAAATTGCGCTCTGGCGATATCCCAAGAAGGAACACGACTGGAACCGCTGGGAGCAGTCGCTTTCACAGGCCGAACGGGATCGGGCGACGACCTACCGATTTGAAGGAGACCGAGCCTCGTTCATTGCCGGCCGCTATCTCTTGCGGCGGCTGTTGAGCGGGTCTATCGGGACAGTGCTAGGCAATGTCGTATTGTCTCCGGACAAGTACGGCAGACTAGGAATTGCGGACAGTTATCTGATCCATAGGACGATAGCCGCGATAATGACGACTGCGAGGTAGTTTTCGGCGGTTTTTTCGAAGCGCGTAGCGACCCTGCGGAACTGCTTGAGTCTTGAGAAGCAGCATTCGATGAGGTGGCGCTGGGCATAGAGATGCTTGTCCAGCGGGTATTTTTGCGCACGGGAAGGATTGTTGGGGATCACCGCCACGGCACCTTTATCGGCGATGGCATTGCGCAGGCGATCGCTGTCGTAAGCGGTGTCGCCATGACGATGTCGGCGGATAGGCCCTCGATCAGGGCTTCGGCTTGCGGCGCGTCGCCCTTCTGGCCTGCGATAAGTGTGAAGCGGACCGGGCAGCCGAGACCACGCACAGCCATGTGGATCTTGGTGCTCAGGCCGCCGCGAGAACGGCCAAGGGCCTGATCTTCAGCCCCTTTTTTGCGCCGGCAGCGTGCTGATGGGCGCGGATGATGATGGAATCGACGATCAGGTATTCGAAGTCCGGATCGTCCGACATCGCGGCGAACATGCGCCACCAGATGCCCTTCCGGCTCCAGCGGCTGAAACGGCGGAAGACACTGTTCCACTCGCCGAATACTTCCGGCAGGTCACGCCAGGGTGAGCCGGTACGGACAATCCAAAGCACCGCTTCCACAAACATGCGGTTGTCGCGGCCGGACGAACCGCGCGTGCGCTCGTCACCAATGATGTGATGCGATATCCGCTCCCACTGCTCATCCCGAAGGATCAGACGATCCAAAACACCCATGACTGCCTCCAAAAGACAGTCTTGAATCTGATTTGCTAAGCCTTGGGAATCCCAAGAGTCCACACTTCCTAAGGCTCGAGGATCGTGATACGCCGCAATTCAGCCTCGCCAACACCGACGGGCTTGTGACGGTCGCTGTCGCTTCAGGATGTGATCGCCGGCGATGCTGCAATGCCGATCACGACCAAAGCTGTCGTGGCAAACAGGCTATTCCTGTAAATTCCCGATACAACATTAGAAACATTCAAAAAAACACGCGCCATTCTTGGTCCCTTCCTCACGGATGCGGGCGGAACCTTTGGAGCGGTACAAGCCTTGTCAACATAAGGTGATTATTTTAGTCATCTTTTACCGATGAAATCCACTGCCTCCACACTCCCGAGTAGGTTGCACGCGTCACCGAGGCTCAGCAGGCGCCCTACCTTGCATTTCAACTGCATAGCCGCGACATCGAAGTGGGGAGGGCTCTCGCCGGGACGCTGTTTTTCGCGGGCGATGTGGCTGCAACGACGTTGCTAGATGGGCCCATCAGCCTAACCATTTGACAGATATCCTACAAGTATATATGCAACAAGCATCTTATTGGCGATGCGAGAAAGTGACCGGCATGACATTGAAATCGATGAAGCCGCTGACGCGCGCGCCGCTGCTGCATGTCTCCGTTCAGGAAAGTCTGCGCGCCTATATCGATGACAACGGCCTTGCGCCCGGAACCCTGCTTCCGGCGGAAGGAGAGCTTGCCACCCAGCTCGGCGTCAGCCGCAATTCGCTGAGAGAAGGCATCAAGGCCTTGGAATCGCTCGGCGTGCTGGACACGCGGCGCGGCGTCGGCATCTTCGTGAAGGCATTTTCCTTCGAACCGCTTCTCGACAACCTCGCTTACGGCCTCGGCGGCGCCCTGCGGCAGATCGAGGAGGTGCTTGAAATCAGGCGTACGCTGGAAGTGGGATTGATCGGCAAAACGATCGATGTAATCGGCGAGGAGGACATCGCCGAACTGCGCGCCACCGTCGGTCGAATGCGCGCCCATGCCGAGCGCGGCGAAACCTTTGCGGCAGACGACCAGCTGTTCCACCGGCTGCTGTTTCGCTGCCAGGACAATGAAACGCTCGTACGGCTGATCGACGTCTTCTGGCTCGCCTTCTACAAGGCGTCGGATTTCGTCAACCTTGAAAATCTCGATCCGATGGCGACGTGGCGCGATCATGCCGCGATCGTCGATGCGATCGAGGCAAAGGATCTGGAGGAGGCACGCCGACGCCTGGATCGTCATTACGAGGGTATTGCCCGGGTGATTGCCAACAACAAGACAAGTTCAAACGTGGGAGGAACACATGAAAAGACTGTCTAGATTATCCGTTATCGCCCTCGGCGCCCTGCTGTCGACGGCTGCCGTTCCGGCTCTTGTCGTTTCAGGCACTGCAGCCGAGGCTCAGGCAGCCACGCTGTCCGGCGGCTTCGATGTCGGCCCGGGCGGCTTTCAGGGCAACTTCAACCCGCTTGCGGCGACCGCCGGTTTCACCTGGCTCAGCATCTACTACGAACCGCTGATCACCTATGACGAGAAGTTGCAGAAGGTCGTCGGCGCACTGGCAAGCTCCTACGAGGTCAGCCCGGATCAGACGACCTACACGTTCAAGCTGGCGGACGCCAAATGGCATGATGGCAAGCCCTTCACCGCCAAGGATGCGAAATTCACCATCGGCCTTGCGATGGACGCGAAGACCGGCTCGGTGCTCGCTGCCCGGCTGAAGGGCATATCGTCCGTCGAGACGCCGGACGATCACACGGTCGTCATCAAACTCAGCGCACCCAGCAGCAGTTTTCTCGACACGATGACCAAGGTGATGATGCTGCCCGAGCATGCGCTCGCTTCGATACCGGCCGACCAGCTGGCAAAGAACACTTGGTGGTCCACCGCTCCGATCGGCACCGGGCCGTTCAAATTCACCAAATACGTCTCGGATCAGTATGTCGAGCTTGCTGCAAACACCGATTATCGCGGTGGCAAACCGGCACTGGAACGCGTCATCAACCGCTATTTCGCCAGCCCCGCCGCAGCGATTGCGGCGCTGAGATCCGGCGAGATCCAGTTCACCTATGTCGATTCCAACGACGTGCCGACCTTCAAGGACAACAAGGACTTCAAGGTCATCGAAGGCAACTCTTTCGTCGTCAACTATCTGGGCTTCAATCACGATTCCCCGATCTGGAAGGATGTTCGCGTCCGCCAGGCGGTGATGTATGCGATCAATCGCGATGCCATCATTCAGAGCCTCTATGGCGGCGCGGCCAAGCCAGCCAACTGCGCCTATGTCGCCGAACAGCTGATACCCCAGGGCATCGACACCTATGCCTATGATCCCGAGAAGGCCAAGAAGTTGCTGAAGGACGCCGGCTGGGACCAGATCAACGGCGCCAAGCCGATCACGCTTCTGACCTATTACAGCACGCCGCTGGCCACCAACGTGCTTGCCGCCGTCCAGGCGATGCTTGCGCAGGTCGGCATCAACATCGTTCCGCGCGCCGTCGATGCGCCGACCTATAACAGCATGGTGCTCAATGCGACGCCGGATATTGCCCAGTTCCAGATGGTTTACGCCGGGCTACAGAACGGGCCGGATGCCGGAAGCATCAATGTCGGCATCAACGAGAAGCAGATCCCTCCGGCCGGACCGAACGTCGCCAGAGTTCGCATGCCCGACCTCACCAAGGCACTCGACAGCGCCCTTGCCGAGCCCGACAGTGCCAAGCGGGATGCGGCCTATCAGGACGTCTGCAAGGTGATGAACACGAACCTGCCCTGGGCGACGCTTTGGGTGGCAAACCGCTACGGCATCGTCTCGACAAAGGTGAAGGATTTTGTCTGGACGCCGGCGCCGGGTGGTGGCCCTTACCAGGCCGCCCCGCAGAAATGGTCGATCGCCGAATAGGCGTTTCCGCAAGCCTGGGTGGCTTCGGCCACCCTGATAGGACGGCCTGACAATACGGATTGACGATGCTTCGATACAGTCTTAGACGCCTGATCATAGGGGTAGGCATGCTCGTTGCCCTGAGCATGCTGATCTTCCTGCTGCTGCGCCTGACACCCGGCGATCCGATCGATGCCTATATCGATCCGAACCTGCCGATGTCGCCGTCAGATCTTGCCGATCTGCGCAGAAACCTCGGACTCGACCAGCCCTTGCCCGTCCAGTATCTGGGTTGGCTGCAGCAGGCGTTGACCGGCAATCTTGGCTATTCGATCAAGCGCCTCGACCAGCCAGTACTCAGCCTGGTGCTGTCGCGGATCGGACCTACGGTGCTGTTGATGGGCACCGCACTTGCCGTCGCCATCGTCCTCGGCATCGCCTGCGGGGTGATCGGCGCCGTCCGCCGCAATTCGTTCGCCGATCTCTCCTTGTCGGTGGTTGCGCTTGCCGGCATTTCGAGCCCGGCATTCCTCAGCGCACTGATCGGCCTTTATATTTTCTCGGTCCGCCTGCACTGGATGCCGTCGGGTGGCATGCTGACGCCCGGCGAGGAGTTCTCGGTCGGTGATCTCCTTCACCATCTGATCCTGCCGGCCGCCCTCCTGTCCGTCGCGCAAACCGCATTGATCATGCGTTACATGCGCGCTTCGCTGCTCGAAGTTCTGAACCAGGATTACGTGCGCACGGCCCGCGCCAAGGGCGTTCTCGAGTTCTGGGTCATCGCTAAACATGCGTTGCGCAATGCGCTTCTTCCGATCGTCACCCTGATCGGCTCAACCATCGGGCTTGCGATCGGCGGCGCCATCTTCATCGAGAGCGTCTTCAACTGGCCGGGCATGGGGCTTTTGCTCGTCGATGCCGTGCAGACCCGCGACTACCCCGTCATCATGGGAGCGACGCTCGTCATCGGCGCTTGCGTTATCGTCGTCAATCTTCTGACCGACATCACCTATGCGGTTGTCGACCCGCGCATCAAGGTGGGCTGACCATGCTGGCACGCTCCCCCCAACGCCGCAGCCCGGGGCCACTTGCCCGCGCCTCCAGCCGTTTTCTGCTCAACAGCGCGGCCGTTGCCGGCGTTTGCATTGCCATTCCGATGCTGCTGCTGATCCTCTCCTATCCTTTATGGTGGGCTTTCCAGCCGAACGATATCGATCTTCTGGCGATGAACAGCGGCCCGACGGCAACCCACTGGTTCGGAACCGACGGCGTCGGCCGCGATGTCTTTGCGCGCGTACTCGAAGGCGGCAGGATTTCTCTGCTGGTTGCCGTCGCGTCGACCGCCCTTTCCGCGGTCATCGGCTTTCTGTTCGGAGCCATATCGGCGCTTGCGGGACGTTGGACGGACGCGGTCTCGATGCGCTTTGTCGATCTGGTGATGACCCTGCCGCCTGTCATCTTCCTGCTTGTGCTCGCCTCGATTGCCGGCACCGGCATCTGGCCGACCGTGCTCGTCATCTCGCTGCTCTCCTGGCCGCTGCTTGCCCGCATGATCCGCTCCCGGCTGCTGGAATTGCGTGAGCGCGACTTCGTCATGGCCGCCCGCGGCATGGGCGCCGGTATCGGGCATCTGCTCTTCCGCCACGGTCTGCCGAACTCGATCGATATCCTCGTGGTCTACGCAACGCTGCAGATTGCCAATGCCATCCTGCTCGAGGCGGGCCTGTCCTTCCTCGGCCTCGGTATCGCGCCGCCGGCGGCCAGCTGGGGCAACATGCTGAATGCGGCGCGCTCGACGGCCGTACTCGAACAATATCCGTGGCAATGGCTCTTCCCCGGCGGCGCGCTGATCCTTGCCGTGCTTGCAATCAATTTCATCGGCGATGGCCTCAGAGATGCCTTCGACCCGCGTGCCGAACTGAACTGACAATCGAAAGAAGCGAAAATGACCAAATTCAAGGGTGTCGTCCCCCCCGTCGTAACACCGCTCAATCCGGATCTCACCGTCGACTACCCCTCCTATACCCGCGTGCTGGAACATCTGATCGATGCCGGCTGCCACGGCGTATTCGTGCTCGGCTCGACGAGCGAAGTGATCTTCCATGACGAAAAGACCCGCCGCGAAATCATTGAGCATTCCGCCAAGGTGGTGAATGGCCGCGTGCCGCTGATCGTCGGCGTCATCGATCCGGCCACGGATCGGGTCATCGCTCATTCGAAGGTCGCAAAGGCCGCCGGCGCCGACGCAGTGGTGGTAACCGCACCATTTTACACTGTCACCAGCCAGTCCGAGATCCTCGACCATTTCCGTTATGTGAGAGACGCGGTGGATGTACCGCTGATCGCCTACGACATTCCTGTCTGCGTTCACGTCAAGCTGCAGCGCCAGACCGTCGTCACGCTTGCCAGGGAAGGCGCCATTATCGGCCTCAAGGATTCCAGCGGCGACGACGGCAACTTCCGCTATGCGCTCCTCGACCTTGCCGAACACAAGGACGTCTTCCTGATGACCGGTTCCGAGATCGTCGTCGACACAGCGCTATTGATGGGGGCCGACGGCGTTGTTCCCGGTATCGCCAATGTCGATCCGCACGGTTATGTGCGCCTTTGGGATGCCGCGCAGCGCGGCGATTGGGTCGCAGCAAAGAAGGAGCAGGAGCGCCTCTGCCGGCTCTTCGAAATCGTCTGGGTCGCGCAGGGCCGTGTCAGTGGAGGTGCATCGGGTATCGGCGCCTTCAAGGCCGCCATGCAGAGCCTCGGCATCATCGACAGCGCCGTCATGCCGCGACCGCGTGCCTCGCTCAACGATGCGGAAACGGCACGGATCGACGAGATCCTGCGTGCAACCGGCCTGCTGAACTGAGCAAGCCGATGGAACAGACCGCCGGACCGGTACTCGATATCAGGGGATTGCGAACGATCTTCCGCATGCGCGGCGGCGAGATCACCGCGGTCAACGATATCGACCTGACGGTTGCCGCCGGCGAGACGCTGGCGCTCGTCGGCGAATCCGGCTCCGGCAAGTCGGTCACCAGCCTGTCGGTCATGCAGCTGCTCACCCGCAACATCGGTGTGATCGCCGCAGGCAGCATCCGCCTGACCACGCGGTCCGGCGCGGTCCGGGACCTTGTTTCCCTTGATGAAAGGAGCATGCGCGGGATCAGGGGCGACGACATCGGCATGGTGTTCCAGGAGCCGATGTCGAGCCTCAATCCCGTTTTCACCATCGGCGACCAGATCGCCGAACCGATCCGCATCCATCGCGGGGCGGGCCGCAAGGCGGCGATGGACGCAGCCGTCGCCTTGCTTGAAAGCGTCGGTATACCGGACGCCCGGCGCCGTGCCGGCCAATATCCGCACGAATTGTCGGGCGGCATGCGCCAGCGTGCCACGATCGCCATGGCGCTCGCCTGCGATCCGGCGCTGCTGATCGCCGACGAGCCGACCACGGCGCTCGACGTGACGATCCAGGCGCAGATTCTCGATCTGCTTCTCAGGCTGCAGCGCGAGCGCGGCATGGCCATGCTCTTCGTCACCCACAATCTTGGCGTGGTCGCCGAAATCGCCCATCGCGTCGCGGTGATGTATGCCGGCCGGATCGTCGAAGAGGGACCGGTCGGCGAGGTTTTCCGCAATCCGAAGCATCCCTATACGATGGGCCTTCTCGCCTCCATGCCGCGCCTGGGTGACGCGGCGCGGATGAAGCAGGCCGGCGACAAGCTCGCCGCCATTCCCGGCATGGTCCCGAGCCTGATGAACATGCCGAGCGGCTGTGCCTTTTCGCCGCGCTGCAAATTCGCGATCGATGCCTGTAGCGCCGCGGTTCCCGTGCTTGAACAGGTCAATCCGCAGCACCGCAGCCGCTGCATCAGATGGCAGGAGATCTAGATGAGCGCACCGCTGCTATCCGTCCGCGACCTCTCGAAACATTATACTTCCCGCGGTACGCGGCTGAACATTCTTGAGGGCATCTCCTTCGATATCGGCAAGGGGGAAGTCGTCGGACTCGTCGGCGAATCCGGCAGCGGAAAGACCACGATCGGGCGCTCCGTCCTTCGGCTCGTCGAACCTTCGTCAGGCAGCGTCCGCTTCGACGGGAATGAACTCACAGCACTTTCCGCCTCGGCGCTCAGACGGCAACGGCCGCGCATGCAGTATATTTTCCAGGATCCCTTCGCCAGCCTGTCGCCGCGCATGACGATCGGCGAAATCCTGACCGAGGGCCTGAAGATCCAGGGGATCGGCACCTCTCACGACAGGTTGGAACGGGCGCTGTCGGCCTTGGCCCAGGTCGATCTGCCCACTGAGGCGATCAATCGGTACGCGCATGAATTTTCCGGTGGCCAGCGCCAGCGCATCGGCATCGCCCGGGCATTGACCTTATCGCCCGAATTCATCGTCGCCGACGAGCCGGTCTCGGCGCTCGACGTGTCGATCCAGGCGCAGGTGATCAATCTGCTGCGCGAACTGCAGCAGCGGCTTGGCCTTACCATGCTGTTCATCTCGCATGATCTTGCCGTCGTCGAATATATCTGCGACCGGGTGATCGTGCTCTATCTCGGCCGTATCATGGAAATTGCGCCAAGCGCCGATCTCTATGCGAGGCCGCAGCATCCCTATACGCGCGCGCTGCTCTCGGCGATTCCGTCGCCCGATCCGGATGCCCGCCGGAACAGACAGATCCTGAAAGGCGATATTCCAAGCCCGGCCAATCCGCCGAGCGGATGCGTTTTTCGCACGCGCTGTCCGAGCGCGCTCGATGCCTGCGCCGGCGTCGTCCCGCAATTGCGGGAAATCGCGCCCGGCCACGTCAAGGCCTGCATTCGCGACGACTTCGACTGATCCGCCATCTACCGGAGAAAACAGATGAACGCGAAGACGCCACATCCCGCCATCGGCGGAAACTGGGCGAGCCTGCTTTTGCCGATCGCAGCCGATGACAGTATCGAATTCGACAAGCTCGGCGAAGAGATCGATATCCTCATCGATGCCGGTGTCGATGGTATCTATTCGAACGGCACGGCAGGGGAATTCCACAATCAGACGGAGGAGGAATTCGACAGCATCCAGGCGATGCTGGCCGAACGCTGCAAGGCTTCCTCCATGCCATTCGTGATCGGCGCCTGCCAGCCCGACCCGCGGATCATGCTCAATCGCGTCCGCCGCGCCGCCGGGCTCGATCCCCGCGCCATTCAGGTCATATTGCCGGACTGGTGGCCGATCAGCGATGCCGAAGCAGTCGACTTTTTGAAACGGGCGGCCCTCGTCGCCGACGGAATTCCGCTCATCCTCTACAATCCGCCGCATGCAAAACGGGTGCTGGCGCCAAAGGAGTTGGGCATGGTCTGCGCGGCAGTGCCGGAGGTGACCGGCATCAAGCTCGCCGACGGCGACGCTTCCTGGTATGCCGAAACACGCCGGCATCTGTCCGGGCTTTCGCTCTTCGTCCCCGGCCATCATCTCGCAACCGGCATCAAGCAAGGCGTCGCAGCAGGCTCCTTTTCCAATGTGGCCTGCCTTAGTCCCCGCGGTGCTCAGACCTGGACACTCTCGATGCGAAGCGATCTCGACGCCGCACTCGAACTGGAACGACACATCTGCATGTTTATGGACGCGCATATCGTCCCCTTTCGCCAGGATTTCGGCTATTCGAACGCCGCTCTCGACAAGCTTTTGTGTGCCATCGGCAATTGGGGACCGGTGGGCACCCGCTTACGCTCTCCTTATCAATCGATAGACTCGGCAGAAGCGGTCAGGTTGCGACGCATCGCACGCTCCGAACTCCCCGATCTTTTCCCCTGAATTTGCTTAAAGAAGGGGCTTTCCGATATGGCGCAGAACGAAAAGCTCTACCATCCCAGCCGGGCCGATATCTTGCTGGAGGCCTCCTTCAGCAGAACGATGAAGCGGTCGACGTCGCTTTTTTGCGTGCGAAAGGCGGGGGCGCCGACATTCACCGCGGCGATCACGGATCCGTCGAATGCCAGAACCGGCACTGAGACGGAGACGAGTTGCTCGCTGACTTCACCGTAACTCACACAAAATCCCTGGCGGCGGATTTTATCCAATTCAGCAACCAACTTGCTGCGATCCGTGATGGTGCGCTTGGTCAGCCGCGGCAAAGTCTCGGGGATCATTTGCAACTGCACCTGGGGGTGGAGATAGGCGAGAAGCACCTTGTACGAGCCGGCGGTGAGCGGTCGTCTTCGACCGATCACCGCCTGTACCCGCAAGTCGCGCATCGGTTCGAACTTTGCAATGCACAGGGATTCGCCATTGTCGATGATCCTGAGCTGGGTCGTTTCGTTCGCCTTCTGGCCAACTTCTTCAAGAACAGGATTGGCTATTCGCACCAGATCAACCTGTGTCGAGGCGGCAGTCCCGAGAATGATCGCAGTCGTCCCCAGCCGGTAAGTGCCTGTATCGCTCTTCCGCACCAGGCCGCGCCGTTCCAGTGTGCGTAACATGCGCAAAATTCTCGGCTTGGTTTCCCCGAGGTTCTGCGCCACCTCAGTCAATCTGATATCCGGGTTTTTGGCGACATTTAGCAAGACGTCGATGCAGACATCAACAGACTGCACGATATCGCTTTTTGACGGTTGTCTTTTGTCCATGGGACCAGAATTTTTTCCGCGACAGAGGTTGAAGGCATGGCATAGTTTGAAGTTACACCTATCGTAACGCGCTTGTTTTCCGTTTGACAACCCCCTTGAGGGGCCCTTACCAATTTGTGTCGAGAGTGGACGGGAACCTGCTCGTACCGACCAAGCAAGGTCGGCCTAAAAACGCTAAACCGGGATTGAAGAAATGGCCGTAAAAACATTGACGCGAGCAGCTATCGGGCTGTTCGGCACGATTGCTATTCCTGCAATGGTCGTCGCACAGGAAACCCCGCTGACGATCGGGATGTCGACGACGCCGACGACGCTCGACCCCATGAAGACAGTTCGGCGCCCAACAATGCGACCTCGCGCCATATCTGGGACAGCCTCATAAACCTCACCGGAACGTCGGCAAATGCGCCGGAACTCGCCACCGAATGGAAGGTCGTCGACCCTACCCACTGGGAATTCAAGCTGCGAAAGGGCGTGAAATTCCATGACGGCAGCGAGTTCAACGCCGATGACGTCATCGCTTCGCTTCTGCGTGCCCGCGACAAGCCCAGCCAGAGCTTTGCTTCCTACACACGCAATATTGTGAACGTCACGGCCACGGATCTCTATACCATCGTCGTCGAGACGAAGGTTCCGGATCCGATCCTGCTGAATTCCGTCAGCCGAATTCGCATTATCAGCGCCGATTGCAAGGAGGCGCCAGTCCAGGATTTCGACAACGGCAAGTGTGCAATCGGAACCGGGGCATATTCCTTCGTCTCCTATTCGCCAGGCAGCAACCTGACCTTGAAGCGCAATGACAGCTATTTCGCTGGCCCCTCGCACTGGTCGAACGTCACGCTCCGCTTCCTGCCCGACGATGGCGCCCGTCTGGCATCGCTTCTCTCCAACGAGATCGACATTGTCGAAACCCTTCCTGCCGATGGAATGGCACGCGTGGAAGCGAGCGATAATCTGCAAGTCATCAACGGCCTGTCTTCCCGCTTCGTTTATCTTGGCCTCGATGTCAGCCGCGATGTTTCACCTTTCGTGAAGGCTGCGGATGGCTCCGATCTCGACAAGAACCCGCTCAAGGATGAGCAGGTGCGTCGCGCAATGCTGATGTCGATCAACCGGCCGGCAATCGTCGACCGCGTCATGCAGAAGAACGGCACGGTGGCCGACCAATTCGTCGCCCAAGGCTATGCCGGCTATTCCGAAAAAGTCGAGAAGGTGGGCTATGATCCTGCCGCCGCCAAGGCGCTTCTGGCCGAGGCCGGTTATCCGGATGGCTTCAGCCTGACCCTGCATGGTCCCTCTGGCCGTTACGTCAAGGATGCCGAAGTTCTGCAGGCGGTCGGCCAGATGTTCACGCGCATCGGCATCAAATCGAAAGTCGAGGTCCTGCCCTGGTCGATGTATTCGGAAGCCTATTCGAAAGGCGCCTACAGCACCTATTTCGGCTCCTGGGGTGTCAACACCGGCGAAACCACCAATCCGACTGTTGCGCTGGTCGCCACGCGCGACGAGAAAAAGGGGACCGGCAGATATAATGGCGGCGGCGTGTCCGATCCGCAGATCGACGAGGTGCTGGCCAAGGCGAGTTCGACGCTCGATGAAGCTGCACGCGCGCCCCTTCTCCAGGAGCTGTCGATTGAGACCTTCAACAACCTCTGGCTCCTACCGATGCATTACGAAAATGTCGTGCTGGGTGCCAAGAAGACCGTGTCCTACACTCCGCGCGGCGACAAATATACGCTCGCTTACGACGTGAAGCCGGCGGACTGATGCATGTCGTCCAAAAGCGTGCAGCGGTTTTGAGACAAATTAAGATTTGAAGTGCGTCGCATCGATCCATTCGATGCGACGCGGTTTTAAAACAGCAGCATGGGGCCGCACCAGAGCCGTCCCTTTCTTCATCTTCCAGGAGACATTCATGCAGGAACTTGGAACGGGCGAAGCCGTCGCCCGGGCGAAGGCCATCTATGACTATGGCCAGACGGCCATCTTCGCCTCTCAGGCCGATCCCCGCCTCCATATGGTGCTTTATGTGCCACCGACGGCGGCAGATGGCCGCGAGCTCGACCTCCTGGTCGCGGTCCACGGCACCGGGCGCACGTCGGCCATCGACTTCCGCGACGGTTTTGCCGAATTCGGGCTCTACAACGACTGCGCCATCCTTTGCCCAATCTTCCCGGTTGGCGTTCTCGGCGATGGTGCGCGTTCCGGCTACAAGTTCCTTGAGGAAGGCGACATCCGTTACGACCAGGTCGTCCTCGCCATGGTCGCGGAGATGGCCGACAAATACCGCCAGAACTGGTCCAAATTCGCCATGTTCGGCTTCTCCGGCGGCGGGCATTTCGTGCACCGTTTCACCATCCTGCATCCGGAAAAACTCTGGGCGGCATCCATCGGCGCACCTGGTTCCGTCACCCTTCTGGATCCGACGCGTGACTGGTGGGTCGGCATTCGGGATCTGGAGGCGCGCTTCGGCAAGCCCTTCCGGCCCGAAGATCTCGCCAGGGTGCCGGTGCATATGATCGTCGGCGATGCCGATCTGGAGACCTGGGAAATCACCCACAAGCCGGGCGGCAAATATTATATGGACGGCGCCAACGACGCCGGCAACACCCGGCCCGAGCGCCTTGCCGCCCTGGCGAACTCATTCCGCAAAGCGGGTGTCGATGTGACATTCGATCGTGTTCCGGGCGTCTCTCACGACCGGATGAAGGTTCTCGGTCACGTCAAGGCCTTCCTGGCAAAGGTGCTGGAGGAGCGGCTCGCGAAATGAGAAATGCAACGATCGTAGCGCCTCAGCCGGAGGCAGTCGAAGCCGGGGCGGAAGTTCTCGAACGCGGCGGCAATGCCATCGACGCAGCACTCGCCTGTGCTTTCGTCCAAGGGGTGGTCGACCCGCAGATGGCCGGCATCGGCGGCTTCGGCTCGATGCATGTCTACATGCCGAAAAAGGGCGTGCACGAGATCCTCGAATTTTATGCGCGCGCGCCGTTGAAGGCTGCACCGGACATGTGGCTCGACAAGATCAAGCACCAGAGCCGCGACGGCTTCGGCTACGTGCTTGAAGGCAATATTTCCGATATCGGCTACCTTGCCGTCTGCACCCCCGGCTCGCTCAAGGGCTATGAGACCGCGCTGCGCGACTACGGCACCTTCGATTGGGCCGATCTCATCAAGCCGGCCATCCACCTTGCCCGTAACGGTTTCATGATCCGAAACCACATGCACTGGTATTGGGCCAAGGACCAGTCGAACGACGGCTTTGCCAACACGCTCGCCAAGCTGCGCTTTTCTGCAACGGGCCGGAAAACCTATTTCCACGACGACGGCACGCTCAAGAATGTCGGCGACCTGCTCGTCAACAAGGACATGGCCGAGACCCTCGAACGCATCGCGCGAAGCGGCGACTCGGACATTTTCTATCACGGCGAACTGGCCGAACAGATCGCCGACGATTTCAAGACACATGGCGGCTTGATCGATCGGGAGGATCTGGCGCGTTACGAATTATCGAAGGTAGAGCCGGTTTGGGGCGACTACCGCGACAACCGCATTGCTACCTCACCTCCGCCAGGCTCGGGCTTCTCGATGCTCGAACTCCTGCATATCATGGAGCAGTTCGATGTCGGCTCGCTGCAGCATGGCAGCACCGAACATGTCCGCATCCTGTTCGAAGCGATGAAGCGGATGACGATCGACAAGGACGCGCATATGGGCGATCCCGCCTATGTCGACGTGCCCTATGAAAAGCTGCTGTCGAAAGAGCATGCAAAGGCGCATGCCGGCGCGATCAAGGCGGGCGAGATCGCCAGTGTTTCGCGTCCTGATGGCTCACAGCGCGACACTACCCACATCTCGGTGATCGATAAGGACGGCAATGCAGTCGCGATGACCCACACCCTCGGCAGCCCCTCGGGCGCGATCACCGACGGCCTCGGCTTCATGTATAATGGCACGATGAGCCGCTTTAATCCGCTTCCCGGCAAGCCCGGGTCGATCGCACCCGGCAAGCGGCGTCCCAGCTCGGCTGCACCGACGATCGTCTTCAAGGGCGACGAGCCCAGCATCGTCATGGGAGCGCCAGGCGGCAGCTATATCGCGCCGGCCGTTGCGCAATCCCTGATGAACATGATTGATTTCGACATGTCCGTGCTCGAAGCCGTCTCGGCGCCAAGGATTGTAGGGGTGTCAAACACGATCGACATCTGCAATCGGATTCGACACTCTGTCGAAGACGGGCTGCGGGCGCAGGGCTACCAGGTGGCGCGGTCGCCGCAGACATACGCGTTCGCCGCAGTCCACGCGATCAAGATTGACGGCGGCATCTCGAAAGGCGCGGCCGATCCGCAGCGCGACGGGATGGCGATCTCCGTCGGCTAAAGCGTGTCGCGCAAAAGTGCGCAGCGGTTTTGCGACAACGACATGCGTGAAAACAACGACGTCGATCAAAGTGTTACAGCGTCCTTCGCGGCTCTCGGAAGACGCGCGCTGGAGGGAGAGTTCAATGGTCACATCCATTATCAGGCGGTTGATACAGGCGCTGTTCGTCATTGTCGCGATGACGATCATTGTCTTCATCGGCGTCAATGTGATCGGCAACCCGGTCGACATCCTCATCAACCCGGACGCCAATCAGGCGGAGCGGGCACTGGTTATCGCCCATTACGGTCTGGATCAGCCGCTGTGGAAACAGTATCTGCTGTTTCTCCAAGGACTTCTGCATGGGGACTTCGGCAACAGCTTCGTTTATGGGCGGCCGGCGCTGGGTCTGATCCTCGAACGTCTCCCGGCGACGCTCGAACTGGCGATCACGGCTCTCGGCATCGCGCTGCTTTTCGGCTTGCCGCTTGGGCTGTATGCAGGGCTCTACCCCAATCGGATTTCCTCCAAGCTGATCATGAGCGGCTCGATTCTGGGCTTCTCACTTCCGACCTTCTGGGTCGGCCTCATGCTGATCATGGTGTTTTCCGTCGAGCTCGGCTGGTTGCCGACGAATGGCCGCGGCCCAACGCGGGAACTGCTTGGTGCACAATGGTCGTTTCTGACCGGAGACGGCATCCGGCATCTCTTATTGCCGGCCTTCAACCTGGCTCTGTTCAAGACGTCGCTCATTCTTCGGCTGACCCGCGCCGGTGTACAGGAGGTTCTTCCCCAGGACTATGTGAAGTTTGCCCGCGCCAAGGGATTGCGAGAGCGGCGGATCATTTCGGTGCACGTTCTCAAGAACCTGATGATACCGGTGGTGACCATCATCGGTCTCGAGTTCGGCTCACTGATCGCCTTTTCGGTCGTCACCGAAAGCATCTTTGCGTGGCCGGGCATGGGCAAGCTCATCATCGACTCCATCAACCTTCTCGATCGCCCCGTCATCGTCGCCTACCTGATGATGATGGTGCTGCTCTTCGTTGTCCTCAATTTCATCATCGATATCTGTTATACCCTTCTGGATCCTCGGGTCCGGCTGGAAGGAAAGGCTTGACCCCATGGCCGAACCAAACACGCAAGACACAAGCGCTCCAACGCCCGAACCCGGTCGTCTGTCGAAAGGGATCGCGGATTTCTTCAGCTCTCCGGCAGCCGCGATCGCATTCCTCACGCTGGTGATCATCTGTTGCCTGGCGTTGCTCGCGCCATGGATTTCCCCGCAAAATCCCTATGATTTGATGCAGCTCGACATCATGGACGGGCGACTGCCGCCGGGGTCCGAATCCATGACCGGGCTCGTCTATCACCTCGGTACCGACAGCCAGGGCCGCGATATCCTGTCCGGCATCCTCTATGGCCTGCGCACCTCGTTACTGGTGGGCGTTCTGTCGGCTTTCGCTGCTGCCATTATCGGAACCTCTGCCGGGCTGTTCGCCGCTTACATGGGAGGGCGCACGGAAACCGCAATGATGCGGCTCGTCGACCTGCAGCTGTCTTTTCCCACCATCTTGATGGCGCTCATGATGCTCGCCATCCTCGGCAAGGGTGTGTCCAACGTCGTGATCGCACTGATTATCGCCGAGTGGGCGACTTATGCCCGCACGGTCCGCGGCACCGCTCTGGTCGAGCGCGAAAAGGAATATATCGAGGCGGCCCGGATGCTGCGCCTGCCCGGATGGCGCATCCTCTTCAGGCACCTGCTGCCGAACTGTCTTGCGCCGGTCATCGTCATAGCCACCATGCAGATCGCCAGGGCGATCAGCCTCGAAGCAACCTTGTCCATCCTCGGTCTCGGTGCATCCGTGACCGAACCCTCGCTCGGCATGCTGATCTCGACCGGCTACCAGTATCTTCTGACAGGCCTCTACTGGATCAGTTTCTTCCCAGGCATTGCCCTTCTGGTCACGATTGCGGCGATCAATCTCGTCGGCGACCGGCTACGCGATGTCCTCAACCCGAGGAACATGTCATGACCCCGTTGCTGCAAGTGAGCAATCTCGTCACCGAATTCGGCGACGGCAGGGGACGCCCCAGCCTTTGCGCCGTCAATGATGTGTCGTTTACGGTGGAGCGCGGCAAGGTCCTTGGTCTTGTGGGAGAATCCGGATCCGGAAAATCGGTGACCGGCTTCTCGATCATGCGGCTTCTCGATAAACCCGGCCGGGTTGCCGGCGGCAGGGTCATCTTCGACGGCGCCGACATTGCGAAATATTCGGACGAGGAGATGCGGCAGCTACGCGGCAAGCGGATCGCCATGGTATTCCAGGATCCGATGATGACGCTCAATCCGGTCCTGACGGTCGGGACGCAGATGGTGGAAGCCGTCCAGGCACATGAGCGTGTCTCAAAGGATGCCGCCAGGCAGTGGGCGCGGGATGCTTTGGCGCTGGTCGGAATACCAAGCCCTGAAGAAAGGCTTGCCGCCTACCCACATCAGTTTTCCGGCGGAATGCGCCAGCGCGTGGCGATTGCCATCGCGCTTCTTCACAAGCCGGACCTTATCATTGCCGATGAACCGACAACAGCGCTGGATGTGACGATCCAGAGCCAGATCATTTCCGAATTCCAGAAACTCACCGAAGGGGGAAATACGGCGGTGATCTGGATCACCCACGATCTGGCGATCGTCTCAAGATTGGCCGATGAGATCGCTGTCATGTATGCCGGCCGCCTCGTCGAGACCGGACCGGTGGGCAAGGTTCTGACCGATCCCCACCATCCCTACACTGCCGGCCTGATCGCTTCCGTTCCTTCGCAAAACAGACGCGGAGAGCCGCTTCGCCAGATCCGCGGCATGACGCCGGCGATCAACCGCCTCCCACAGGGATGCAGTTTTCGTACGCGCTGTGATCGGGCAACCGACGGCTGTCTGGTCATGCCGGCGCTCATGCCGGAAGGTGATCGCTCCTTCCGCTGCATTCACCCCGTAACGAAAGAGATAGCATGATGACCGCCATGCCCCTGATCGAAGCGAGGAACGTGTCGCAGCGCTTCGGAGCCAAGCCCGACCTGGCCGCCAAGATCGCGCTCAAGCTCAAGCTGGCCAAACCGGCGCCTGTCGTTCACGCACTTGATGATGTCAGCCTCAGCATCCGGCCTGGAGAGGTTGTCGGCCTTGTCGGCGAAAGCGGCTGCGGAAAGTCGACGCTTGGCCGCGCCATTGCAGGGATCACCTCGCCGAGCCAGGGCCACATTCTCTGGAAGGGGATGGACCGAAGCGCCATGTCGAAAGGCGAGCAGCATCAGTTCGGTCTCGCCAGCCAGATGATCTTCCAGAACCCGATGGCGGCTCTCAATCCGCGAATGACCGTCGAGGAGCTTATCTGGGAGGCGCCTCGAACACATGGGCTTGCCCGCTCGACGGAACGCGACGCCTATGTCGACAGATATTTGATGCTGGCCGGTTTCAACCCGGCCATGAAAAAGCGATACCCGCACCAGTTTTCCGGTGGCCAGCGGCAACGCGTCAACATTGCGCGCGCGCTTGCCGTGCAGCCGAAATTCCTCGTCTGTGACGAAAGCGTCGCGGCGCTCGACGTTTCCATCCAGGCCCAGGTCATCAACCTGTTCATGGAACTTCGTGACAAGCTCGACCTGACCTATTTGTTCGTCAGCCATGATCTCGGCGTCGTGGAACATATTTCCGACCGCGTTGCGATCATGTATCTCGGCCGCATCGTCGAAGAGGCGCCCGTCGAGGAAGTTTTCAGGCGGCCCAATCATCCTTACACGAAAGCGCTCTTGGCCGAGGTGCCGCGCATCGAACCCGGCAAACGACAGTTCAAGCCCGTCGATGGCGAACTCCCCAGCCCGATAAACCCGCCGAAAGGCTGTCACTTCCATCCGAGATGCCCATTCGCGATGGACCGCTGTCATATGGAAGTGCCGGTGAAAAAGGAAATTGCACCGGGGCATCTGTCGGCTTGCCATCTCAATGATGAATGATCTCAAACGACAGGACCGCTGACAGCGATCTGTTTGTGCAAGTGGTTCGCGGGTTTGTAGGCGTGGCGTCATCTTGGATGAGTAACGATTTGAGCAAAATTTATCCAGAAGGCCGGCAACTCGACCCCGGCCCTGAGGGAAGGGAAGAATTTTCTGTTGTCGCAAATGAAAAATCTGTTTTACTGATTTTCACTGCTGTGGCTTTAAGGGGGATATTGTCGATGGTGGGGACCCGCAGAGATATTTTGCTTGGTGGTTTGGCGTTACTTGGCGCCGGTGCAGTCGGGAAACCGGCGCTCGCCGCGGCGTCTTCCTATTTTGGTGGCACGATCGTCGATAATGGCGTGACGTTCCGAGGGACCAACTTCGCCAAGATCGACAAACAGTGGCACCGCCAGGTCGTCAAATACTTCAGCAGCGAGCCGATCGGCACCGTCGTCGTCGATACAAGGCACCATTTTCTTTACGTGATTATGGAGAACAAGACCGCCATCCGCTACGGCGTCGGCGTCGGTCGCGAGGGCTTCAAATGGTTCGGCCGCGCCACGATCGATGCCAAATCGCTTTGGCCGCGCTGGACGCCGCCGCCGGAGATGCGCAAGCGCCATCCAGAACTGCCGGAATTCGTGGCGGGAGGCTCCCCGAAGAACCCGCTTGGCCCGCGCGCCATGTACCTGCATCGCGACGGCGTCGACACCGGCTATCGCTTCCATGGCACGCTTGAGCCCTGGAGCATCGGCAAGGATGCCTCCAGCGGCTGTATCCGCATGTTCAACGAGGACGCCATCGATCTTTACCAGCGCTGCCCCATCGGCACGGCCGTACAGGTTCTCCCGCATATCGCCGACCAGGCTGAAAGCACCACTCAGGTCAGCCAAACAACTCCGGTCGAATAAGGAATATCACCCTGATGTCTATCACGACCGGATACACGAGACGCCTTCTTGCTGCGGCCATGCTCCTGGGGCTTGTGGCCTGCTCCACCACAGAAATCGCCTCCCTGGAAGAACCCACCGCAGCGCCGATGACCGGCCAGACCAACGATCCCGCGCCCGGTTTCGAAAAAGTGGCGGCGGGCAGCGAAGAGGATTTTATCCTCAATGTCGGCCGGCGGATCTACTTCAAGCAGGACTCCGCCGCGCTCGATTCCGTCGCCATGGCAACCCTGGATAATCAGGCCAATTGGCTCAATAGGAACCCGACCTGGCTGCTCAAGCTGCAGGGATTTGCCGACGATTCCGGTTCCGCTTCGAAGATGGAGACGCTGTCGCAGAAGCGCGCCGATGCGGCAATGGCCTATCTCACCTCGAAGGGGGTGGACGCCAAGCGCATGTGGGCCAGGGGCTACGGCAACGATCGCGAAGTTCGCGACTGTACGGATCGCTCCTGCAAGGTGCAAAACAGGCGCGTCGTCACCAATCTCCGCACCCAGCCCGACGCGGTCTGATCGCAGATCGAACCAACCAATCGTCTCTGAGAAGACTTACGGTTCAAGGTATCGGCAAGGCCCGGTTGAAGTACAACAAGGGCCTCGCCAGCCTACCGTTAATGTGAAGGTGGCAGCACATAATCGAATGGTAACGGCAGATCGATGACGAACCTGATATCCGCGGCATTCGCCGCCACGACCAGCTGATAGTCGCCCGGTTCGGCCCGAAAGGCACCGGCCCCGACGTCGAAATAAGCGAGATCGCGCGGCAGGATCTTCATTGTGACCGTGCCGGTCTCACCGGGCTGCAGCGATAACTTTGCGAAGGCGCGCAGTTCCTTGTCCGGCCGCTCCACTTTGGTCTTCGGTGAACGCACATAAAGCTGCACCAGTTCCGATCCCGCCCGGTCGCCGATATTGGTCAGATCGACACTGACAGTCACGCCTTCGGCGCCCATTTCGCTGGCCGAAAGCCGCGGCGCACCCCAGTCAAAGCGCGTATAGCCAAGGCCGAAGCCGAAGGGGAAGAGCGGCTCGACGGCGCGTATGTCGTGATGACGGTAGCCGACGAAGACGCCTTCGGCATAGCGTACATGCCCATCCTTGCCGGGATAGACGATGGGATCGCCAGTGATGGCGGAATTGTCGGCCAGCGCCTTCGGGAAGGTCTGCGGCAGGCGCCCGCCGGGCTCGGCATCGCCGAACAGGATATCGGCGACGGCATTGCCCAGTTCCTGCCCCGGATACCAGATCTGCAGCACGGCGCGAACCTTGCCGAGCCAGGGCATTTCCACCGGGCCGCCGGTCTGCAACACGACCACGGTGTTGGCGTTGACAGCCGCAACCCGCTCGATCAGTTCCTCCTGCCGGCCGGGAAGCCGCATGTCGGGCAGGTCCAGACCCTCGGTATCCCATTCGCCATCGCGGCCGACGAAGAGAAGCGCAACATCGGCATTGCGGGCCGTCTCGACGGCTGCCCCGATATCGGCCTCGCCGAGCGGCTTTTCCAGACCGAAACGGACGGCGATGAGGTTGATGCCCTCCCCGCTCGCGGTAGACGGCTCATACTCGACGGTAACCGCATAGTCCCGGCCGGCTTCGAGCGTCAGGGTGCCGCGCTGCTCGTCATTGGCTGTGCCGAAATAGTTCTCGCCGCGCGTCCAGCCATCATGGCCGTCGACCGTCAGCACAGCATCGACGAAGAGCCGCGCCAGGCCGGCATTGGTCATGCCGAAGACATGATCACCGCTCTCCTCGGGCACGAATTGCATCTTCATCCGGGCCGAGAAATCTGCGGGGTCGAGTTCGCCCGACGGCAGCTCGAACCAGAAGAACTCGCCCTTGTCGACGGTCTCGACATGCAGCGGATTGCCCTGACAGCCACGCCCCTTGAAATATTCGACGGTGATCTTTCCCTTGAACACGTCGATCAGACGGTTGTGGCGGCAGCCGACCGCATGGCTGATGCTGTTGGCATTGGAAAGCGCGGCCCGAATGCCTTCGAGCGGGCTAACCGTATAATGCGCCGCCATCTGCGCACTGCCGCCGCCCATGACACGCGCGCTTGCGGCATTGGGGCCAATAACGGCAATCCGGTCGAGCGAGGTCTTGGCAAGCGGCAGGATGCCGTCGTTCTTGAGGAGGACCGCGCCTTCCGCGCCGAGGCGCCGGATCAGTGCCCGGTCTTCAGGCAGATCGATCGCCTGCTCGGTGAGATCGGGCTTCTTCTCGAAGGCGCCGACCCGCTCGAGCAGACGCAACATGCGCCGCGCCGCCGCCCGCACAGTGGCGGCCTCAACCTTGCCCTCGCGCACGGCGGCAACCAGCTTCTCGCCGCGATCGCGCGCCGGACCCGGCATTTCAAGATCGAGACCGGCGTTGATCGTCTCTTCAGTCGAATGCGATCCGAACCAGTCGGACATGACGATCCCGTCAAATCCCCATTCCTCACGCAGCACCTTGGTCAGCAGCCAGTGATGCTCGCTCGTATAGGTGCCGTTGAGGCGGTTATAGGAAGACATGACGGCCATCACGCCGGCGCGGCGGACGGCCTGTTCGAAGGGCGGCAGATAGATTTCGCGCAACGTCCGCTCGTCGATATCGGAGGACATGGTCTGCCGCTCGATCTCGGATTCATTGCCGGCGAAGTGCTTGATCGTCGCCGCGATCCCCTCGCCCTGGACGCCGTCGATATAGGCGACGGCGAGTTCGGCGGTCAGCATCGGATCTTCGGAATAACATTCGAAATTGCGTCCGTTGAGGCCGGAGCGATGGATATTCACCGTGGGCGCCAGCAGTACCGCCGCACCCTTGCTCTTTGCCTGACGCGCCAGCGCCACACCCATCTGCCGGACGAGATCAGGATTCCAGGTGGCGCCGAGGGCGACGCCGACGGGAAAACAGGTCGCCTTGACGCCGGCGACCAGTGAGCCGGCGCCGCGGGCGCCATTCGGCCCGTCTGTCACCTTGATCTTCGGTACGCCGAGACGCTCGACAGGAACGGTCGTCCAGAAATCGGCGCCGGATAGCAGGGAGACCTGCTCCTCGAGCGTCATCTGGTCGAGAATGGAATCGATCATGCAAACCTCCCAAGAAAATCCTTAAACCTACCGATTACTCGGTATTTTTAAGATGTCAATCGGGCAAGCCTGATGTATGGATGAAGAGCACCGGAGAAATCAGTTGAGGCGCGCGCCGATCGCCGCTCCAAGAGGCAGGCAAGAGACGATGGCGGAATTATCAGAACAGAAGACCGGACAGGACGAAAAGCGGCAGCGTCGATCCACCAAGGGCGAAGCCCGCCGCGCGGAAATCCTGACGGCGGCGATGCGGCGCTTTGCCGAAGACGGCTACCAGAATGCCGCCATCGCCGACATCGCCCGGGATGTCGGCCTGTCGCTGCCCGGTCTTCTGCACCACTTCCCGACCAAGGTCGATCTCCTGCTCGCCATCCTCGCCAGGCGCGATCTCGAAAGCGCGGATTTCATCGGGCACTACCGCTCCGATCTCAGCGGCCTGCTCAAGGGCATGATTGCAGTCTTCCGCCGCAACGCCGAAATGGTCGAGGTGGTCAGGGCCTTCGCCATCCTGAATGCTGAGAGCCTGATGAAGGATCACCCCGCCAAGCCATGGTTTCTCGCTCGCGCCACCCAGATGCAGAACGATGTCGCCTCGACCTTCGAACGAGCCATCTCAGATGGCACGATCGACGCCAAGATCGATGGCGAGGCGATGGCCGCCGAACTGATCGCCGTGATGGACGGCCTTCAGATGCTCTGGCTGCGCGATCCCACCCGCTTCGACATGGTCGGCGGCCTGGAAGCCTATGTCGGCCGGCTGTTGGCAAGCCTCGGTTTGGAAGACTGATTGGATTTATCTTCCATCAAGCCGGGCCAACCAGTTCACGATGCCGCTTACGGCTTCGCGATACCTCTGCCCGACCAGCAAACCCGTATATCTCGCACCCTGAATATCTATACGTGCCGCCAATGTGCCGCGCTGTCGCCCGGCCTCGTCCTCACCGCCGCATCGGAGCGGCGGTGCGGGCTCTCCCAAGAAAGCAACGTCAGGCCCTTTGCAGTCTCCAGGTCCTGATTTCGAACGGCATGATGTCGGCGGGTCCTTTCCGCTCCATCGGCTCTTCGAGAATGTTCAGCGGCTGCGAGGCCGACCATCCGGAAGGCAGGGCAAGGGAGAGGCGGCCGCGCCGGCCGGCGGGTTCGTAGAGGCGCAGGATCAGGCCATCGCCCTCCTCGGCCGGCTTCAGGCCCGAGAAGGCGACAGGGGTGCCGGCGATGGTGAGTGGCGCGAAATTGCCGGCGGAGAGATCCTTGGCTTCGGTCGCGACGAGCGGCTGGTTGAGATCGATCGCCTCGTCGAGGACGCCGCCTTCATGCCAAGCGCCTTCATGCGGCATCAGCGCATAGGTAAAGCTCTGTTCGCCTTCGTCTGCCAGCGGATCAGGATAGATCGGCCCGCGCACCAGGCTCATGCCGATCACGTTGCCACGGGCGCTGTGGCCGTATTTGGCATTGTTGAGCACTGCGACGCCGAAGCCGGGTTCGCTGATATCGACGAAACGATGGGCGACGGCCTCGAACATTGCCTGCTCCCAGGAGGTGTTCGTGTGCGTTGCCCGCTCGACGAAGCCGAAGGCGCATTCGAACGTGGCCTTGCGAGCCCGGACGTCGACCGGGTTCAATGTTCGTAGCAGGGTGCGGCGGTCATGCCAGTCGATCGTCGTTTCGATATCAAGCCGTTTGGCGTTGGCTGTCAGCACATAGGTCTGGGTGACGCTTGAATTGCGGTATCGGTGGATGACGCGGATCGCCGCGCGGTGCGGGCCGCTTTCGACGAGGGCGATGCTCTCCGGCGCCTCAAGGCGGACGGCCTTTTCGGCATAATCCGCATCGATATCCCAGGCGTCCCAATTGCGCGGCTTGTCGGCCGGATAGACCCAGAGCTGGTTGGCCGAGCCGTCGACCGCTTGACGGCCCGTCGCCTTGTGGATGAGGCTCGCAACCGCGCCATCCTTGCCGATGATGACGGCGAGATGGTCGTTTTCGAGGCGGTCGGGACCGGCCTTCAGCCCACCCGCCGGCCGGAGTGCGCGCTTGTCGAAGACCGCGACGGATAAGGGGGCGACGATATCCTCGGCAGAGACGACAGTGCCGTCGGCAAACGTGGCGCTGAGCGCCCGCGGCGCAAGCGACGGATTGACAACGACGAGCGCATCAGCAATCCCGCCCTTCGGCAGATTGGCCGACAGCACTTGCAATGCATTTGCCTGCTCGTTCCTCGCATTGTCGATGACGCCATCGAGCTCCTGCTCCGCATCCTGATAGACTTCATGGATGCTCGAGCCCGGCAGAATGTCGTGGAACTCGTTCTTCAGCACCACGCGCCAATCCGCTTCGAAGCTTTTGGGCCTGTCGGCGCCCAGCAAATGCGCCAGCGACGCCAGAGTTTCAGCGGTGATCAGCGCCCGCTCCGCCTGGCGATGCTTGCGCTTGACGCCGCTTTGGCTCGTCAGCGTGGCGCGGTGCAATTCGAGATATATTTCGCCGTCCCACACAGGAAGGCTCTTTTCCCCCGCGGTGCGGTGCGCCTGCTCATAGAAGCTTTTGACCGTGCCCCAGCGCGCCTGCGGGATGGCCGGGAAATCACGCAACTGCACTTCGCGCTCGACCATTTCAGGCGTCACGCCGCCGCCGCCGTCGCCGTAACCTACAGCCAGAAGCGAGGTCTCATGCTGCGTCTTGCCGCGGAAATTCTTCCATGTCGGTACGTAGCAATCGGCCTGCACGAAGCCGTTATAACCTTGCATCGGATTGTCGAAGGTGTGGGTCAGCACCCGGCTGCCGTCGAGGCCCTTCCACCAGAAGAGATCGGAGGGAATATGATTGGTCTCGCTCCAATTGACCTTGATAGTGAAGAAGCTGTCGATGCCGCCTTGCCTCAGTATCTGCGGCAGAGCGCCGGAGAAACCGAAACAATCCGGCAGCCAGCAGACCGTGTGGCGCGTGCCGAAGGTCTTTTCGAAATAGCGCTGGCCGTAGAGAACCTGGCGGACGAGGCTTTCGCCGGTCGGCATGTTGGTGTCGGGCTCCACCCACATGCCGCCGACGGTTTCCCACTTTCCTTCCGCGACCTTCTGCTTGATGCGTTTCAGAAGCTCCGGGTCTTCCTCTTCCATCTGCGCGTAATAATGGGCGGTCGATTGGTTGAAACGGAAATCGTCGGAACGCTCCATCAGCGACAGCGCCGTATTGAAGGTGCGCCGCATTTTGCGCCGCGTCTCGCGATAGGGCCAAAGCCAGGCGAGATCGATATGCGCATGGCCGGTCAGCAGCAATTCGCCATTCGGGGGAAACCGCTTCTGCAGCGCCTTCAATCTTGCCGTCAAAGCCTCGAAGGCAGAGGCCGCCGAAGCGCTCTGCTCGTCGGTCAGTCCTGCGGGATTTGCCTCAAGCTCCGGCAGTTCCCAGATCTTCTGCTGCATCACGGCGTCCGACGTGCGGGAGACATAAGCCGCCGTATCCGAGGGCCAGTCGAGGTTGCGAAGCGCATGCTCGGCCGCCTCCATCAGATGCGGCACGACGTCATGCTCGCCCAACACGTCGATCGCTTCGGTAACCTGCTTCAACAGAAGATGCAGACGATGCGCCGGACCGTCGAGCCAGATGAACCGGGCCTTGTTCAGCCTCGGCGCCCGGTTCGGCTCCCCGAACGGAAAGCGGGCGACGCTTTCCGTCGCAATCTGGAAGCGGCGCCCCTTGACCGGAAATTCCTGATGGTAGGGATCGAGGCCGAATGTCTCGCTCTGGCCATCGGGATAGCTCAGCGTGATCAGGCTCTCGCCGCCGAGATCGAGCTGCAGGCGGATATCTTGGAGAGGCCAGCCCGCCGGGGCTTCAGCGCTCGCGGCAAAATGTACGACGCCCCGACGATGCGGCCAATCCTGCTGATGGCCGATCGACTCGCCCTCAAATGTCCAACCCTCGATCGCCGCACTTTGTCGATCCCGCCAATGCGCCAGCTCGGCAATGCGGACTTTGAGGCCATTGAGGCGTTGGGTGATAGTCAGAGACATGGCTTATCCTGTTGAAAATCGACGGCGAACGATCCGGAATCATGGCTTAGGGCGATGAAGATGGTGCGACAGAGACCGCGAAAGCTCGGTCCCGCTCCTCCAAGAGTTCCGAGCCCGTTAGATTAAGTAACTTTGATTTCCCGTCAAGCCCGAAGGAAATTCATTCGACGCCATTCTTGTCGATGTCCCAATCTCATTTCCATTTATCCCAGCTTCCTTTCCCAATGTTCGATAAGTCGCTTCCACCCGTTCAAAAAGGAGGCGAACGAACTCTGCTGGCTGCCAAAGCACCGAGAGGGATGATTGCCCGAAAGGAGACAACAGCCGCGACGCCGACCGCCGGGCTGGCCCCGGTCGAGCGGAACGCCACCGACCTGGTTCTCGAGCGCCGGGACGAGGATCGCTGGGAGGTGACGGTGGCAACGCCGCGAGGCTTGTCGTGGGTGAGAGATCACTTTTGCTGCCCGTTGAGGCAGTCGTTCAACGGAGCCATGTGCCTCGACATCATGAGCGCCGACCGTCTCCTCAAGGAAGCCCACATCGAAGGTCTGACGACCGAGTTTATCGGCCTGTCTGGGAAGGACGTCTACTGACATGTACGCCACCGTCTGCGCCATCGGCCGAGGATCGTGACGCATGCTCCGGTTCATCGAAACCACCCGCATGTAGGTCGCTCCCGACGGGAGCCGTCACCCCGTTCTTGCCGCGGAGGGACCGACGTCTTCGATGGCCGGGCGGGACTGCTGCGGCCGGCGTTGCAGCCAACGCCGAGAACAGACTGACGGAGGCGCCGCGGTCGACCGTAACCGCCGTGGCGCTCGCACATTGACGCCTGAATGAGTCGCCGAGAGCACCTTTCGTACCGTCTGACAGCAAACGGACAGCTGGAGAATTCTATTGCTCGGTTCGTCGCCCGGTTGGGTGTAAGCAAAGGACCGCATGATTATGTTGAAACTGATGACCGCAGTCGCAATCGTCGCTTCAGTACCGGCACTGGCGTTGGCCAGCCCGAGTTGTACAAAAGAGCCGAAGTCCAAGTGGATGTCGGAGAACGCCATGAAGGCGAAGATCGATACGCTCGGCTACAAGGTCAAGACCTTCGAAGTCACGGGAAACTGCTATGAAATCTACGGCAAGGACAAGGAGGGCAAGCGAGCCGAGGTCTACTTCAATCCGGTATCCGGTGACATCGTGCAGAAGGGCGATTGAGCGATGACGGTGATCTCGTCGACGAAGGGGGGCGTATCGCCCTCCGACACCGCACAAAAGAGCGTCAAGGTCTGGGACCCGATCGTCCGTATTTTCCATTGGACCATTGTCACAGCTTGCACACTCAACCTTTTCATCCTGGAGGAAGGGAAATACTGGCATCGCATCACTGGTTACGTGGTGGCGGGAGCGATCATCGTTCGTCTCGTCTGGGGCCTTGTTGGCACGAAGCATGCGCGATTCACCGAGTTCTTTCCGACACCGCGCAAGGTCAAGGATCAAATCAGCGGGATCATTCAGCGCAAAGAGAAGCGATACCTCGGCCACAATCCGCTGGCATCGATGATGATGCTCTTGCTTATCGCTCTTCTTGGGGCAACTGCCCTGACAGGCTGGATGACGACGTGGGACGCCTTCTGGGGCGAAAAATGGCTTGAACAATTGCACGGCACCATCGCCAACAGCATTATGGTTCTCGTCTTCGTCCACGCTGGCGCTGCTATTTTGGAAAGCTGGAGGCATCGAGAAAATCTCGTCTGGTCGATGGTTACGGGTCGAAAGAAGGCATGAGGATTCTGCTCATCGAGGACAGCGCCCGGCTTCGTGGGCTTCTTTGCGAGGCAATCCGGGATGAGGGTTGGAAGATCGACGCGTTCGAGACCGCACAGGAGGGACGCGTGGCCCTTCGAGAAGGGGAGTACGACCTGCTGCTGCTCGATCTCGGTCTCCCTGATGAAGATGGGATCGACGTTCTGAAGTCGCTCAGGGATGCGGGCACCCAGACGCCAGTGCTTGCCTTAACTGCAAGAGGTGCGATCGACGAACGGATCGCCGGACTTGATGCCGGCGCTGACGACTATCTGGCTAAGCCGTTCCACAACGGCGAACTCACTGCGCGGATACGCGCACTTATCCGCCGGTCGCCCGTCACATCCATGCCAGGATTGCTCGAATTGCTGATGCGCAATGGTGGAAAAGTTGTCGCCAAAGCCAGGATTGAGCATACATTCTCGGAATTTGGCGATGAGAGAAGCAGTAACGCTGTCGAACTGGCCGTATCCCGTCTCAGAAAGAGGCTAGAGAGGCACAATACCCACTTATCAATCGAGACGATCAGGGGCGTGAGCTATCTGATGCGTGAGGTGCGTGATTGAGCCAGTCGCGCGCGACGCTAGGGGCCATTCTCGCTCGCCGGATCGCGTTCTTCGCGCTCTTCGCCATGCTTCTGCAACTTGCCATCGTCTTCTCGGACTACTACTGGAATGTTGGTGAGCTATCTCGATTGTTCGTTGAGCAGGAAACAGAGCGGCTTGCGGCCGGGATCACAGTGGAAGAATCCAGCATTCGCTACCGTCTTCCAGATAGTGTGCAGCAACGTTACCATAAAGGAGACAGCGGTTATGTTGCCCGAATTCGTGCAGCAAACGGTGCGCTGGTGTTCCAATCGTGCGACGCCGCCTGTGAGGATCGCTTCCTCCCAACCGATGTGAACCCTCCGGACTTCTGGCTGCGATCTTTGGTACCTGGAAAGCCTCTGTCGCTGGTCGGCGGGCGGGCGTTCGTAATTGCTAATCAGCGCTTCCTCGTCGACATCGCGACAATCGGTGATCCCTCTGACATTATGTCTGACGTCCTCTGGAACGAGGTGATTGAACACCTGATTGTGCCGATGAGCATTCTCCTCGTGCTCGTACTTGGTGGAACCTTGTTGTCTGTCCGCCAAGCATTGCGGCCGGTCCGAGCTGCCGCAGATGCAGCCGACCGGATTGACCCTATGGATTCACGTTCGCATTTGGACTTCGACCAAATGCCGCGGGAAGTTGCGCATCTTGCAGCCGCAGTCAACCGCGCCTTCGAGCGCGTTGGCGAGTTGATGATGTCGCAGAAGGTCCTGACATCCGGGATCGCCCACGAAATCCGAACACCGCTTGCGGCGCTGAAGTTGGAACTCGGTCATATCGATGATCCCCGTGCCAGGAGGGCAGAAGCCGACCTTGATGACCTGGTGAACTTCGTTGCTCAGCTTACCGCCCTTGCTCGGCTCGACAGCGTTGATCACGGCATGTTCGAGGAGGTCGACCTCGTGGAGCTAACATCATCCGTCGTGGCGCAACTAGCCCCCTGGGTTTACGAAAACAAACATTCGCTGGAGTTCTTCAGTCAGGTCGAAAGCACCATATTCAGGGGTGCGCCTTCTCTTCTAAGAGACGCGGTTCGCAATTTGATCGAGAACGCCGTCAGGCACACCCCTGATCACACCGTGGTGATAGTTTGTGTGGGCAACGGCACCATCGCAGTCGAGGATCGCTCCCCCAAACTCTCGCCGCTTCATAAAAGCGCGTCCAGCCCCCCTGACAGCCTTGGGATCGGGCTGAAGATTGTCGGACGCATAGTAGAAATACATCAAGCGTCGTTCTCGACATCACGATCGAATTCTGGACATATCGTCGAATTGGACTTCCGATAAAGCGGTGCGCTTTGCACGATTTGCACTCAATACCGCGCGTTTCTGCCAGATTATGGGGTGATCTATGGCATTAACTCGTCGATCTTGCTCTGCTTGTGGCTATTGGCGGTAAGCGTCGCGGTCAGGTAGGCCAGCAGATCGACGGCGAGCTTGCAGATCTTGATAAGCGAGGCGATGATCGCCCAGTTCTCAGCCCCTGCGCCATGCCGTAACCGGTGTTCCGATGCCACATTGCGCTGGCTGCCCTAATCCGTGATCGACTCTATGGATGCGCAACGGAAGTTACTCCGGAGGTCGATGGCCTTGAAGGACGCGACAAATGTGCGCCGGTTGCGGTCATCGTCGAGTCATGATGGCCGCTCGAACGGTCTTCAGAAAGTCCGCGTACTTAACGCCGCTCGCGCGGATAACGACCTGTTGCGCAATCATGAGACCAAACAGCATGTAAAGGAACGAAAACAGCCACCAGAGCGGGCGCATAAGGTCGTGCTGGATCACGTAAATGAACGTGTAAAGAGAGATCGGAAACAGTACGAAGGCTGCGGTGACCAAGCCGGGCGAATAGAAGTGCTTCATCCGAAACATTCTGATCATAGCCGTATGCATCACCACTTCCATGATGCCGAGCATCATCGAGGACATTGCGAGAAACGGGACATTTGGAAAGAACAGTGGCACAAAGGCGATGACCAGCACGTAGGCGGCCGTGACGACTTCTCCAAACCAGCGGCTGCTGGCCGTGAAGTGGAGATGCTCGGTGATCAGTTCCACGAAGCCGCCGGGAAACCGCCCTTCCTCCCACAGGTGCATGACCAGTCCGATGAAGAACAGGCCGGACATTCTCTGAAGGACGGTTAGTGCCTCCCAGTTCACGCCGACATAGATTGCCACGCCGACGCCGAGCGCGGCCATGACGTAGAGATTTCGTTCGAGAATGAATCGGATCATGGCGTGGGTTCCTTCTGGTAGGGAATTGATGCGGCCATGCCGCGCAGGATCGTTTCCGCGTGTTGGCTGGCGAGGGCTTCAAGATCGGGCGCATCGGCCCTCGAACCGAACGCCTCGTGATAGAGGAGTGCCACCGAGATCGGGCCGATTATCGAAAAGGCATACAGCCTTGGATCGCCCGGCCTCACTTCGCCTCGGTCCTGGGCTTTGGCGACCATGCCTGCAATGAGATCGAGCATTCGTGCCGCCAGTTCATCATGCCAGACGGCGGCCAGATCGGGGAAGGCACGGCCTTCGGCAAGCATCACGCGGGCCAGACCGGGCAGACGATCATCGCCCAGGCTTTGAGCGGCCCGTTTGAGCAGCATCGGCACGAATTCGGCGAGCGACCCTTCGAAGGCCTTGCCAGCTTTCTCGACCACTTCAAGATGGTTGGTGAGCAGGTGTTGGACAACTGCACGAAACAGGGCCTCCTTGGTATCGAAGTAGCGATACAGCGTGCCTTTCGCGACGCCCGCCCGCCGTGCCACGTCGTCGAGTTTGGTGTTGGCAAACCCGTTTTCCGCAAACAGCGCCATCGCAGCATCGACGATCTCGGAAGGTCGAGCGTCTTTACGGCGGTTCCACTTTGGTTTCGCGTCTGTCATCGGCGACCCTGCTGCGAATGCCCGTCCTTTAGCCATGGAATGAGTGGCGACCACAGGAAGTTGAACAGTTGAATGCCGATCAGCGTGTCGCCCGAGATCAGGCCTCGCGAGAAAGCCACCAATGATGCAGCCAACACGCCGTTCACCAGTAGCCCGGCCAGAAAGATGGTAGCGATGCCTGACCTTCCGATGAGCGGGTTCTTCCAGGTGGCGAAGGCGACCCAGACAGACAGCGGAAGCAGCACGACGAACGCCGTGAGGACGCCTGGATTGTAGTCGCCCGTCGCTGCAAACATGCCGATATGGGACAACGCATTGACGAAGTGGACACCGTAGAGGCCGAGGCCGACAAGCGGATACCGGCGGCTCAGCAACGCGCAGATCAGGCCTGCGATCCAGATCACCGGAATGTTGATCGCGACGTACAGGGACGGAGGGTAAGCACAGTCCGGATAGGGCGGTTGCCCGAATGTCGCGCAGACGAGATTAGGAAATGCGAAGAACTGCCCGAGCATGTCGACGCCATACTCCTCCGTCTGGTGGAGCATGTACCCGGCGGGAGCAAGCCAGGCCAGCCATCGGGGATCACGCCAACGCGACACGCTTCTTTCGCCTCGTAGCGCATCAGTCCCGAACAGCACCACGAGGAGGATCGCTGCAATGAATAGCCCGATCCACGGCCAGTTCATATCGAACCATCCAAAGGGCATGTGAACTCCTGTCTCGATGCTACAAACGGGCCTTGCATTGACGATTTGACTTGAAGAGAGCATAAATGACTCTGAAGTCAATTACGAGAACTGATCGTTCATCGCCATCCGCAAAGGAACAAGCTATGACCACTCCTGTTTTCGCCATACCTGAATCTACCCCGTTTGAAGACCTGCTTTCCCTGAAAGGCCGCCGTGCCATTATCACGGGTGGAACGCGCGGGATTGGCGAAGCCATCGTGCTGAGGCTCGCCCAGGCGGGTGCCGAGGTCGTCGTAACGGCGCGAGGCCAGGAAGCCCTCACCAAGATCGAGGAAAAGGTGTCGGCCTTCGGCGGGCGTGCCATCGGTTTGCGGGCCGACGCCAGCAAAATGGAAGACGCGAAGCGTGTGATCGATTTTACGGTCAGCAAGCTCGGCGGCGTCGATATTCTGGTCAACAACGCCGCCGTCTTCCCACCGCGCCTTTCGGTCGAAATGACTGAGGAGATTTGGGATCAGACCGTCGATACTGATCTGAAGGGTCCGTTCTTTCTCTCCAAGTTGGCGGCACTCGAAATGATCCAGGCCGGTCATGGCGGACGCATCATCAATGTGCTCTCGACAGAGATATTCAAACCCACCGGCTTCCTCGCCCCCTACGGCGCGGCGAAATCCGGACTGATGGCAGTAACGCAATCGATGGCGGTGGAACTCGGGCCACACGGTATTCAGGTCAACGCGGTCATTCCGGGTGCAACGATGACCGCCGAGCGGATTGCCATGATGCAGAATAGCGCGACCAAGGCACCGTTTTCGGATGCGCCGACCGACGCTCCGCTGACGCTCGCCAAGCAACAGGAATTGCTGGAGAAGGGCGGCTTGGCCGAGCATTTGGGCAACATGCCGCTCGGCCGAACCGGGTATCCTGACGACCTTGCCAAGGCCGTACTGTTCATGGCGTCTGATCTGGCGAGCTATGTGAATGGAACCTCTCTGACCGTCGATGGAGCGCAAACTCTTCGATGAAACCAAGGGTTCTCGGAGAGCATAACTGGTGGAGCTTCTCTGCGAACGCTTGGACACTGGTTCATGATGGCCTTCTTTATATGTGCTGTTCCGCCCGATAGTTCCACGGCAAAAGTTCTTCGATGTGCCTCTGCCTGTGACCCTCTACGATGGCAGTGAGCGTAGCGCTCAGATATGTGAACGGATCGACATCATTGAGCTTGCACGTCTCAACCAGCGAGGCGATGGTCGCCCAGTTCTCCGCCCCAGCGTCATGGCCAGCAAACAGAGCGTTCTTGCGGTTTAGCGCTATCGGTCGGATCGTTCTTTCGACGCTGTTGTTGTCGATCTCGACGCGGCCGTCGGTCAGGAACACGCACAGGCCATCCCAGTATTTGGCGATGTAGGCGAGCGCCTCGCCAAGCGGCGACTTGCCAGCGACACGGGCACGATGTTGGCTCAGCCAGGTCCGCATGTTAGCGATCAACGGCGCTGACCGTGTCTGCCTTCCAGTCAGACGTGCGTCGGGGTTGAGACCGCGCAGCTCGGCTTCGATGCGATAGAGTTCGCCGATCCGCTTCACGCCTTCCTCGGCAATAGGCGCTGGGCCAGTGCGGGTGATCTCGACCAACTTCCGCCGAGCGTGCGCCCAACAATATGCAAGCCGGATGTCCGGGCCTACTCGGTCCGGTGCCACTAGGCGATTATATCCGGCATACCCATCGACTTGAAGGATGCCCGTGAACCCATGCAATATCCGTTCGACATGCTGCCCACCGCGACCGGGAGCATAGGTGAAGGCTACTGCAGGTGGAGCACCGCCGCACCATGGTCGGCCGTCACGAGCCAGCGCCCAGAAGTATCCGGTCTTTGTTTTGCGGGAGCCTGGATCGAGCACCGGTGCACGGGTCTCGTCCATGAACAGCTTCGTCGAACGCTTCAGATCGGCAATCAATGCGTCGAAGACCGGGCGCAATTCGAATGCTGCCCGGCCGACCCAATCTGCCAGAGTGGATCGGTCGAGATCAATGCCTTGGCGACTGATGATCTGGGCCTGACGGTAAAGCGGCAGATGATCGGCATATTTGGACACCAGCACATGGGCGATGGTCGCTTCCGTCGGCAACCCGGCCTGGATCAATCTTGCACGCGCGGGAGCCTGGGCAACGCCGTCGGAGCAGGAACGGCAGGCATATTTGGGACGACGGGTGACAAGAACACGGAACTGCGCCGGGATGACATCCAGCCGCTCGGATACATCTTCTCCGATGCAATGCAGGCCTCCGCCGCAGGCGCAGTTCAGGCTTTCCGGCTCGATGATCTCTTCAATGCGCGGAAGATGAGCGGGCAGAGAACCACGATTGGCGGCGCGTGGTTTGGGGGGCGGCTTTCCCGAAGGGCTGTAGGCCTCGTCTTCGGTGTGGATGGCCGCAATTGCCGTTTCCAGGTCTTCTAGTGCCAGATCGAACTGCTCGGGATCAGCCTTCTCGGATTTGCGGCCAGAGGCCGCCTGCTTGAAAGCGGCGACCAACTTCTCCAGCCTTTCGATCCGCTCGTCCTTGCGAACTTCACGCGCCTGAGCCGCGATCAGCATCGCCTTCAGGGCAGCGACATTGTCAGGAAGATCGGCGGCGTCCAACATGGTCGAAGTCTATCAAAGCCAGCTTCACTTCGCCGTTGGAATTTGCCGCCCGAGTCATCGTGACGCACCTATTCGATGGCTTCCGGCGCTCTCTATTCCACAGAACGGACCCGACGCCAGTCGAGCCCTGCAAACAGCGCCTCGAACTGAGCATGGCCCAGGGTCATCAGGCCATCCTTGATGCCTGGCCACGTGAACGTGTGCTCCTCCAAGCGCTTGTATGCCATCACCAGACCACTGCCATCCCAGTAGATCAGCTTCAATCGGTCTGCTTTGCGCGACCGGAATATGAAGACCGTTCCGGTAAATGGGTCTTTGTGCAGCACATTCTTGACCAGTGCCGCCAAGCCATCATGACCTTTGCGAAAGTCGACCGGCTTGGTTGCCACCATGATCCGTACACGGTTCGACGGAAAGATCATGCTGGAACCGCGCAAGCACGCGCGACGGCAGCAATCCGAGCAGCCGATGCGCCTTCTTCCAGGCGGATAGTGACAGAACCGATGACGATCTCAGGGCGACAAGCTTCTTTGTCCAGCGACTCCAATGCAGGCGGATCGACAATTACCGCTGCAAACTCCACCGCATCCTCGGGTGCGGGTAGAACCAGCTTGCCCTGTCGTGCCATCGTACGCCACGTCGAAATGCGGTTGGCCCGCAATCCATACCGTTCGGCGACCTCACTCACCATCACGCCGGGCCGCAATGTCTCTGACACGATCTGAGCTTTAGCTTCATCGGGCCAATGACGCTGACTCTTCCGTCCAGCCTTCTTGGGTGTGAGAAACTCCGTTGTAGACTCCATGGAGAAACTCCCCGCTCTTCCGTGAAAAAGCGATCACAGATCAGGGTGGCGAGGGCAACGTGGGAGCGAGACAGCGGTTACGCCATGCCCGACAAAAAGAGCGTCCTTCCGTTTGAGAGCCGTCCCCCGTTCATTCCGCCCAAGTCGGCGATGAAGTGGAAGTTCATTACCCTTGGCATCCGTATTTCGGTCAGAAGGTCTGTGTTCGTCGCGTCGAGCGGTGGGCGACAGGTGAGTTTTTCGGGTCTTAGGTCCGACCGGTGTCGTAATCGCGATGGCCGGATGGATGATTAATCCTATGACCTGTGCCGGCAAGACGATGGGGCCGGCCCGTCGACACTCCCGCTTCGGTTCACGCGTGTGCGAGCAATCGGTTCCAGGTCATCGTTTTGATCGGCAAAGAAGTCGGCGCCAATCTCGTCGCAATTGCCGCCGATTGGGACGTGTTCGGCTCGGTCGTAGACCATGCCGTTTAGCGCGCGCCCTGCTCCATTTTTCGTTCTGCGGACGACCGCTCGAGTCGCGCCAGGACGTCAGTTGGTGTCGGACGCTCTCCTTCCTGATACGCTCGTGACGGCGATGCCGTAAAAGACATGCGGCGACACTTCGAGCACGGGGAGCTCCTGGGGCTTCATGGAGCCGATCTCCCACCAGTCCATGTGCTTCTGCAGAAGCGACCAGGCCCGCATCCTTTCGCTTTGCCACACTCCGCTGGGACTAAACACCTAGGGTTCAACCATGAAAGCAATGTACATTCCCGCACCGAAGTGTCCCTGCTCGTTGCAGAACAGCACGTATTTGCCGGCCTTAAGGGTCAAGGTGGTATTTCGCGACTTGCCCGGATGCACATCGCCGAGCTCTTTGAGGCCCTTGAACTTGTCTTCATCGACGCGCGCGCCGCTTGCATCCATTGGAAAATCCGCGGGGGCAAGGTCCGTCTTGACGAGCAGAAGTTCGTGATCTTCGTCGGTGGAGACGTTCTTTACCTGGAACTGAACTTTGCCCGGTTTGACGTGATCAGTGCTTAGGGTAACGCCTTGCGAGCCATCTGGTTTGTTCCACAGTTCCGCCTTAACCACGGTCTGGCCCAAGGCGTAGGCCGGAACGGCAACGGCAACGGCAAAGAAGAACGCGACCACAGCGGGCCCAATTGGAGATGATCTGATCATTGACGTAGTCCCCTTTTAGCCCTGCGCACCAATCGCCAAAGCAAGACCACAGTATAGCCAACCGGTGAGGACGCGGGTTGATCTGGATCAAAGTCCTGGTTTTGGTCAGTTTCGGCGAGGAAGCGCTTTGTTATGTCAACGGCGGAGCAAAATCAGGCCAATTGGCGGCGCTTACCAGGGCTTCGATGAGTTTCTCGGCTTTTTTCTTGCTGATGCCACCGAACGCCTTGGAAAGCGAAGTGCCACCCTTGAACACAAGGGTGGCCGTATCTTTCTGCTGCAGGCCGAAAAGCCGCTTCAAGGTCCAGCAGACCCAGAAGTCTTTTTCTATGATCGTATTGGTGACGCCTCGGCCAGCACCCGTCTCGCCAAAGAGGGCCGCCCGATCATCGGCAGGAAGAAGAGCAACCTTATCCATCGATCTCACCCGATGCTGCGTTGGCGATCGAGACGAGCGTCGGCCGCATCCATGCGGGGGCCTGGATCGCATTGGATGCAAGCGTCTTCTTGTCGCTGGCCGACAGCCGACGCGACGCGATCTGCCCAACGTCGGCGGCACGTATTGCCCCGACGTGACGAAGGGCCTGTACGACGGTGCCTGCAGCACTGCCCGGAGCAATAAGGTGCTTGGGCGAAGCGTGGCGCAGATCCACGACGCGCTTACCGAGTACGACACGGCGGGAGGGGCCATTGGTCAGATAGGTGCTCTTTGCCGGGACCTGTGTTGATAGGCCAAGGGCATTCGCCGCACGCGCGCCGGCAATCTGCACCTGGGATCCGGTCTCCCGCGCCAACGCTTTCGCCACATCGTCAGGCGTCGGCGAAAGGGCCCCAAGTTGCGGATGAACCTTCGGGAAATCGTACAGTCCTCGCGCCAAGCGGCGGAGTTTCCCATTCTTGGCCAACCGGGAAAGGGCTTGGTCGACCGTCGCCCGCGCGGCCACGTCCAAAAAGTCACTGGGTGTGAAGACGCCGCCACGCCCGCTGGCACGGGCGCGCTTCATGATTCGGTCTGGAACTGATGCCGTGAGCGTTTTCATGTGTCAGAAAATAGGCTATATTTTTCTGACATTCAAGCCCTCAGATAGTCGTCGAGATGCTGATCGTCATAGTGTATAAACGCGAACGAACAAAACGCTGCGAAGGGTAATCGAGCGTCACGATGAAGACGGGAGACTTTCAATGAAAGCTGGTGGATCCGCCCCTTCATCGACCGGATCACCCGCCTCGGAGTCTTCCCCGACAGACATGGCCGCATGAACCATTTTGTAGCCGTCGAGGTAGCTCTGATATGGACCGGTATAGCCGACCTCGTGGAACATGATGTGTGAGACAAGTTCGCGGACGAACACGATCTTTGGCCAAAAGTCACCTTCTGGCGCAGGGTGCGAATGCACCTCAGCGGACATCGCCCAGCCAGGTCGTTGGCCGGCGATGCGCCGGCGCGAGCGGGTGATGGTCAGCTTGGGTGGGTGTGCGGATATCGCGAGTGGCGTCGTCGGGGACGAGGTCCTCGAGATGCACAAGCTCGCCGTCGATCCACAACGAGGCACAGGCATCGGCAAACTGGGATCGTTCGAGGAAGCCGGCGCCAACCGGCGAGCGGGCAATGCGCGCATCGAGACGCGCCAATGCGATGCCGGCGCGGAAGGCCGGCTCCATCCGGGTACGTGGGGCAAAATCGGTGGCAGCATTTCGGCGACCGCCCATAGAAAGTGTGCATAACCCGGCGCGTAGAACCCTATTGGTCGGCGCAGGGATTCCTAAGACCGGGCAAATCATGATTCGGTCCGGGGATGGCAAAGAAACGGCTCCCCTCCCCCGAGCATGCCGACACGCTTTCACTGAATGCGTTGCGCAGTCTGGTGACGGTAAATAACGGCGCTGTGGCCGAAAAGTCGGCGCGACAATCCGAACGTAAGGGCATTCGATGCGTTTCTCGTCTAGCTTTCCCCGGATCCAGCGCCGTGGGATTGCATTCGCCCTCGCGTGAACCATTGGCTGCTGTCATAGGCGTGACGGTCAGGACAATGCCGATCGCAGCTAGATCGGCGCGATCGAGCTTTTTCTGTTCAGATCAAACGCCTTGATGGGAAATGAACTGCTGACATATCAGTTGAATTCAAACATATACTTTTTGAATGGGGCGTAACGCAAGGTGGATCGGGCAACACTGCTTTTTGCCTCGTTTAAGCAATATGGAGGTAGTCATCGTGCGTCGAACGATCATAGCCGTTTACCTCGCCGGTGCGGGAACGTTTCTGCCCAGTTGCACAAGCTTTCCCGCGGCCAACAAAGATGCTCCTCGTCGAGAGCAGGCAACAATAGCGAAGGCGAATCTTGCTCGAGATGTAAAAGCTTGCAGCAGCACACCGAATTTCGAAGGAATGCTTCGTACGAAATGTTACTGAGGAACTTGAGTCGCACCCGAGATTCAAAGCAAGCGCGTTCCATATACGCTCGCCTGCGCGCCGGAGGTAATCGCGAAACACAGCGATCCTCGGCACATGTTTTTTTCAACAAATTGATTACGCGACTTTTAATCGAAACGACACACTGAAGATATGCGTCCAGTCCACGATCACCGCCGACAGGGGGAGGACACGTTGGCAGCTGCTCATTGAGGATGAGTTGGCTTGTCGCGGCCAGGTCCGTTTACGCCGCCGTTTACCGGAACATTCAACCTCCAACGAAAGAGGTTCTTGGTGGGCGAGTTAATGTCGGCGCGTTGAGGCTGTTCGGGATGCGAGGAACGATCCTGCCAGCTTAGGCAGGCGCCCCGCCGATTGGATGAAAACATGATCGCGCCTGGCGAGCGCGATTCTGCCTTATGGACTAACGGGGAAGCGGACCTAAACCGGTACCTCGTCGAGGATGCATCCTGTGCCGCGGTTTGGATGGCTGCAAACACAGAAAAGTCTTAGGATCGATCAGATCCGCGCACCCCCCGTCGCATCGATCATCTGGCCCGTCGTCCAGCGCGCATGGTTCGATGCGAGGAAAGCGATAACGTCAGCGACGTCCTCCGCCCGGCCGACACGTGAGAAGACCGAGAGCGCTTCGGCGCCGGCGCGCGCGTCCGGCGATGCCAGCCACTCGGCATTCATATCCGTCTCCGTCACACCCGGAAGCACCGCATTGACCGTAATCCCCCGAGTTGCAAATTCAGGTGCCAGTGCCAGTGTCAATGTCTCCAGCGCCCCCTTGGAGGCCGCATAGGCAGGATGTGTCGGCGCAGCGATCCGCGTAAACCCAGTGGAGATATTAATGATGCGGCCGTTGTCGCGGATGTGGTCCGCCACTGCCTGGATCAGGAAGAACGGCGCCTTATAGTTAATCGTCATCACCTCGTCGAAAGCTGCTTCGCTCGTCTGCTCCAACGGTAACGCCGGCGCGATACCCGCATTGTTCACCAGAATGTCCAGAGCGGATGAGCCCGTCTCTATACGCGCGGCTTCGCTGAACTGGGCCCAGAGGTTATCGGCCGCGTCCTTGCCGTGTCTGAGATCGGCTTTCACAGCGACAGCCTTGACGCCAAGCGCCCCAATGTCGCGTACCGTGGCATTAGCGGCATCCGCGTTGGCGGTGTAGTGCACACCAATCAACGCGGCACCCTCCCTCGCAAACGCAAGGGCGGCCGCCCGGCCGATACCGCGCGAGCTTCCGGTAATGAGGGCTATCTTGTTTGCTAGTCTTTGGGACATGGACCACTCCGTTGCTAAATTAAATAGTGACCCCTATAATAAGAGCAGAAAACCCTCTGTCAACGCATTTAATAGGGACCACTATTTTAATGGAAAAGCCCGTCCGCAAACGAGGCAGACCGCCCGCGCTCGATCGCGACGTTGGGCTCGACATCGCGGCACGGCTGTTCTGGGAACGCGGCTACGAAGGAACCTCGACCGCAGATCTCACGAAGGCCATGGGGATCAATCCGCCGACTCTTTATTCGATGTTCGGATCAAAGGAGGAATTGTACCGTCAGGCGCTCGACTTCAGCATTGCCCGTGAAACCAGCCGACGGTCGGAAATCCTCCAATCTAATCTTCCAGTTTATGAAGCCCTGAGCCGTTACCTTTACGATATCGCTGACGGTGACACCCAACCGGACAAGCCGCGAGGTTGCATGGTATCGACAGCCGTGCTGCAGCATGCGGAAGAAAATGCATCCGTCGCGCGGATGACGGCAGCATTGCGCGAGGCGTCGATCAAAACCGTGAAAGCCCGCTTTGACCGCGCCGTTGAGGAAAGCGAATTGCCGGCGCAAACCGATACCGATACGCTCGCGCGCTTCTACGGTGCAATTATCCAGGGCATGTCCGCACAGGCCTGCGATGGCGCCTGCAATGCGCTGCTGAAGCGGCTGATTGATGTCGCACTCACGGCTTGGCCTGGGAAGTGTAGTACCTAACGGGAGTTCGGCCGAAGACACGTGAACCGTTACGGGCTTACCGCAAGCGTCGCAGAACTTTATCGGTGGTTCGCCCAGGGCGCCTTGAATGGACATGAACCCGCGACCCCGCCGTTCAGCCGCTGTATTCCAATTTGACAATCACAGCGCATGGCTCGGCGGATAGCGCTGCCAATATCTTGTTGCTGCGCCGCAGCATTGGTGATTTGATAGTTCTGTCGCTAAACTCTTTGCTGGGTAAATCAAGTTGTTGAACGGCCATGCTCAAAAACACGTGATCCTAATTGTAGAAGAGAACCGGGGCATCCGCGCGGAAGCGGTAGTTGCGTGTAAAGGGTCCGGCTATGGGACAGCCGAGGCATCCAATGGCGCAGATGCGCTGGAGATCTTGGAAATGCGGGACGACATCAGTCTCGTGTTCACATCCGTTAATATGAAAGGCCCAATAGATGGTGTCCAACTCGCGGTGCGCGTTCATGCAAGATGGCCAAAGCTAGCGATTGTTATGACGTCCGGGGTCGTAAATCTGCGACAGTCGTTGCTACCGCACCGCTTTAGATTTGTCAGGAAGCCGTACGCTACCAAGCCCCTAATGACATGCTTCAAGCTCCTTATTGAATCCGAACATCGAGAAGAAGTCTCGTCGCCACAACGGAGTCCGCAAAGCGCGTACACTTTACGAGCGCCGTTTCCCTGGCCTATGTCTGAGATAGTCTGACGGCCGGGAAATCATCATGAAACTTCAGATCAAGCATCGAACGACCTATCGTTACTTGCGGCCAGTCGGGCTGCTTGCGCACCGCCTGATCCTGTCGCCCAGGACCGACCAACAGCTTCGGACCTTGTCTTTCAGCATTGACTGTTCTGCGAACGGGTCGATCGACTGGTCGAAGGACGTTTTCGGCAACACGGTCGCGACGGTAACGTTTTCTGAACGGACCTGCGAACTGACGATCTCCAGTGCTGCCGTTGTCGAGCAGACCGCCGACCCGTGGCCGGTCTTCAATATAGACATCTCGGCGCATGCCTATCCCTTCACCTACTCGACCGAAGACGAGACCGACCTCGGGGCGTTTGCTGCCGCGACCTCTCCTGGTAGTCGTGTGGCGGATTGGGCCCGAGCGTTCGCGGGCAGCCGCCCGACCGACACGCTTTCGCTCCTGAAAGACATCAATACCGGCATTCTGACAGATGTCAGCTATCGCATCCGAGACGAGGAAGGCACACAGTCGCCGCAACAAACACTGGAGCAGGCCAGTGGCTCATGCAGGGACGTCGCAGCGCTTTTCATTGAAGCTGTTCGTTGCTTAGGGTTCGGTGCGCGTGCTGTCTCCGGTTACATCTACGACCCGCGGGCATCTGTCGACGACGGCGGATCGACACATGCCTGGGCGGAAGTCTATCTTCCGGGAGCCGGTTGGATTGCGTTTGATCCCACCCATCGACGAGTGGGAGAAGCATGTCTTATTCCCGTAGCGTTTGCCCGCAACAATGGACAGATCATGCCTGTTACCGGCGGATATACGGGAATGCCGGACGATTTCCTGGATTTGGACGTGTCGGTCAAGGTGGTCGAGACACGAGAATAGCGGCAGATGACGTTCGCCTGCTCTACTTAGTCAGTTCGTCTTTGCCGGCGTCACCACCGAAGTCTGCGTGCAGACGACGATGCGCGAAGCAAACGACCGCGGCTATGAATGCCTGCTCGCCGAGGAGGCGACGGAAAGCTATTTCCCCGAATTCAAAGCTGCAGCCATCGCCATGATCCATGATCCGCGCGCAGGGCGCTATCGTCGGCTGGACCGCCCGTGTCGACGACATTCTAGAAAGCTCGCTCATGCATGAAACCACGCGCGAACCTCTGACATCAGGCGGCTGTCAGGCGGTCGTTTCCCACCAGGCTACAATTAATTGCGCCACACGAACGATCGCTGTGGATGCTATGTCGGAAGATTCCACGGATTCACGAGTGCAACTCCCGTGCCTTCGAAATCTTTGATGTTGCGCGTGACCAGCGTCATACGGCGGGTGAAGGCTGTCGCTGCAATATAAGCGTCATTGATCGGTTTGGGGTTGGGCACATGCCATCGGGCCGCCTGAACTGCCACCGCCTCGTCCAGAGGCAGGATTCGGCCGGAAAACGCAGTGAGAACGGTATTTTCCAGCCAGTTCCGAAGCGCCTTCCCGGCGGCGGCATCATTACGCTCCACCAGCCGAACGCCAATCTCCAGTTCGTGCAGGACGACAGATGAAATGAAGGTCTGGGCCGGATCGACGGTTTCGTTCCAGACCACGACATTGGGATCAGCCTTGCCGCTCGCGACCTTGCGCAGTTCGGACACGACATTGGTATCGAGCAACATCATCAGGATAGGTCGACCGGCTGGGCATGTTCCGTGCGCTGCGGGAGCGGCAAGTCAACGTCTTCTGCACCTGGCGCCGCCAGCATGTCACCGAGCGTCCGCATTTTGCCTGTAAGCAGCTTGTACTCCTCGAATGACAGGAGAACATGCGCAGGCCGTCCCCTGTCGGTGATGATGACAGGCCCAGACTTGGTGGCGCGCTTTGCGCGGCCAAGATCCTGATTGAGTTCTCGGCCTGACAGCGTGGTGATGGTCATGGCCAGCCTCCAGCATTTCGTGGTTACGTAACCACATTTAATCCGCATAAATCGGAATTGCAAGATGCAGCGGCTCGCGGGGCAGCGATCGCAAGCTGCGCGACTGACAGTCGGCAGGCGTAAAGCGCTCGAGGAAAGCGTCGCTCGACCGGAAGAAGCCGCCGGCATCATCGCAGAAGATCAACTCGTGCCCGCCAGTCGGGCGGAACTTCAGCGGCATCACATTCGTCGCAACAGTCTTTCGATCACCGCCCGGCGAAGCGTGTCGGTCTCGCGATGAATCTTCTGGCGGTAGAGCGTATGCCGGAATTCAGCAACTATAGCCGGATCGGAAGTGCTCAGCGCGACGCCCCGCTCGGTGGTCGCGACGTCCACGTCAGGATGTAGATAAGAGAAGCGTGCGATCGCTTCATCGAGATAGGGCCGAAAGATCGGCGCAATGTCTATAGTCACGAATGTCATTCCGAACGAGCAACCAGGAGATGCGAATATAGCCGGGTTGCGACGATTCCAGAATCTTATCGCGAGAGTTGATCCAGACTTTTTTGGGCTTTGCTTCAACGAGATATGAAAGCGCCGGGAATTCGACCCGGATGCAGGTTTCGCATCTTGGATAGTAAACCTGGTGGTGTATATTTGCATCTCGGCGAGGGCGACGGCAGCATGGGGATGAAGGCAGGATACGCGACGCTGCTGTTTGCATATATGCTCTTAGCAGTGTCGGCGGCGGAATCGTTCGCGGATATCCGACCGGTTCGCGACGTTCAGAAGGCGTTGGCGGGACAAGGGTTCGACGCGGGGGTGCCAGACGGCATCTGGGGAACAAAATCCATTTCCGCGTTGAAGGGATTTCAACGCGCTCATGATCTCATCCCGACTGGCGTCATCACCCAAGATTCGTTATGGACGCTCTTTCCGTCTATCGCCACCTCCACACCGCCTCCTGCAGCCAATGCGCAGGATGCCGTCCCCGCACCTGCCGTGCAGACGTCCACGTCGGAAAGATCGTCGTCCGAACCAACGAAACTGCCGATACGCGAGGCACAGGTGACGCCCGCTGCCTCCGCGCCGAGCCCGACAGCGGACAAGAAAGGCGATGGGTCGAGCTACTTCATTGTCATGCTCATTTTTTTCGGCGTGTTCGTGTTCTTGTGGGGAAGATCGAGGAAGGCGCCCATCGCCAATGGACGGCGTCGAGCATCGCGCTGAGACTTCGCCTCTCGGCGTCATTTTGGTCAGCGGGAGGCGCGATGCTCTACGATCTATGCGGGCCTATTCAAGGACGAGCGACGCCTCACCCCTCGAAACTCCACCTGCCCCACGAAAGCGGAGCGCAAGGAGCGGGGCAGTCGGTCCAGCTTCCCCTTCGGGCCACTATGATGAAGCTCCTGCGGCTGCCCTGGTTTCCGCTCATTGCGCGTCGAGAATTCCCGGAATCCCGGCCGCTGGCCGGCGCTATGCTTATTTCTCCGATACTCTTCATTTCCAGGATCAGCCCAAGGCGACATGACCGCGGAGGACCGGGCCTTCCTCAAAGCGAACGGGCACGCCTTCGATAAAGTCGGCGACCTAGCTTACAACGCGTTCAGTTATCGCGGCGGGTCTGGACGATTTCGTCGAGAACGTAACCGTCCTGGTCGACGGCACGCCACAGCCAATGCTTTCGACCGTCGATGGAAGTCACCACCTCGTCCAGATGCCAGATATCTTTCTGCGACGGCTTCGTTCTGCGCAGTTGCTTTGCGTAGGCCGGGCCAAATTTGCGGCCACATCGCCGGATCGTTTCATAAGAAACGACGATGCCGCGCTCCAGGAGCATTTCCTCGACCAGCCGCAGGCTCAAAGGGAACCGGAAATACAGCCACACCGCACGGCCGATGATCTGCGGTGGAAAGCGGTGGTTCTTGTAGCTGATCGTCGACGTGCTCATCTAGCCGGCTCTATCTGCCAACCGTTAAGCCAACGACAACGTGACAACGCCCTTGAGAAACCCCGATGCCTCATCGGGCAGCAAAGCTCTGCCGGGGCACGGCCGGAAAAACTCATCTGTTCCTCGATAGCCAGGCGCAGGTTCTGCATCAGGTGGAAGCGATCAGCCACTTGATGCGCTTGCGGCGCCCCTTCGCGAGCAGCCTGCGCGTAAAGTCCGCATCGATCTCTGCTATCAACCTCGATAGAGGGATGCTGCGTCAACCATCCTGCAACGCTCGTTACGCTTCGGTCGGCGAGAACGTCCAAAACCGTGCGCCGTTCAAGATCGACGATTATCGTGCCGTAGCGCCACGACTTCCGCCAGCCCCAGTCATCTATGCCGACCACGCGAGCCGGGGTGTCGTCTTTGGCATGCGCGGCACACCGCTTCAAATGTCGAAGGATGGTATCGTCGCTGATGGGCATCCCGAGCCGTTGCATCAATCGCTCGCCGGGGCGGCCGCCAGCATTATGGCCAAGCATGCCCACTATCTCCGCGACCCTGGTTGTCCGACGGGCATAGGGGGCGGCAATCGCTGGGATGCGGTCAGTGAAAGTCCGCCGTTTGCAGAGCCGATATGTGCAACGCCACCGGCTCAACTGGAGCTTCACCGCCACGACTTTGCCCTGGATTGGGAGGTCTTGAAGACTGCGGTGTGACCATCCGTGTCTATTTCTGCTTTGGCATCCGCAATCAGGGCAAATCCCGGACGGCACCCCGCAGGCGGACAAAATCCAATTGCCATCCTCGCTGGGTAAAACATCTTGCACTTTGATACCCGGACCGGGCGACCATTTTGATTTCGTTCGCATGGCTAGCCCGTACCGGCATCGCCGCTAACAGCCGGTGAACCGCCACACAAATTGAGAAGACCCTTTTTTATTGGGATTTTTCGCAAAATTGGTCGGCGCCATTCCGGTCGCCGGCATCGATCCAACTATTGACCGTCAATCACCCTTTTGCCGCATCCCTCCAGGCGCGCTCGAACGGCAGGCGCCAGGCGTGCGGGGCAATGAGTTGGTGGATCGACTTCGGCCCCCAGCCGCCCTGGTCGTAGAGGCGTACGGGCGGCGGGTTATCGAGGAGAGGTTGGGAAACCTCCCAGAGCCGCTCAATACCCTCGGCCGTAGTGAACAGCGTGTGGTCACCGCGCATGGCGTCGAGGATCAGACGCTCGTAGGCCTCCAGAACTTCGCCAATCAGGCCGGTTTCGCTCATGGCGAATTGCAGCGAGAGCTTGTCGAGCCGGAAGCCCGGGCCAGGGCGCTTGCCATAGAAGGAAAGCGAGACCTTGGAGGCATCAGCGAGGTCGAAGGTGAGGTGGTCAGGGCCCTGTGCCCCCACGCCAGATCCCGCAGGGAACATCGATTTCGGGGGCTCGCGGAATGCGATCGAAATAATGCGCTGCCCCTCGGCCATGCGCTTGCCTGTACGCAGGTAGAAGGGAACGCCGGCCCAGCGCCAGTTGTCGATGGCGCATTTTAGGGCGATGAAGGTGTCAGTGTCGCTTTCGGGATCGACGCCAGGCTCATTGCGGTAGCCAATGTATTGACCGCGCACCACGTCGCGCGGCTCAATCGGCAACATGGAGCGGAACACCTTGTTCTTTTCTTCCGAGATTGGCGCAGGCTCAAGGGCGGTGGGCGGCTCCATCGCCATGAAGGCGAGGATCTGGAAGAGGTGGGTCACCACCATGTCACGATAGGCGCCGGTGGTCTCGTAAAAGGCGGCGCGAGTCGAAAGGCCGAGCGTCTCCGGGACGTCGATCTGCACATGGTCGATGAAGTTGCGGTTCCAGATTGGTTCGAACAGGCCATTGGCAAATCGGAAGGCCAGGATGTTTTGCGCCGGCTCCTTGCCGAGGAAATGGTCGATGCGGAAGATCTGCTTCTCGTCGAACACCTCGTGCAGCTTCTTGTTTAGTGCAACGGCACTGGCAAGATCCGTGCCGAAGGGCTTTTCCATAATGATACGGGAGCGTTCAGTCAGCTCAGCTTGGGCGAGGAGTTGCACGGCCAGAAGGGCAGCACTTGGTGGCACGGATAAATAATGCACGCGCCGCGTCTCGGCGCCCAGTGCTTCCTCGGCCCTATCGACCGCTTCCTTGAGAGCATTGGCGCCGGCAGCGAGCGGGACGTAGTCGAGTGATGCGGCAAACGCTTCCCATTCGGACTGCGAGAACTTGCGAGTCAAGAACTTGTCCAGCGAGTCACGGGCAATGGTGCGGAAGGCATCGGCGTCGATGTCGTCGAGCGAGACGCCGATAATGCGGCACCCTGGGATGAAGCCCGCATTGGTGAGGTGGAACAGCCCGGTCAGTAGCTTGCGCCGTGAGAGATCGCCCGTTGCGCCGACGAGCACAACGACCTGTGGATAGCCGGGGCCAACCCGAGTTGAATTCTTGCGCAAAACACTCATCCTCAAGTCTTCCGTTGTCCCTTGGGGATGGAGGTCGACCCCAGCTCCGCGCTGCCGCGAAGCGGCTATCTTCGTGCGTGATGCCATGACGTTGAAGCTCACCCCTCTAAGGTTAAATAGAGGCATGGATTGCCTAGCGGAGCAAGGGGCGGCAGTAGCGTCCCGAAGTGCCCCGTCTTAGCTACTTCGGTCGCTCGCTTGTCGACTTTCTTGATAGCAAGGTCTTGAACACCTCATTCAGTAAGATGACCCTCCTCAGAGGCGCAGGGCGGTCATTGACAGCAAATCCAAAGCTGACGCTCGGGGGCTTCGATATCAGTTGCCTTTGAATTCCGTTTGTCAAAGATCGAGTTCTGCAGTCACGGCAGCGTGCCATGCGAAGGTGACGCCTTCGCCAGCCGGCCAAACCGTCGAACCTTGCTGTTTACGAGCATCAGCGTGCCAATCAGCCCACGCGCCGGCGTTGTCACGTTGTCGTTGGCTTAACGGTTGGCAGATAGAGCCGGCTAGATGAGCACGTCGACGATCAGCTACAAGAACCACCGCTTTCCACCGCAGATCATCGGCCGTGCGGTGTGGCTGTATTTCCGGTTCCCTTTGAGCCTGCAGCTGGTCGAGGAAATGCTCCTGGAGCGCGGCATCGTCGTTTCTTATGAAACGATCCGGCGATGGGGCCGCAAATTTGGCCCGGCCTACGCAAAGCAACTGCGCAGAAAGAAACCGTCGCAGAAAGATATCTGGCATCTGGACGAGGTGGTGATTTCCATCGGCGGTCGAAAGCATTGGCTGTGGCGTGCCGTCAACCAGGACGGTTACGTTCTCGACGAAATCGTCCAGACCCGCCGCGATATCAAGGCTGCCAGGCGACTGCTGCTCAGACTGCTGAAGAAGCAAGGTCTGACGCCGAAGCGCATCATCACCGACAAACTGCGCTCCTACGGCGCCGCAAAACGGAATGTCATGCCCAGTATCGAACATCGATCACACAAGGGCCTGAACAATCGGGCGGAGAGTTCTCATCTGCCATTGCGAAAGCGAGAACGGATGATGCAGGGATTTCGATCGGTCGGCGGTTTGCAACGCTTCGTCGCGATCTTTTCTGCAGTCCGAAATCTCTTCGTCGCGCCGCACCAAAAACGCTCCGCTCTGGCCACCCACATCCATCGTATCGACGCTATGGCGCAGTGGAAAGCTGCGACAGCCGCCGGTGCCTGATTACGCAGATACACACCTCATTCTTGGCAGTGGAGAAACAACGTGACAACGCCGGGCAGTTACATGACGGGCGCGGTAATCGCGGTAACGGGTGGCGAAATCATGATCTGAAAGGACCACGCCTGAAGGTTTCCGAAAGTGGAAAACAAGAGTGGCACCTTGCCATCTTGCAGCGAGTGGCACGAGCAAACCTATGTTGGCGCATTAAAAATACGGACACTCGATTGGCTCTTGCGCAGCACCTGATTACAAGCGCCGGTGAAGTGCTTTCTGCGCCAAGCTTATATGTGCCTGCGGAAAGAAACACTTTTGCCGTGTGTAAGAGATTGGACGGGAGTGATCCGGTAGTTTCATTGGGCAGTCGATCGAGTTCAAAATTCTTTCCTCATGTCAGAAGCCATAAGACTAGGGTGAAGTTCTGGCGGGCTGCCAAGCCTGTGGCGCTGCGAGACGGACGAGAACCGTCGATATCGGTAACGGCGAGCATCGTACCGAGCTCCGCTCCTATCAGTGCCCTTCCCGACAGCTGCATCCGCAGATCAGAGGCGTAGAACGCCGCAATCACTCGTCCGGTGAATTCGGGCTTTCGCGTTTGTTCTTCGGTTTTGACGCCTCTGGAAGGGTGGCTATAAAAGCCCGTGCGCGCTCGGTGTCGAGACCGCCCATCCAGATGGAGATGGCGGCGACGTTGTGTGCCCGCTGTTCCAGCGCCATGTCGGCGGCCATCTTGTCGGCACCCGCCTTCTGGGCTCCGTAGGCGGGGCTGAGATGATACGACACGGCACCGTAATAGCCCGTGTTGACGATTATGCCCCTGCCGTTCTTGAGCAGAAGCGGCGCCGCGTAGTAGCTGGCAACGTAGTGTGAGAGCAGCCCGACCGCGATCAGGTCGAGAGTTTCCAGAGGTTTCTCCCAGAAGCCGCCCGGCATGGGGTCGAGAACCTTGGCGGCGTTGTTGACAAGAATGTCGAGCGTGCCGGCCTCGCGCGCCACGCGTTCGAAGAAAGTGGCCACCGCGCCGTCGTCGGCATGGTCCACCGCAACCGCTATCCCCTTGCCGCCGGCCTTTGTCACCATCTCCGCGGTCTCGTTGATCGAGGCCCCGTATTCGGACTTGGTAGAGTCCGTGCTCCGGCCGGTTACATAGACCGTCATTCCCGCGCCGCCCAGCCCTATGGCTATTCCGCGCCCAGCACCCCGGCTTGCGCCCGTCGCAACTGCTGTGGTCGTCATTGTTTATATCACCCCGTCAACATCTTGCCGCCATCACCGGCGGCAAAAACTATAACCCTGCCCGAAGTTCAGATCTGGGCGGAGCCGCCATCGACGAACAGTTCGGAGCCGGTGACAAATCCGCTCTCGTCGGACGCGAGGAACAGCGCAGCCGACGCGGTCTCGTCAGGATCGGCAAGACGACCGAGCGGCGTGCTGGCCTCGGTCTGCGCGATCATCTGGCGGTTCTGCTCTTCCGTCTCTGCGATCCCGTGCCAGCCGGGAGTCGACGTGGCTCCGGGCACCAGAACATTGACCCGGATCTTCCTGGGGGCAAGGTCGAGGATCCAGTGGCGGGCGAAATTGCGGATGGCGGCCTTGGTCGCACCATAGATGCTGAAGGTCGGAATACCGGTGACCGTCCCTGTCGATCCCGTCAGGATGATTGATCCGCCATCCCTGATCACAGGCAAGGCCTTCTGGACCGTGAAGAACGTGCCCTTGACGTTGATGGCGAAGGTCTTGTCGAACTGCTCCTCGGTCGCGTTCTCGATCGACGCGAATTCGCCTCCACCTGCATTCGCAAACAGCACGTCGAAGACGCCAGCCTCGCGGCGAACGACATCGAACAAGCGATCGAGGTCTGCCAAGTTCGACACATCGCCCTGGACGCCAACGGCGCCATGGCCGACCTGCAGGACTGCGGCGTCGAGCTGCTCCTGCCGCCTTCCCGTTATGAACACCTTGGCACCTTCGCGCGCGAACCGCTTTGCGGTCGCCAATCCGATACCAGAATTCGCGCCGGTTATGACGGCGACCTTTCCTTCAAGCCTTGCCACTGTCGTTCTCCTTGGTTTGTCGCGGCCGGACAGCCTGCGACGACGATTGCAAACCCGGAGATAGACATCCGCATTCTCCTGCGGTAGTACACACCTAAATGTAAGTATGGAAAAATCATGGAAAACCGTGACTTTTATTGCGGCCTCGACGTTGCCCTGTTCGTGATTGGAGGCAAATGGAAGCCGCTGATCCTGTTTCAGCTCAACGGCCAGCCACGTCGCTTCGGCGATCTGAAGCGATTGGTGCGCGGCATCAGTGAGAAGGTGTTGATCCAGCACCTCAAGGAACTGGCCGACGACGGTCTGATCACCCGGAAGGATTTCAAAGAGGTGCCGCCGAAGGTGGAATATGAGATGACGGAGTTTGGCCAAAGCCTCGCGCGGGCGCTAGCACCACTGTGCGACTGGGGTGACGCAAATAAGCCGGTCATCGAGGAGCTACACAGACTGAAGTCTTCTCGCCGTGTCCTTGCACCCGCCATTTGAATTTGGCCGCAAGGGCGGCACGAAACAGATGATCGCCCTTATTTTGTTAGGAAAGGCGACTTAAAAGCTCCTCTACGGCGCCTTGGATGGACATGAACCCGCGACCCCGTCGTTCAGTTGGACGACTTGTCGAGCACACCAACGTCTATCGTGGCCTCGCGGCATTGCTTGGAACGGTTCTGCAGGTCGGGACGCCCGGCTGTATCGCCACCAGCGCAGACTTGAGGTTAGCGGCGGCCTCTGTCAGGGCTTCACGAACCGATATGCGAAGCGATCGGTCTCGCCCTTAATCAAGGGATCGAAGACCTTGATCGCGTGTGGATCGTTCGTGTTCGCTAGCAGAGTGCTTTCCGCATCCAGTACGAAGCCGGCAGCCTCCACCTCCTCGCGCACGTAGGCAGGGTCGATGCGATGCAATGACTGGGCATCACTTGTGCCGCCTCCGGCGGCAGCGGCGTGATCGATGATGACGTAGAAACCACCGGGCTTAAGCCGCTCGTAGACAGCTCGATTGAAGTCGGCCGCCGTCGCGCCCCTGGCTTGCATCAGCGCGGTGTAGAGATCGTGGTAAAACAGGTGCAGCCACAGGACATCCGCTGGCTGCGTGATCTCCGGCATTGCCACGAGGTCCGCTGACACGGCTTCGACGTTTTCCCGCCCTGGCTCTTGCGCGAGCGTTTGGATGAGGCCGACTGGATCGTTCTTGAAGTGCGCGACTTCGGCCGGCACGAAGCTGATGACTCGACCTTCGGGTCCAACGATGTCGGAGAACAGGCGTGTCCAGTCGCCGCCGCCTGGATAAATGTCGATGACGGTGGCACCCGCATCAATGCGTGCAAACCGGATCAACTCGGATGGTTTGGATTGGTCGTACATAGGTCGCGGCCTCTTCAAGCGTCCGAACTCCTCGGCCATTCTCGGGCTTACGGCGTTGATCCGGATGCCGCGGGTCGAGGCTAAGAGCGGCGGAGCGGACGAGGCCTTCGACTTCGCCGTTTGCGACCGGGAAGCCGGTCGCTACTGGGGTCGGATCGTCGAGGAGGTAACCCGACATTAGGGCGACCCTTCGTCGGAGATCAGCGGACGGTCCAGCGAGATGATGCGAACACTCAAAAAAACCGCAGCGGTGTCCCCACACGCTGAACCGCGCCGGGTTTGCCGGAGGCTCCAACTTCTGAGAAAGTGGAGCCGATATGAGCAAGACAACAAACAAGTTTTCACCTGAAGTCCGCGCCCGAGCAGTGCGGATGGTTTTGGATCACCAAGTCGAATATTCCTCGCGATGGGCAGCGGTTTCCTCGATCGCCGCCAAGATCGGCTGCACGGCGCAGACGCTCAATGAATGGGTGAAGAAGGCGGAAGTGGACGATGGTTCCCGGCCCGGACTCTCAGGCGAAGTCGCCGAGAAGATGAAGGCGCTGGAGCGGGAGAACCGCGAGCTTCGGCAGGCCAACGAGATACTGCGCAAAGCGTCCGCTTATTTCGCGATGGCGGAGCTCGACCGCCCATTGAAGCGATGATCTCCTTCATCGACGAACACCGCTCGGTATTCGGGGTCGAGCCGATCTGCAGACTGCTGCCGATTGCCCCATCAACCTACTACGAGAACGTTGCCAAACGCCTGGACGTGGACCGGCTGTCGGTCCGCGCCCGCAGCGACATTGCATTGAAGATCGAGATACGCCGTGTGTTCGAGGCAAACTTCCGCGTCTACGGCGTGCGCAAGGTCTGGCGGCAATTGAAGCGGGAGGGCTTCGATATAGCCCGCGGCACCGTCGCCCGGCTCATGCGATCGATGGGACTTCAGGGTATTATCCGGGGCAAGCCGATCCGCACGACGATCCCGGACAAGACGGCTCCGAGCCCCCTTGATCGGGTGAACCGCCAATTCAAGGCTCCTGCGCCGAACAGGCTCTGGGTTTCGGATTTCACCTACGTCGCCACCTGGCAAGGCTTCGTCTACGTGGCCTTCGTCATCGACGCCTTCGCGCGCCGGATTGTCGGCTGGCGGGTGAGTCGGACGGCCCATGCAGGGTTCGTCCTCGATGCTTTGGAACAGGCCCTTCATGAGCGGCGTCCCGTTCATGGCGGCGGCCTGCTTCACCACTCGGACAGGGGCGTTCAAGGCAGATTCAATCGGTCGCCGCAACACCCTTGACCATATCTGATTTGAGCAACCCGTCGAGAGCCTCTGCAGGTGTGCGCCAGCCCAGCGTTTTGCGGGGCCTGCTATTGAGAGCATGCGCTACAGCGTTGATCTCATCGGCGCTATGCTGGCTGAGATCCGTGCCCTTTGGAAAGTATTGTCGCAGCAGGCCGTTGGTATTTTCGTTGCTCCCGCGCTGCCACGGGCTTTGAGGGTCACAGAAATAGATATCGAGGCCAGTGTCGATCCGAAGCTGTGCGTGTTGAGCCATCTCGGCACCCTGGTCCCAAGTCAGGGATTGGCGTAGGTGCGCCGGTAGCTCCATGATGGTTTCGGCGATAGCATCACGGACGGCTTCGGCGCCATGCCCAGCAAGAGCAGGACCGTTCTTGATGGATTTGTCGATCCCATGACGTTCCATGCGTGGCAGGTGTAGGAGCATTGTAAACCGCGTCGTGCGCTCTACGAGCGTTCCGATCGCGGAGCTGCTGAGACCGAGAATGAGATCGCCCTCCCAATGGCCAGGGACCGCCCTATCGCCAATCTCTGCGGGGCGATCGCTGATCATCAATGCATCACCAAGGAAGGATTTGCCACGGTTACGAGCACGTTCGCGGGGTAAGCGCAGCGCCCGTCCAGAGCGCAAGCAGGCCGAAAGTTCTCGTTTCAGTGCGCCGCGGCCCTGGATGTAAAGCGCCTGATAGATGGCTTCATGACTGATACGCATGGTTGGGTCCTCGGGAAAGTCCAGTCTCAGACGCCGCGCGATCTGTTCCGGGCTCCAGGCTTTGGACCAACGTCGACTTTGCCGATGAACGGCCCGTCGTCCTTTCCATACCACGATAGGTCCGTCAAAGGCGACGCCGCCCGGCGTGGCAATAAGGCCCGCGAGCCGGTCCTGGACGTAGTCACGAAGTGCCAGGTTGGTTGCAAGTTTTGCGGCTTTCGGCCGTCGCGCTGAACGATCAGCGTGCCACTGCGCGGTAATGGCCCGATAGTCGAAGTCTCCGCTTCGGGTCGCTGAGTTGCGCCTGATCTCGCGTGAGATTGTGCTCGGCGATCGCCCCAGCTTGTGTGCGATTGCGCGGATGCCAGCACCCCGAGCGCATTCCAAAGCTATGTCCTCTCGCTCTCGGAAGGTCAGGCTTCTGCTTTTGATTGGTGCCGCTGAGGGCGACAAATGTGTGGGAGGCATGCCACCTGAACTCCGAAACCAGCGGTTCCCAACGGGCGCAGAAACGCCGGCTTCCACAGCGGCATCTTCGCTAGACAAGCCCGCCGCCACCTCTCGCCAGAACCGGCAGAGGTTCTCACGTTGCCACACAGGTGGCCGACCTGGCGACGATAATTTTTGCCGCGTTGAGTGCTCCGACTTTCGTCTTCCCGTCACCATAAACACCTCCAAGTTTGCGGTGTTGCGGCGACCGGTTGAATCTGCCCAATACGTGTCGATCAAGTATTCGGAGCGACTGGCCGAGGCAGGCATCGAGCCTTCCGTCGGAAGCGTCGGCGACTCTTACGACAACGCCCTCGCCGAAACGATCAATGGCCTCTACAAGGCCGAGGTCATCCATCGGCGCGGACCGTGGCGCAGCTTCGAAGCGGTGGAATTCGCGACCCTGGAATGGGTCGACTGGTTCAACCATCGACGACTTCTGGAGCCCATCGGCAACATTCCGCCAGCCGAAGCCGAGGAGCAGTATTACGCCATGCTGGACGAACCAGCCATGGCCGCATAACTTAAACCAAACAGCCTCCGGCAAACCCGGCGCGGTTCAGCCTGTGTCCACAAGTGCTTTATCACGCGCTACCTCCCACAAGTTGGCTTGGGTGGCGGTTTGATATCCGGTCTTTAGTTCGATACCTCGCTGGTCTTCTATATCTGCGATATCAAGCCGCCTTGTGAAGCGCTGGCCGTTGACGTTTACTTGAATGGTGACTTCGGGAGTACCCCATCCGATCTCTTCATCCCGCCTGACGGCCGCTGAGAATTCCTGAAATCCGCCTCACGGCGCCGCTATGATGATTTCTCCGATACTCTTCATTGTTGGGTTTGGAACCCGCTTTGCAGGCGGATTCCGTTATCGCGTTTCTTTTCTACCAACGTCCTTGATCACAAATAGCGATTGCTAGAAGCTCTTGGTCGGACCTTTCTCCAGCACCTTATGACCGCCGTATTTCCAAGCGGCGCGTCGGGCCAATGGCAGTCTTGAGGTCAGTGCTTGCGCTCGCCCTTGTCAACCCTGCCCAGGCTTGCCTCGTGTTTCGCGGGAGTTGCTTGCCGCAAGGAATGCAGGGCCGAAATCAGCTGGAAGGCGAGTTGTCATTCGCAGGCCCGATCTGCACGTACCCAGCTTGTGACAGGTGCTCCTGGACGCTCGCGTGAATCAGCGCGGCCTCCACCTCGCCCAAGCTGAGCCCCTTATCGATCCCATAGTCCACGATAGTGTCGACCGGGACGCTGTCGGTCACGTTCATGGCGCGCATAGCCATGAAGTCCAGGACAAAGCGGTTATGAGCATCGGTATCCACGGCGCCTCCTGTCTGCCTGACAGATGCGGCAAACATCGCACGATTCCTGCGCGCTGTGAAAGCAGGATGGTTAAGACGCCGTGACGGAGAACGGCGTGATGGACAGGCTTCGGCGGCAGGGGCCGAGGCGCCCATTGAAACGGTTGATATCGCGCTCAAGCCTGCTATGTTCTCGATTTGTTTCGGCGCAAGTCATATGCCGATCCCATTGCCATCGCTGAAGCCGCCATGAACGACATGAGTTCGACTCCCGTCCGAAAAATCGTCCATGTCGACATGGACGCGTTTTATGCGTCGGTCGAGCAGCGTGATAACCCGGCATTGCGGGGCAAACCGATTGCCGTCGGCGGCTCGGCCGCTCGCGGCGTGGTGGCGGCGGCGAGCTACGAGGCGCGTGTCTATGGTGTCCACTCCGCGATGCCATCGGTGACCGCCAAGAGAAAATGCCCGGATCTGATCTTCGTGCCGCCGCGCTTCGATGTCTACAGGGCGGTGTCGCAGCAGATCCGCGAAATCTTCACCGAATACACGCCTCTGATCGAGCCGCTTTCGCTCGACGAGGCCTACCTCGATGTTACCGAGAATCTCAAGGGCATGGAGATTGCCACCGAGATCGCGCTGGAGGTCCGCGCCAAGATCAAGCATGTCACCGGCCTCAATGCCTCGGCCGGGATTTCCTACAATAAGTTCCTCGCCAAGATGGCGAGCGATCTGAACAAGCCCAATGGCCAGGCTGTGATTACGCCGAAGAACGGGCCGGCCTTCGTCGTGGCCCTGCCCGTCAAGAAATTCCATGGCGTCGGCCCCGCGACGACTAAGAAGATGCACCGGCTCGGGATCGACACCGGCGCCGATCTCAAGCAGCAGACCCTCGAATTCCTGGTCGAGCATTTCGGGACGTCGGGGCCATATTTTTACGGCATTGCCCGCGGCATCGACGAGCGCCAGGTCAAGCCGAACCGGGTGCGCAAATCCGTCGGCGCCGAGGACACCTTCTCAGAAGACCTCCATACCGTTGAGCCGGCCCGTGAAGGGCTTCAGCCGCTGATCGAAAAGGTGTGGGCTTATTGCGAGGCCAATGCGATCGGCGCCAAGACGGTGACGCTCAAGGTCAAGTATGCCGACTTCAACCAGATCACCCGCAGCAAGACGGTTCCCGCACCTCTGGCGGCGATCACCGAGTTGGAGGACATCGTCAGCCTTTTGCTGGTGCCGATCTTTCCGCCCCGAAAGGGCATTCGCCTGCTCGGCGTCTCACTGTCGTCGCTGGAGCGGCGGAATTCCGGAACGCAGCCGCAGTTGCGGTTGGCGCTTTAGACAGCCAGCATCGGCTGGGCAGAAGCGCCCGCGTGGCGCTTGAGCCGGAACGTCCCCGCCGCTAGCGGCCGTAGGATTTCCTCTTCGGGCACAAGTTCGTCGAGCCAGGCCATGCGTTGGTGCCGTGTCAGCACCGCCATCTGCCGGTCGTGGAACGGCGCGATATCAGGGTTCGCTTCAATCGTCAGGATGGCGTAGGCCTCCGGCCAGTCCTCGGTTGCCGGCCGCCAGATCCCCGCGAAATAGAACCAGTCGCCATTGGTGAGCGAGAAGCTGAAGCTCTTATGGCGAAACTCCGAGGCCGGCACCAGGCAGCGGTGGGTCGGGAACGTCCGTCCTTCCGATCGGACGACGTTGACGGCGCGGGAGCCGCCGTCGCGCGGGCGCAGTCCCCACGGCAGTTCCACCATCTCCACATCGCCGTCATGGCGTCTTATGATGACGCGGCGCTTGTCGAGTGGGGCGTCGGACTGGAAAACGGTCGCGTTCATAGTGATTGGAACATATCAGGAACGCGTACATTAGACAAGGTCGATGGATAATCGTGTGCGGATAGCCGAAAGCTGCTACTCTCAATGGATGCGCCCAAATGAGACCGAACTTCAGATGGTCATGCGGCATGTTCGCGATGGCGCCGCCATCGTCGCGCGCCAAACTGCGCTGATCAAAAGACTGGCTGGTCTCCCCCTGCCGACAAGACAAGCTGAAGACCTCCTCGTTCTGCTGGAGCGCATACAATCCGAGCACATATTGCACCTGCAGCGCCTCGGTCGTGAGGTGATGGCACCCACATTCGAAGGGAAGAGCAATGTGCAATGATTATCGGCTGATGGTGGATGTCGCCTCGGTTGTCGAGGATTTCGCCCACCTCAAGATCAAGATCCGTTTCGGTGAAGGCGCGCCGAACCTCGAAGCGCGCGAAGACATCAAGATAACCGATGCCGGCCCCATCGTCAGGACGATCGATGGTGTCCGCGACGAGGCCGAGCTCGTGCAGCGGCGCTGGAGCTGGCCGGGGCCGAACAAGCGGCCGGTCTATAATTTCCGTTCGGAGGGACGGGAGTTCACCTCCAATCGCTGCCTGATCGTTGCCGACGGCTTTTACGAGTTCACGGATCCAAAGGATGCCAAAAAGAAGCGCAAGGACAAGTGGCTGTTTACCAAGAAGGACGAGCCGATTTTCTGCATCGCCGGCATCTGGCGCGAAACGCCGGAGATCGGCCAGGCCTTCACTATGCTGACGATGGAGCCGGGGCCGGACATCGCGCCGTACCACGACCGGCAGATTGTCATCCTCGAGCGCAACGCGTGGGCCGACTGGCTCGATCCAACTGTTTCTGCAAAGTCATTGATCCGGCCGCTTTTAGCGGGAACGCTATCGGTGGAGCAGGTCGGTTGACCGATGATCGCTGATTACACGTGACGTATGGAAGTGAGATTCGCCGTCCCCCGGCAGTGCGTTTGCTCGAACCCTCGCCCTACCTGACCTGTAGAGGCGAACTACTGAAGCTGTGTCCTGCACTCGCCTTGCCTTGTTAGCGTCACGGAAGCAGTCATATAAGGCGCGATGAATTCAGATTCCAAAATATTCGTTGGCTTGCGACCCCTCCGCAAAAAGACAGATTCGAACCGGAAGCCGGATGGTCCGAAATGCCAATGGGACGGGTGCCAAAAGGGCGGCATTCACCGCGCTCCCGTCGGACGGGATGGAGAGGGATTGTATCTGCTCTTCTGTGCCGAGCATATGAAGGACTACGGCAGAGGCTACAATTTTGCGAGCAATCTGTCCGATCCTGTCGTCGCTCGCTATCAGAGAGAAGCGGCAAGCGGCGCCCGTCCGACCTGGGGAAGCAGGATCCGTCAGCCTGCGGAGGCAGCGCTCCCCTTCACGGTCCGATCTGGTTCTGCAAAGGCGATGAATGCCCGCAGAAACGCTGCAGAACGTCAGGGGGCAAGAGCGGATCTTCAACGGCGCAAGCTGAAAGTGCTGGAAGCCAAAGCGTTCGAAACACTCGGCCTTCTGCCGGAGGCAAGCCCCGAGCAAATCAGAAGCCGCTACAAGCAGAAGCTAAAGATGCACCATCCTGACGCTAACAGCGGAGATCGGAATTCGGAGGACGAGCTTCGGGCTGCAATCGACGCCTATAAGATCCTCAAATTGAACGGCTTTTGCTGAACAAAAAGAGCGCTGGCGAGCAGCGGCTCGACCTCCATAAACGGCCCGGCCGCACGAGCGAGCGTGCAATATCGATGGGGTCGACACGCGAGGCGGTTGGGTCTTTTCTGTTCCAGGCGACACCGAGCCCCGATCTTGAACCGACACCCCTCACCCTCTTCAGCTCGAACCCGCGGTTCGGCAGATCCTGCGTCCATTCCGGGACGAAACCGATGCCAAGCCCGGCGGAGAGAAGCGATACAGCGAGAAGGTGTCGCCGCAGGGGTAGGCGACATTGCCGCTCAGATCGTGCTCCTTGAATTTTTCCGCAAAATAACGCTCGCTGTAGGAGGGGTTTTGGCGGGAGAAGGAGATGATCTTCTCCATCCTCGATGGCGGTCTCGCTCTTGGCGGACAATGGCCTGGAGATAACGAGAAAGAAGCGTAAGGAGCCGCTCCACCTGCCGGATGAAGCCGAGATTGATGCGGCCTGCCTCGATATGGCGGATGCTGTCATCGGTGGTACCGCTTTCGATATGCTGGCGGATATCGGGATATTTGCGGGCAATGCCTGAGAGGAAGGACGGCAGCATGCCGATCGTGGCGGGATAGACGGTACCGATCGCAATCTTTCGCGCCGTCTTGCCGGCGACCGACCAGGCGATCTAGCAAAAGTTACCGCGAACACTGTCAGCCGCGTTGAGCAGGACGATTTTGGACCGCGGGGCGCGCAGCCGGTTACTACCATTGGCGCGATAGGTATCGGGCGCCGGGACTGTGAGCCGCTTCGCGGGTCTTACCACAGGATCACAAACGGTGACCTGGACCCGCGACTGGTAACTCAGCATCCTGTGGCAATTGCCATCTGCCGCTCGGCCGCGGACGCGGTCCATGGATATTATAACGTCTTGCTTTTTATTGGCGCAGCTTGGGCTTTGATAAAAGCCCAAGCTGCGGAGTAATTCCGGGAGCTCCGGAGCGGACCCGTTACATCATGCCGCCCATGCCGCCCATGCCGCCCATGTCAGGCATGCCGCCGCCGGTAGCATCCTTCTTCGGTAGATCGGCAATCATGGCTTCTGTGGTCACCAGCAGGCCGGCAACCGAAGCCGCGTTCTGCAGGGCGGTGCGCACAACCTTTACCGGATCGACAATGCCCATGGCGATCATGTCGCCATATTCAGACGTCTGAGCGTTGTAACCGAAGTTGTCGGTATTGCTTTCCAGGATCTTGCCGACCACGATCGAACCTTCGTCACCGGCGTTTTCGGCAATCTGGCGAACCAGCGACTGAAGTGCCTTGCGGATGATCGCTATACCGGCGTTCTGGTCGTCATTCTCGCCCTTGATATCGAGGACGATGGAAGCGCGCAGCAGAGCTGTGCCACCGCCTGGAACGATGCCTTCTTCAACAGCCGCGCGTGTGGCGTTGAGCGCGTCGTCGATGCGATCCTTCTTTTCCTTGACTTCGACTTCCGTCGAGCCGCCAACGCGGATGACGGCAACGCCGCCAGCGAGCTTGGCAAGGCGTTCCTGCAGCTTCTCGCGGTCGTAGTCGGAGGTGGTTTCCTCGATCTGAGCCTTGATCTGGCCGATGCGACCGTCAATATCCGCCTTGGTGCCCGCACCATCAACGATGGTAGTATTCTCCTTGGTGATAGAGACCTTTTTGGCACGGCCGAGCATCTCGAGCGTGACGTTTTCGAGCTTGATGCCGAGGTCTTCGGAGATGACAGTGCCGCCGGTCAGGATCGCCAGATCCTCCAGCATGGCCTTGCGGCGGTCGCCGAAGCCAGGAGCCTTGACGGCAGCGATCTTGAGGCCGCCGCGCAGCTTGTTGACGACGAGCGTCGCGAGAGCTTCGCCTTCGACGTCCTCGGAAATGATGAGCAGCGGCTTGCCACTCTGGACGACTGCTTCCAGGATAGGAAGCATGGCCTGCAGATTGGAGAGCTTCTTTTCGTGCAGCAGCACATAGGCATCTTCCAGTTCAGCCACCATCTTTTCGGCATTGGTGACAAAATAGGGGCTAAGATAACCACGATCGAACTGCATGCCTTCGACGACTTCGAGCTCGGTTTCGGCGGTCTTGGCTTCTTCGACGGTAATCACACCCTCATTGCCGACCTTCTGCATCGCGTCGGCGATATACTGGCCTATTTCCTTCTCGCCATTGGCCGAGATGGTGCCGACCTGGGCAATCTCTTCCGATGTGTTGATCTTCTTGGCCTTGGCCAGCAGGTCCTTCACGACCGCGGTAACGGCGAGATCGATGCCGCGCTTCAGGTCCATCGGGTTCATGCCGGCTGCAACGGCCTTGCCGCCTTCGCGAACGATCGCCTGGGCGAGAACGGTAGCTGTGGTGGTACCGTCGCCAGCGACGTCATTGGTCTTCGAAGCGACTTCGCGGACCATCTGGGCGCCCATGTTTTCGAACTTGTCGTCCAGTTCGATTTCCTTGGCGACAGCGACGCCGTCCTTGGTAATGCGCGGTGCGCCGAAGGACTTGTCGATCACGACGTTGCGGCCCTTCGGACCGAGCGTGACCTTCACTGCATCGGCAAGAATATCGACGCCCCGCAGCAGCTTCTCGCGTGCATCACGGCCGAATTTGATCTGTTTCGCAGACATGGAATAACTCCCGGGCCATTGGCCCCATGGTCTTCGTCAAAAGGAAATAAGGAAGCGGCCGAAGATCAGGCGATGACGCCCATGACGTCTGCTTCCTTCATGATCAGCAGGTCTTCGCCGTTGAACTTAATCTCGGTGCCGGACCACTTGCCGAACAGGATGCGATCGCCCGCCTTGACATCGAGGGGAACGATCTTGCCGCTCTCGTCGCGTGCGCCGGTGCCGACGGCGACGATTTCGCCTTCCTGCGGCTTCTCTTTGGCGGTGTCGGGAATGATGATCCCGCCCTTGGTCTTGGCTTCAGCCTCGATACGGCGCACGACGACGCGGTCGTGCAGCGGCCGGAAAATGGTATTAATCATTTTGGGGTTCCTCAACGGGGTCGCGGCCGAATGGCCAATCCCGATACCTCACCTTAGCAGTCTTGCGTTGAGAGTGCCAGCGAGGATTCGTGTCATGCCGGTATTTGTCGAGCCCATTGAGTTGCAGCGCGGTCGAAGACCGTACGCGGTAGCGCACCTAGATCGCTAGGGCCAAGTCTGCAAGAAGGGTCGAAATCGACGTGAGATGTATATGCTCTCATGCATCGGCGCGTATGTATGCCTGATATCGTGAAACAGATACCGCCCGCAGCGATTGCCATCTTTCCAACACTGGGTAAGAAACGCTTCGAAGTATAAAGGGAATGTGGGCTGCAGTGCAGCCCTGCGTCGATCGGGTGGGGATTCGAAAGTCAGCCATTTCGCGATGCTGTGTCGGCCATATCCGGTGCGACGTGCTATCTCGGAGCATGACAAACCTTCTTTGCTCAGGGCATGGACCGTATCGAACACCTGCCTGGCGAATAGGCTTCAGCCAAATATAGCCCAATCACAGCCGACGTCAGTGCCTTCGTCATCTCGGCACTGGCGTTGCCTTCACGATTGCGAGCCCGGACCTTCAGGGCATCCACGCCAAGCTGCGGGGTGAGTTCATCCCCTGGTTGGGTGGCCAGGACATGCAGAAGTGGCAGCCCCACATCACGATCCAGAACAAGGTCACGAGGTTGGTAGCGGATACTTTGCACGTGTCGCTCGTGAGAGAATTTCGACCGCATCCTATCGAGATTGTCGGCCTTGATCCGTGGCGGCATCTGAATGGTCCGTGGCAGCACGAAACGTTCGCGATGTTTGGCAAGGTTCCCTGACACGGATCACCGCACCAGGGGCCGGAGCTGCTGCACAGTCAGCCTAATACGAGCCGCTGAGGGGTTTTCAAGTGGGGTTCGGTGCTCTCGTCCCCAATTACCCCTCAAACTGCCAAGCGACACCGACGAACGCCCGTCCCAAAACGAAAAAGCCTGCCGCGGGAGGAGGTGCGGCAGGCTTTCAAAAAGAACCGAACAACGACTGGGAGGAGGAGTGCCGCTGTTCCAATAGACGTCCCTTGGGAGGAGGAGTGGGCCGTCTGAAACACGAAGCTCTGCGGGAGGAGGTGCATTGCTTCGATGAGGATTAAGATATGCTATCGTCGCGGATTTAACAGTCTCAATGCTGCAGTGCAGGTATGCGCGGGAGCCATAGCTCCATATCTCGCAAAAGCGTGAAGTTGAATGAGATAAGCTCTCACTATCTTGAAACGAAAACGCCCGCATCATCAGCGGGCGTAGAAGCAATCAAAAGTGGGCAAGTACCCCTGTTAGCGAGCAACCGATGCGCGGGCAACGCTGCGAATATCCGCGCGGTCAATGCCAAGGTCTTGCAGTTCGCGACTGGACATGCGGCCAAGTTCAGTAACGGTCTGACGGAACTTGCGCCAGTTGTTGAAAGAGCGTGCTACGTTCATAATAATCCCCTTTCCGGAGAGCTTTTGACGTCAGCAACCCTTGGTCCCGGCGTCGTTTCGATGATTGGAATATAGTCCTTTCAATCGGTTTAAAACAGTGACGATAACTCACGCCACCCATGCGTCTGGCGCAAAGTTTGAGGGGTTCTGCTTGAACGCTATGCAGATCGAGCCCTGAACCGATCGAAGGCCGTGAGGCGCTTGATCGCAGAGGCTCAGCTACATGCAGGCCTGCTCCAGCGTCCGCGCCATGGGTAGGGTCGCACAATTGATGCCTCAAAGGGACGTTCGCAGGCGCTGCTTTGGCTTAGACCTGAACAGCTTGAGTCTTCCCTGCAACACTCCGAGCAGAAAGCTCGCCAAAGGGGTTAGAAACGATCTTCACTATCGCCAAACTGGTCCGGCGCAGCCATCGTCGGATGGCAAATTCCAAATTGCCCCAAGGAGACCAAAATGCGGCGAGATCCTCTGACCGAACGGGAGACACGCAGGAAAATCTCCGATCCTTACGATGTCGATTACTTCGCGAAGAAACACGGGATAAGCTCCAAGGACGCATCGCGAATTATTAACCTGCATCGTTCTGATCGCGACTCGTCAGACCGGGCCGGATACCAGTTGAAAAGCACGCTGTGAACGCGTTCGTCCATCTTGCTCTCTAAGCCTTGAGCCACCGAGCGCGTTGCAGCCAAAAATAGCTCTGTGGCCGAGAGGTTAGAACGCGCGACCTCATCTTACAGGCCGACTACCCGACGAAGCGGCATGTACCGGCGGAACTTCGCGTCGTCTTTCGACACCTGATGCGGAGTTTTAGCGGTAAGCCGCATGGGATCTCGAGGGAAATGACTTAGCGAAACTCTGTGTTGTGGGATTCGAACTGTCAGCGTCCCATTCGCGGCGCAAATTATTCCGCTTGCTGTCCGTTTACCCACCGGTCGCCTTGAAGGGATCCGAACCGCCGACCACGTCTTTTGAGGCGGCGCGGGGCATAAACGGTATTTGTGGGACTGGACCCTGGTCAGACAGGGCTGGTTGCGTTCGCTTACTTCACAATGCGATAGGCGATATGCCGAGCGAGTGGCGTGTCGAGCATGCTGGTGGGCTCAAGCTTGATCTGGTTGGGCAGCGTGTCGAACAGGCGACTCCCAGCACCAAAGAGCACCGGCACGATATGCAACTCGATCTCGTCGACAAGCCCGCCGGCCAGTGCTTGGCGAAAGACGTCGGCTCCGCCCATGAGGCTCACATCCTTGCCTCTGGCCGCCGACTTCGCCTGCTTCACCGCGTCGGGAATTGTCCCAACCGCGTGATAGATTCCAGTGCTGTGCGAGGCGAGTAACGGCCGGTGAGTGACGACGAAAAGCGGCAGCTTTAACGGCCCCGTCGGCCCGTTCTCATCCCAGTATGGGATCGAGTCGTCATAGCATTTGCGCCCGCAGATCACGCTGCCAACATTGCTGGTGAGGCGCTGCACATATGCATCGCCCTCTGCACCGCTGTTGAAGAACCATTCGTGAAGAAATTCGCCGTTCTTGCCGAGTGGTTCCTCCCTGGTCTGGTTTCCTGCGGTAATGAAGCCGTCGAGCGACATGCTGATATTGAAAGCGACCTTGGTCATTTGCATCTCCGTGACCGATCGGTTGCGGTTACGCCTTCATGACGAATGAGAGTCGGTCAAATCTACATCGGGGACAAAAAATAACTCGTCGCGGCCTCTTGAAGCGTCCGAACTCCTCTGTGATGCACGGCATCTATCCGCAGCAGATTCCGGCAGCCACGCAAGGTGAATGAAGCCGCTCCTAAAGACTGCTCTCCGCCCCTCCCCACTTCGGCTTGTGTGTTCCGGTCGATCCATTATGCGATGTTCCTGGCCTAAACCGTGAACGCCATTGCAACAAGCCGGACGCTGGCCTCGAAAGCTATCGCCGTGCCAGACCCGTTGACCCGCTATCCCAGTGTTGTCAAAGCTGGTTAGAGCCGCGACGGTTCCAGCCAATTAGAAACGCGACACTTGTTCCTCGGATCAGCCCCCGATCCGACCGGCTGGGCCGGGTTGCTAGGGAGGAGCGGGGGCGGATGAGATGCCTTCTGGCGAGCCAGCAGAACACGCCCGTCCCATCCTCCCTTGGCCTCCACTTCATCGCGCGACACGAGATGTCCTTCCCGAAGTGATCGCGCCAGCGCTTCCCGTGGTCCGGTGAAATCAGGCTGTGTCGAGACCATTGTAACTAGCGATAGTAGTCGGTAGATCCGCTCCTCCGTTATCGAACCCACCCAAAGCGGGGTCTGCTCTCTATCCTCGAGCTTCATATCGGTTTCCCAAAGACGGAGAACGAGCCGCGCGGTCGACGGGGCCAGCGCGGTTGAGGACCGAACGAAGGCTATATCCGGTAGACGGCCGCTGGCAAAATGAGGCACCACCGGAACAACGGTGGTATCTGTAGACGCGGTGAGCCATTTAAGTACAGTGACTGGCGTCCAACCGAGGGATGGCCTCCAACCGTCCTGCTGCAAAAGATCCTGCAAACCCTGCAGGCTCCCCGCCCACTGGAATGTGAGCGGCTCTTCCACTTCGCCGGTGAGATCGACCCGACGGTCCGGAAGGGTCTGCCAACCAGTCGTCCACCAATCAGCAACGGCGAGCGCATGTATCGCGTTTTTGGCCGCGTACCGCGCAATATCAGTGGAGTGGCTGTGATAGATGTTGCCGGCGCCTGCAAGGATAATGGCTGCGGACGCGGTCACGAGCAGCGCTGAAGATCCTATTCGTTCGACCGGACGCCGCAGATAAAAGATGGCGAGCAGAATAAACCATGCGGATCCAACCGCCGCTCCGCCGGCCACATCGGAGAACCAATGTGCACCGAGGTATAGACGCGAGCACGCGATCATAAAGATAAGAACTGCGGCTCCCGTGCCGATCAAGACGCGCAGTGCTGGGCGAAGCTCGCCGGCGATCAGAAATGCAAGAAAGCCATAGAGCGCCATGTTCGTCGTGCTATGGCCGCTCGGAAAAGAAAACGCGCTCCAACCGGAATACAACAGCTCATCCGGTCTTGCCCTGTGAAGTGCCACCTTGATGACCGTATTGAGAGCCGACGCGCCACCGACAGCAGCCAGCCAGAAGGCAGCCGTGCGCCAAGCCCGCTTCCAAGCAAGCCATAGGAATATGACTGTGGTGACGACCACCACAACTTTGGTGTCACCAATCTCCGTGATGGCAACCATGATCGCATCGCCTAGCGGCGTGCGAACCTCCTGCAATGCGTTATAAATGGCGTGGTCTGCGAGAACCAGCGGATCACCATTGACCACATCTTCGAGAATGCCGAGGAACAACCAGGCGGCCCCGCCGAGTAAGCCAAGCATGATGGCGAGAACCCACGCTTCCGGGCGCGCCGGATCGGAGCATGTCGCCGACACGGCGGCTGAGCCACGTGTTGCGGGTCTCAGACCACCTTCGTGCCTCTGTGACGAGAACCTCCAGAAGGGGAAAACCTCGCCTTAATACCCACCGCCCAAGACGCCACGTCACCCAACCCGTTGCGAGCAGAATGACTAAAAGGATTGCCAACGGCCTTGCTGCCGAGCCCAGAGCACCGAACGTTACACCGACGAGAACGCCCGGTAGAATGTGTGACGGTGCCCACACCAGGGCCGAAGTGATGTTGACCGCATAGAACCGCCTGACGGGCATCCCGAGCATGCCCGCGAGAAGCGGGATGAATGCTCGAACACCAGGCGCAAAACGGGCGATAAACACGCTCTTGTCACCGTGCCGCTTGAAGAAGGCTTCGCTACGCTCGATCAGCTCCGGGTATCGCTTTAGCGGCCAGAGGCAGAGAATCTCGCGATGGTATCGGTGGCCGAGCCAGAATGATAAGCCGTCTCCGACGATCGCGCCAAAAGTCGCTGCGGCCATCAAGGGCCAGAGGAGGAGAACGCCATTCGGCACTAGCGCACTTAAGGCAATTATGACCGCCGTGCCGGGGACAACGACGCCCATGATTGGGATCGACTCGGAGAGTGCAAGCAGGAACACTGCAATGTAGGCAATATGGGAATGCGCGCTCAGCCAATGGATCACCGATGAGAGAAACCCCGCGAGCATTGCCGGTAACCTAAAAGATTCGAGTGATCAGGCGGTCAGCTTTGGTGCCTTCGCGATATATTGCAAGGACCATGAGTGCTGCGATGACACCGGTCAGTGCTCCGCCGAAGACGTCGCTGGCGTAGTGGGTCCCGATGTAAATGCGGGAGAAGGTGACAAAGCACGCCGCCGCAAGGAAGGCAAATCCGGAGCGTCGGGCGCCGTGAAGGAGAAAAGCGGCCGCAATCGCAAAGGTCGCCGTTGCATGATCGGAGGGAAACGAAAAGTCGGCGCTCCGTTCGATCAGCAGGTTTGTTACTCCGCTGTCATAGGGACGAGCCCGGTGGATAAAGAGAAGAATGAGTTGGTTGAGGCCGAGTCCCAGCAAGAACGAGAAGCCTGCCGCCACGATGACATGCCGTATATGCGGCCTGTCAGACCCGCGCCACCATTGCAGGGCTACCGCCATCACCATGACCGGGACGCCGATACCGGAGATCCAGACCATCAAGTAGTCGATCGCAGCGCTATGTCCCGCCAATCCATTAATGGCACGAGTTACAGCTACGTCGAGTCCATACATTGTCACACTCCAGTTCAACCCTTGCAGCCCCGAAGACATCAATCTCGGCTAGTCAACTGACGCTTGGATATTGGTTGGATCTCCACCTGCGCTCGGATTGTGACAGCCACGAAAGCGGCGCCAGCAAGGAATGTCGCCGCGGGCCGGTGATGTCCCAAAGTGCGCTGTCGACCGCTTCAGAGTCCGTCGTTGGCGGCAATCAGCTTTTTGCCCTCACCCACCGCCAGCAGCTCCCCATCTTGACCGACGACGACCAATTCGTCACCTCCGTGCCGCAGGCTCATGAAGGCGACGATCGTGACGATCGCGGCGAGAAAGATTGCACTCGTTATGATCGTGCCGAGGCCGAGGCCGCCATATTGCGCGGGCTGAGACATCAGATCGCCGAACGAAGCTCCCAGGGGCCTGGTCAGGATGTAGACCAGCCAGAAGCCGAGTATCGGGTTGAGACCCAGGAAGAAATAGCCGATGCTGAGCGACAAGATGATCATCCCGAACAGGATGCCGGTCGCCAAATATCCAAGCGCGAACTTCTCGGCGACCAGATCGCCCGCCGCAGTGCCGAGCGCAAAGGTGAACAGGATAGCGAGCCAATAGAAGGCCTCGCGTCGATTGGTGAATATGGAGTGGATCGAAAGCGTACGCTCTGTCTGGAACCAGAGTAGGAAAGTCAGCGCCAAGGCGATCGAGAATGCGATGGTCGTATCCAGCAGCGGTACATTGAAGTTGTCGACCAGGTTGTCGGTAATCAATGTGCCAACGATGCTGATGAGCACCACCGAAAGCCAATAGGCGGCAGGAACATACTTCTTCTGGGCAAATTGCCAAACCAGTGCGCCGGCGAGAATTGCTGACATGATCAGCGATGTCGCCGTCAGTCCCAAGCCCATTTGCATGTTGAGATAATCGGCCGCCGTTTCGCCCATGGTAACGGCCATCAGTTTGATGAGCCAAAAGTCGGCCGTGACGCGGGGAACGCGATTGTAGACAACAGCTTTCGCGGTTTCTGTCGTAGCGGGCATGGCGAGTATCCTTGAATGGGCGATGAAACGTCTCGCGGTTGAGCGGCGCGAAGGGCGCGGAACAACGGTTCGCGTCGGCCTACTGAGATGGCTGGGCCGGATGATTGAGAACCGCCATAAGGGTGGCGAGCGTCTTGTTGACGTTGTCGGCCGACGGGGCCGATTGGCGTAGCGCCTTGAGCGCAGCATCGGAGGCAGCGTCGATGCTGTTCCAGTCGTTCGGATTCAGCGGACGGATTGCGCTCTCGGCCTGATCCCATGCGGTCTCGTAGTCCGTGATCCGCTTTGCGGCCGATGTCAGATCACCCTTGGCAGCGAGGGCCTGAACGTCGGCAACGATGGTCTTGAACGATGAGAGATCACCGAGGTCTGCCGTTTTGGCGGGCGCATTGTTGGCATAGAGTTCAAAACCCGTGAAAGCCGCCACCGGAGCAATAATGAGCGCGATGGCGAGAAAGATCTGTCTCATTCAAAAATCCCCTAAATTCTGGAACGCGTCACGCCTGCATCGGCTTCGGGGTGGTCGGCTGCCCCTCGCTGCCGCCGGCGCACTCTCCGTCTAGCCATTGGCGTTTGCATTGTCCGGCAATGACTACGCAGATACTATTAGCGGAGAATTAGAGCCGATGCCGGTGTGGGTCCTGACACGTAAGCAATCGGTCGCAATCGCGTACAAAAGCGGGGGCCGGCGGTGCCGCCGGCCCCCGCAAGCCTCACTTCTCCGGGGTCAGGTGAGAGACGACCGCCTTGCCGCCTTTGATCGCGAAGGTTAGCTGAACCTTCTCGCCGACGCGGAGTTTGGTATCCTCGATCCCTTCGGGCAGGGTATAGTTCTTGCCGTCCGACAACGTGATCGTATCGGCCTTCTTGCTGATCGCGGTGATCATGCCGGACGTCTGGGCAGCGAGTGCCGTGCCCATCGGTGCCAGCGCCAGTATTGCGGCCATAAGCATTTGTGGTTTCATTTCTTTCTCCTTTCATGGTTTCTGCCCCCAATCTGTAGAATTTTTCGCAAGGCAGCGCCGGCGCGGCCGATGCTTATTCGCCTCTCAACTTCTCGGTGACGTGTGCCCCGCTGCGCATCGCCTCGCTCGTCGCGGCCAGCAGAGCGGCGCTGGTCGCGGTGAGGACGAGGGCAGCGAAATAGCCCCAGGGCAACGAAAGCGACTCGGGTGGCGGGTCGAATACCCCAGTCAGCAGCTTGACGAGCACATGGGCTATGAGCGCTCCGGCCGAGAGGCCGAGAAGCATGCCGCCGCCGACTACCAATCCAGCTTCGCTCCAAACAAAGGCGCCAAGCTGCCGCGGCTTGGCACCAAGCGCGACGAGGATGGCGAAAGAGCGTTCCCGGTCGGCCAGCCCTAGCCCCAGGACCAGTCCGCCCGAGACGGCAAGCATGACCAACGCGAAGATCAGCTCAAGCCGCGTCAAACCGGCGAGGTCGATCGCTGTGAGGCTCGATCCGATCAAAGCAACGGCATCACCAATCTGACTGACCTTGAGCGCTGGCAGATCCGCGATCGCGCTTCGGACAGTTCGGACGACCCGGGCCGGATCGCCGTTCGATCGGATCAGGACAATCTCGCTTCCCGCGGAACCGGTCTGTTGCGCAATGTAAGCTGCGTTGGCGACCAGAAACGAATCCCTGGGCGCCGTGGGGAATTCGCGCACCACGCCTACGATGTGAAAAGGCACGATGTGGTATTGGTGATCAGCCGCGTTTTGCAGACGAAGATTGATGCTGTCGCCGCGACTGAGCTGATAATCGTTCACGGTCTCCTGCGATACGAGCACGCCATCGGATGTTCGTGCGAGATCGGCGAGCGTCGCCCCGGCGTCGCCATTGGCGAAATAGGCATCGGACATCGCTGTGGCTGACCCGATGCGCGCCGGATCGATACCATAGAGATCCTGAAGGTCCGTTCCAACGTAAGCGTATCGATGTTGCATCGGCTGGGCGGCCAGCACCCCCGGCAGCTTGGAAAGACGATCGAATGCCTTGGATGCGGGCTCGGCGGGTGTGCCCGTAACGGTGACGTCGGCGCCATTGGTGAGCTCGGCGTCGATCCGGGCCTGAGCCTCGTAGGTCGCGTTGAAGATTGCGGTCGATGCCGCGAAAGCGAAGGCAAGCGCTGCAAGGCCTACGCCAGCGGTCAGCCGCGGGCCCTGCCGCCCGAAGGTCGCGGCGATGACATCCGCGAGAGAACCGGCGACAGGTCGCAGGCCTCTGGCGATGACCGACCGGCCGTGCTGCAGCCCGGCCCCGACCAGCCGCACGGCAAGCAGCGCCAACCCGCTCCATAGGAGGACAGGAGGCAGGAAGGACGTGTAGTCGACCGCCGTCGCTGCCACGCCCTCCGGGGCAAGGACGACTTGGTATCCGCTCGCCGCCGACCGCCAGTAGAACGCGGCGGCTAGCACGAGCAACACCAAGTCGACATAGCCGCGACTCCAGAGCGGCGTCCGGTGCTTGCCGATTGACCGGCGTGCGGCGGCAACCGTCGAGCCGCGAGCGTCGCGCCAAGTGGGGATCAGGATCGCCGCAAGAGAAAGCGCCACTCCGGCCACGACCACCGTGCCGAGCAGGGCAACGGCTTCGCTGCGCAAGAGCGCCACCCCAAGGATGAGGTATCCGGCCACAGCTCCGACGAAAATACCAAGTAGCGAGCCGCCGATGCCCGCGACAGCCGCCTCGACCGCGGCAAGGCGAAGAACAGTGTCAACCGTCGCTCCGCGCAGCCGCAGCAACGCTTGGTCGCGGCGGCGCCTGTCCCGTCCGGCGCCTGCGACGGCAAGTGTGAGCAGGACAGCGAGGATGACCCCTGGGGCGCCAAGGAACAGGAAGACCAGCCGCGCATAGAGGGCATCCTCGCGCACGGCTTCCAGGCGAGCCGCCAGATTGTTTGCAAGCAGCGCCGCACCGGCGGCGCGGGCCTCGAAATTTTGGCCGCGCTCGGTCGCCCATGTGCTCGCGGCAAGCGGATCGGATGGCAGGTCGTGATGATCGAGCCTGATGTGGAACTCGCTCCGAACGGTATCCTGCCGGCCGGCGCCTTGCTGCTGGAACACCTGCTCCCACTGAGACATCGGCAACAGCAAAACGTTGTCGGGCGGGGCTTGTGGTGCGGCGCCAGGCGGGACACCGATCGCCTGAAACATCGCATCGGCGTTCGGCAAATCGACGATGCCGGCGACCGTCACGCTGATATCAGGCGCTTGGTGGCGGTGGATGGTGACTTCATCGCCCAACGAGATATGCAGGTTGGCCGCAGTTTGCTGCGCCACCAGGACACCGTCGACCGATCCGAGCAAGCGCCGGATCTGGGCCGGGAACTGGCCAACATAGCTCGCTTCCATGCCGAGTACGGTGCCGCCGCCCGTGGTCTGGACGGTGCCCCCAGTGTTCGCCTCGAAGCCGGGCACGTCGGCATAGCCGACCAGCTGCAAAGCGGCAACCGGCGCGGCAGAGCGGATTCCGGCCTCGACCGCGCCACCATCTGCCCCCGGCAGTAGCTGGACCTGCCAGTCGACGGGAACCTGGGCGATCGATCGCGCGGTCATCTCGGCCGCGCTGGACTGCAAAAAGGTACCCAGACACGTGACGAAGGCAACGGTCAGCGCGACACCTCCGATGGTGCCGACAAGGCGACCCGAACGGGTTCGGACAAGTCCGATCAACCAGTGCTCGTACATTCGGTCCTCGCGCCCATAATCTCGAATTTGCCGTGTCGCATCCGCCAGATGCGGTTCATCTTTGCAGCCACACGCTCGTCATGCGTAGCGATGACGATGGCGCTCCCCGACTGCCGACCCCAGGCGAGGAGCCTGTCGACCAGCATGGCGCCGCCCGCCTGATCGAGTTGTCCCGTCGGCTCGTCGGCGACGATCAGTTGCGGACTGGTCGCTACGGCCCGGGCTACGGCGATCCGCTCGGCTTGGCCGCCGGAGAGCTGTTCCGGCAGCTTTGCCGACAGGGCTTCGACCCCAAAAGCGGTAAGCGCAGCCAGGGCCCGCGCCTCAGCTTCGGCGCCGTTGCTAAGAAGGATCGGTAACTCGACGTTCTCGGAAGCAGTCAGCGCGGGCATCAGGTTTGCCGACTGGAAGACGACGCCGATCCGCTCCGGGCGCAACGTGTCGGGCGGACCGAGCCCGGGCCACTCGATTCGGCCGGAGCTTGGGCGATCCAGCCCGGCGATCAGGTTCAAGAGTGTCGTCTTGCCACAGCCAGAAGGCCCGATGATTGCGACAGTCTCACCTGCGTCAATTCTGAAGGAGCAGCCCTGGACGGCCGAGACAACCCCCCGCTCGCGCTGAAAGCTGCGCCACAAATCGGCAGCAATGACCAATGGCTTAATCATGTGCGATGCGTCCGTCCCGGATATTGATAATGCGATCGGCGCGGGCGGCGAGCGCGCTGCTATGGGTGACGACGAGAACGGCTGTACCAGCGCGGCAAATGTCGATGAGGCGATCGATGACACGCTGTTCCGTTGCTGCATCCACCTCGGCGGTCGGCTCGTCGCAGAGCAGGATCGACGGCTTTGCCGCGAGAGCGACGGCAAGTCCGGCTCGCGCCGCTTCGCCGCCCGAAAGATGGGCGGGCAACATGTCGGCGAGACCGTCGAGGCCGAGATTGCCGAGCAGGCCATCGATTTCGCCAGGCCGGTCGGAGCCGGATATCTGCATCTGGAGACGAACGTTGGCCCGCACCGTCAAATGCTCGAACAGATTGGCGGACTGCATGAGCATGCCGAAATGGCGGGCTCTCAGGCGAGCCCGATCGGGTTCCGGGCGCCGGGTCATGCGCTCGCCGAGGATCGACACTGTGCCGCCATCCGGCTCGTCGATGCCGGAAAGACAGGCAAGCAGTGTCGACTTGCCGCTACCCGACGGGCCTCGCAATACCGTGAATTCCCCACGCTCAAGTGTCATGGTGACCCCGCGCAGCGCCACGACCTCGTCGTCACCGGTGTGAAAGAAACGGTAGAGCTCGGTTGTCTCCAGCACGGTCATGCGTTCACTTCCATTGCAGCGAATTGGAGATCAGCTGCCACTGGTCGACGTTATCCGCGCCGGCCGGCGCAGCCAGATCGAGGGTGATCGTCTTGCCGCCTTTGAACAGAATGAAACGCTCGTGCTCCAGGCGGATCTGCTTGTTCGTGACCGGGTTTGCCGCGGAATTCGACTGGTAGCTGATGCGAACAGCCGGTCCGGCCACGAGCTTCACGGCCTTGACCGCGGTGACCTTGACGGCGTGCCCGGTTTTCTCGAGCTCTGGGACTTCGCCAGCCCGGACCGAGGCAACCGTCGGAGCCGCATTCGCCGTCCCCAGCGCAGCGTCGATTTCATCGTATTTGTCGAAGAACCGAACGCTGGCGCCGCTCAGTTTCCGCGACCATCCCTCTGGCACTTTCAAGCTGAACCCATCCGGCGCGGTGTAAACCACAAAGACTTGGTTGTCGGGAATGTCGCCCGGCGGGTTCGTTTCAGGCGCAACGAGTTTTTCCTGCGCCGCGGCTGGAAGAAGTGCGCCAGATGCCACCATCAGCAGCGTGGCGAATGCGGCGGCGATCCAACAACGAACGGTCATGACTGAGACTCCTTTGCAAACCAGCAAGGGCATATGACGCTCGTAGAATTAGGAGGGTCTTAGGCGGCTGCTCGCCCCCAAGCCGAGCGACAGCGCCGGTTCGTTTCGGATGCGGCCCATGAATTGCGCACGCCTCTCTCGGCGCTCCAGATTCAGCTCGACAACCTTCGGCACGACGACCGCGATGGCCGATTTGCCCAGGGGTTGTCCGAGCTGGAGGCCGGCATCGGCAGGTCCACAAGCCTTGTAAACAAGCTCTTGCGCCTCGCCCATTACGATGCCCGCGAACCTGCGCCGAGCCCGCGGCCGGTCGACCTCGCCCAGCTTGCTGTCGACACGATCGCACGCCTGACCCCGCTCGCTGGCAGCCGGTCGATCGATCTTGGCATTACCCGCCGGGATGAGGCCGTCACGATCGGCGCGCTTGCGGATTTCGAAATCATCCTCGACAATTTGGTCGAGAACGCCGTGCGGTACACACCGTCGGGTGGAACCGTCGATGTCGCGGTGGAGGTCACCGGAGAAGAAGCACGGATCGAGATCCGCGACACAGGACCCGGCATCGCCGAGGACGACATGACACGCGTCTTCGAGCGGTTCTTCCGTGCCAACCCTCACGATAGCGAGGGGAGCGGCTTGGGGCTGGCGATCGCCAAGGCGGCAGCCGAAAGACAAGGGGCGCGGGTCGCGCTCTCCATGCGCCAGGACCGGCCCGGCCTCATCGCGTGCCTCGTTGTACGGCTGGTCCCAATGAAGGCGTCGCGTTAGTTCCCGCCTGACAAGTATGATGCGGTAGAATGCGAACGGATTGATTACGATGATTGAGTGAGAAAATGCAACGGATCTAGGTTTCGTTGAGGGTCGTCGACACCGGGATGGCGCGAGCGTCCCAATTGAGCAGCAGCGGATACGCGCTGCGCCTCGGTCGGAACCTTTTTCTCATCCTTGATCCGCCTGAAAGCTGGTTGAAAGCTTGGGCCAGCTATCTTCGCCCTTATCGCAGAGGAGCGCGTAGCCATCGTGGCGACGTAGGTGCGATACGAAAACTCAGGAGGAGACCCCATGCGTTCTACACGCACGTTATTCAGTTCAGCTGCACTGTCTGTCGTCATGCTCGCGTCGATGCTTGCAGCAAATTCTGCGCATGCAGCCGGCAAGATCACGCTGATGGTCGGCGGCTACGAAAAGCAGATCTATCTACCCGCAAAACTGGCTGAAGGCCTCGGTTACTTCAAGGATGAAGGCCTCGATGTCGAGCTTCTGAACGAACCGGCCGGCGTTGATGCGGAGAACCAGCTTCTGGCCGGCGCGGTCCAGGGCGTTGTCGGCTTCTATGACCATTGCGTCGACCTGCAGGCGAAGGGCAAGTTCGTCGAATCGGTCGTCCAGTTCAGCCAGGCTCCGGGCGAAGTCGAACTCGTCTCGGCCAAGCATCCGGAAATCAAGTCCGTCGCGGACTTCAAGGGTCATAGCGCCGGGGTCACCGGTCTTGGTTCCTCGACTAATTTTTTGACCCAGTACATGGCCAACAAGGCCGGCCTGAAGTCCGGCGACGTCACCTCCGTTCCGGTCGGTGCTGGCGCGACCTTTATCGCCGCCATGCAGCAGGATGCAATCCAGGTGGGCATGACGACCGAGCCGACGATCTCCCGTCTTCTGAAGACCAAGGAAGCAACCGTCCTCGTCGACATGCGCACGATGGATGGTGCACGCCAGGCCCTTGGCGGTACCTACCCCGCAGCCTCGCTCTACATGGAAACTTCCTGGGTCGATGCCCACAAGGACGATACCCAGAAGCTTGCCAATGCCTTCGTGAAGACACTGCGCTTCATCAATACGCATTCCGGCGCCGAGATCGCCGACAAGATGCCGAAGGACTATTATGTCGGCGACAAGGAAGGTTACGTCAAAGCGCTCGACGAAGGTAAGGCGATGTTTACCGCCGATGGCGTGATGCCGGAAGATGGTCCGAAGACCGTTCTCTCTGTTCTTTCTTCCTTCTCGAAGAATATGCAGGGAAAGCAGATCGATCTTTCGAAGACCTACACCACGGAATTCGTCAAGAAGGTCATGTAGGCGGCTTTCAGAACCGCCTCCGGCACATTCGCCGGGGGCGGGCATGTCCTCGGCTTCGCAGGCGAGCCTTACCGGCGCGCGTCAGGAAAAACCAATGTCAGACATCCACATTCGGAAGCCGGCAATCGAGCTTCTCAATGTCAGCAGGCGCTTTGTCTCTCCGACAGGCAAGTCGCTGACAGCGTTGCGCGATTTCACCATGTCCGTGGAAGAAGGCGAATTCGTCGCTGTCGTTGGCCCGACTGGCTGCGGCAAATCTACCACGCTTAACCTGGTAACGGGGCTTGCGCGGCCCAGTTCCGGCGAGGTCAGGCTGATGGGCGGACCGGTCGATGGTATCGATCCGCGCGTTGGCTTCGTCTTCCAGACGGACGCGCTCTTTCCCTGGAGGAATGTCATCGACAACGTTATGGCCGGCCCCCTATTTCGCGGCAAGAGCAGGAAGGAAGCAGAAGATAGCGCCAAGCGCTGGCTTCAGCGCGTCGGCCTTTCAAAGTTTGTGCATCACTATCCGCATCAGCTCTCGGGTGGAATGCGTAAGCGTGTCGCGCTGGCGCAAACCTTCATCAACGAGCCGGAAATCCTGTTGATGGATGAACCCTTCTCGGCGCTCGACGTGCAGACCCGCACCGTGATGCACGAGGAATTGCTGAGACTGTGGGCGGAACGAAAGGCTTCGGTCGTTTTCGTGACCCATGATCTGGAGGAAGCCGTCGCGCTTGCCGACAAGGTTTATGTGCTGACAGCCGGCCCAGCCACGGTCAAGTCCGTCTACACGATCGATCTTCCGCGCCCGCGTGTCGTGTCGGAAATTCGCTACGAGCCCCGCTTCATCGACTATTGCAAGGCGATCTGGGAGGATCTCCGCCAGGAGGTCGAGGCCAGCTATCGCCGTTCCAGCGAAGCTGCATAAGGAGACAAGCATGGCAAACATTACCGCAGACAACGTGCCGGCCGTCGTCTTTCGCCCCGGCACATCGGATTCCGAAATCGAAGCCGCCGCGCTTGGCGCGATCAAGAGACGTAAGCAGCAGGTTCTGTCGCTGCAGATCGGGATCTTCGTCGCGGTTGTGGCACTCTGGCAGCTGTCATCCAACCTGCTTTGGATCGATCCGTTTTTCTACTCCAGCCCGAGCGACATTATCTTCCGTCTCTATGATTGGGCGGTCAACGGCACCAGTGAAGGTTCACTCTGGTATAACCTTTGGGTGACGATGGAAGAGGCTCTGATCGGATTCTTCTGCGGCTCCATTACCGGTGTCATCGTCGGTGTAAGCCTCGGTCGCAACCGTTTTCTGTCGGATGTTCTGTCGGTCTATATCAAGGCGATCAATTCCATCCCGCGAGTGGTTCTGGCACCGATCTTCATCATGATCCTCGGCCTTGGCCTGCCATCCAAAGTGGCGCTTGCCTTCATCATGGTATTCTTCGTCGTGTTCGCCAATGCGTTCCAGGGAGTTCGTGAAGCCGACCGCAACATGATCGCCAATGCGAGGATCCTTGGTGCTTCTGATTGGCACGTCACGCGGGCCGTGATCGTTCCTTCGGCCATGAGCTGGATTTTTGCGAGCCTTCACGTCTCCTTCGGCTTTGCCATCATCGGCGCTATCGTCGGCGAATTCGTCGGCGCTCGCTTCGGCATCGGCCAGCTGATTTCAATCGCCAAAGGTACCTTCGACGCAGCAGGCATGTATGCCGCCATCGTCCTTGTGATGATCGTAACGCTGATCGCTGAATTCATCATGACGCAGATCGAAAACCGCTTGGCGAAGTGGCGCCCGCAGCAGAGCCTCGATATTCAATGATCCTGCTATGGATGGCAGCTTAAAACACCGACGCCCTTCGGCGCCGGTGTTTTATATTGGCAGGATCTGTTCGATCAGTGTGTGACGGCCGGAATTCTGACGGTCAGCAGTAGCCCTCCGGCGATCTGCGCTGCTCCCGCTTCATCGACGGTGACACCATCGGCAATGACGCGCGCCGAAGCCATCAATGTCTGGTCGAAGATAAGGTGGGCCGTCGCATTGACTGTGAGGAAGCTGAGGTAGAGATTTGTGCGGTTCGCGAGGCCGATGAGGTCAGAAAGACCCATGTCAACAGCTGGATGCGCAGGCTTGCGTAGAGCAGGTGGATGGTTGCCAGGCGTCTTTTTCGAGAATTTTGGCATTTTCACCCAGCATGGCGCAACATGTAGCCAAGGCCACGGAGCGTTGCAATCTGGGCGGAGCTGCCCTCGAGTTTCTTGCGCACGCGATGCACGTAGATTTCGATCGCGCTTGCGTCCGCCGTGTCGTCGAAGCCGAAGACGCTTTCCGACAATGTTGCCTTTGCGACCGTCGTGCCGACCTTCAGGACAAGGAGTTCGAGTACCGCATGTTCTCGCGGCGTTAGAACCAGCGTCTCGCCCGCCAGAGTGAACTGGCGCGTGCCGCCGTCGAAAATTAGGTCTCCGATGGCTATCTGGGGCGCTGCCCGGTCATGGCCGCGCCGGACAAGCGCGCGGATGCGGGCCTCCAGCTCCGCTATTTCAAAAGGCTTGGCAAGATAATCGTCCGCGCCGCCATCCAGTCCGGCGACCCTGCCGTCGAGGCTGGCATTGGCGGTGAGGATGATAACGGGGACCTTGTTGCCGGCTTGTCGGAGCCCCTTGAGCAGCGTCATTCCGTCAATTTTCGGAAGCGACAGATCGAGAATGACGACGGCATACTCCGCTACCTTCAGGAGATGCCCCGCGTCTTCGCCATCATGTGCGATATCGACCGCATAGTTCGCCTGCTTGAGGGCCTTGCCAAGCCACGCCGCCAACTCATGATTGTCTTCGACGAGCAGGATTTTCATAGGAGGACACTACTACAAATCACCCGGGAATGTCGCGACGTTAGAGATGTCTGCTCCTAGCATTAAAGAAAAGATGGCACAGCCGATGAGACTTGTCGGAGAGCTGAGTTGGTAGAGTCCTTCCAAATTTCATAGGGCCATCACTTGTGCATGAATTTCCGCCTCGCAGCCCGCGCGACGCTCTCGGCCAGGATCAGCAGGCATCCGATGATCAGTATGCCGGCGCCGATTGAGCCGCCGAGCAGCCCCCATTTCACTGAAAAGCCGACGGCGATGATCAGGACTAGCGCCAAAAGGGCCAGTGCGCCGTCGTCTATGAACATGCCGACGAGTTCGTGGATTGCGATTTTGAGAATGTTCATTGGGCAGGTTCCATATGCGCGTTGTGGTACCGGCGAAGCACTTTGACGGCCACCAACGAGAAGAGCGCCAATACCCCGAAGATCGGCAGCAGCGAGAGATCGGCCCCCGGCCAATCCGTGCCGATGCCTTCCCCCACCCAGAAAATACCAAATGCACTCAGCATCAGGCCAACCACGAGTTTGAGCGTGTTTTCCGGAACGGTCGAGAGCGGCTTGTGGACGAAAAGGCCGATAAGGAGAACGAGAAGGCAGGCCGCCAACGCCCCCAGGCTCGCATAGCCGAGCATGCCGGGCCGTGCGCCGGTGGCGATCACAATGAACACCACCTCCACCCCTTCGAGCAGGACGGCCTTGAATGCTACAACGCCGGCCAGAAAGTCTGCCCTGCGGTTGTCCGCCTGCCGACGAAGGCTGCCCGTCTCCTCGGCAAATGCCATTTCCTCGTCATGCAGGGCGATGAAACCAGAAGCACGCAAAATGGCTTTTCTCAGCCAGCGCAGGCCGAACAGAATCAGCAGCGTGCCGATGACGAATTGCATAATGTCGATCGGGATGAGGCCGAGCAGCGGCCCGAAGACCAGCACCAGAACGGCGAGAACGACAAGCGCCAGGCCCATGCCCATGAAGGCCGGCCGCCAACTCTGGGTCACGCCGACCGCAAGGATAATGGTGAACGCTTCGACGACCTCCACGAAGGAGCCTAGAAAGGCTGCTGTCACGGTGGAGATGATACTTGTTATTGTTGTCATGATTAGTGTCCGTGTTTAGTCCAGGAGAGTTCGGAAATCGATGTGCACGAGGAACCTGCAGGCACCAGCAGCGTCCGTCAAATGCGCTGTCGACCACCTCGCGGGTCAATGGCGGACAGCCATCTTCCTGCCGGCCGATAAAGTCGTTTTGCAGCTGGCCACAAGACTCTGCCAGTTAGTTCAAATAGATAACACGCCACATTCCTCCGGATGAAGCAACATGGCAACGGTGCCACCTATATCGCGCTTCGTCGCCGGTGAGAGTCCACAAACTTCTGCGACCCCGCCTGTTATGGAAAACGTCGCATTCGATATGCGTATTTATAGATTGTTCTTGGTACGAGCTTATAGGCAATACGCCTTGGCGCCGCACCTTGGGGCCTTTCTATGCATCGACTGAGCACAAGGTCGAGTCTGCTGCTGGCTTGAGATTGTGATCTGGGCGCGATCGTTTCCGTCACCACCTGCCACAACAATGCTTTAAATCGCCATTCACATCGGCAGCATGCCGACACGAGAATCGGAGGAAACGTGCGTATTCTGCTTGTTGAAGACGACAGCATTCTCGGCTCATCGCTGAAGAGGGCGCTGGAGAAACATGCCTATGGAGTCGACTGGATGCGCGACGGCCAGTCAGGTCTCGAAGCCGCGGAGCACTCGCAATTTGCAGCCGTCATCCTCGACATCAACCTTCCGGTTCTAGGCGGCATCGGCGTCCTCAAAGGCATAAGGCGGAAGGGTAACACGGTCCCGGTCCTGCTCCTGACAGCGCTCGATGCCGTCAGGCAGAAGGTGGAAGGGCTCGACGAGGGCGCCGACGACTATCTGATCAAACCCTTTGACCTTGACGAATTGCTTGCACGCCTGCGCGCCCTCATCCGTCGCCGCGAAGGCCGGGCCGAAAGCATCTTGCGGTGCGGTGATATCGAGGTGGATCCGGCGGCGATGGTGGCGCGCAAGGGCAGTCTGCAGGTTCACACCACGGCCAAGGAATTTCACCTGCTCAAGCTCCTGATGGAGCGAAGCGGTCGCTATGTGACGAAGAACGATATCGAATACGCTCTCTATGATGCCAACAGCACCGTCGAAAGCAATGCCATCGAGGTGACGATCTACAATCTGCGCAAGAAGCTCGGAACCGATTTCATCAAATCGATCCGTGGCATCGGTTACATGATCGAGCGATGAGCCAGTCAACCCTCACACGCAAGATTTTCTTCAGGATCGCACCTGTCGTAGTGGTGACGATTATAGTGATCGGCGCTTTCGCCTTCAACAGCGCCACACGCGAGATCAACAACATCTACGATGCGCAGCTCATCAACGATGCAAACGTCTTGTGGCGATTGTTGCATAACCGGCTGCAACATTCGCTCGACCGCACGCCGCAACAAGTCGACGATATCGATTTCAGCATGGATAATCAGCTCGCCTTTAATGAGGATGCTGACGACTACGCCGACGCGCACATGTTCCGCGCCTGGGTAGACGGCAAGATCATGTTCTTCAGCAGCACTGCCTTTCAGTCCGACGTGCCACACCAGCAGGCGGGTTTCACGAACCTGAGCTATCGTAACGAGGACTGGCGCGTCTATTCGCTGCCGATCCCGGATTCCGGAATCGTCATGGAAGTCGGCGAGAAGATCTCGCTACGCCAGACACTGGTATCCAACATCTTGTTGAACCTCTTCTTTCCATTGCTCGTCCTAGTACCGGTGATCGGCTTCTTGATCTGGCTCGGCATCAATAGCGGCCTGCGCACCATCCATGGACTGGTCCACCAGATTCGAACCCGTTCCCCGGACGACCTTTCAGAAATACCGGTCGGCGATCTGCCCAGGGATCTCCTGCCGCTCGGCCGCTCAGTCAATCAGCTTCTCGGCAAGCTCGGGCGGTCGCTGACGCTGGAAAGGCGCTTTTCGGATCTTGCCGCCCATCAACTGCGCACGCCGCAAGCAAGCGTCAAACTGCTCTTGCAGATGCTGGATGGCACCGACGACGAACAGGAGCGCAAGGCGATCATTGCCGATCTGGTTACCAGCAACAACCGGGCAACCCATCTGATTGAGCAATTGCTGCGCCTTGCGAGGGTTAGCCACCATCCCCTAAATCCGATGCCTGTTCGTCTCTACCATCTGATGGCATCGACGCTCGCGGAAGTCGGCAACATCATCACCAGCCGCAAGCTCGACGTCTCTTTGGTCGGTCCTGAATCGGCCGAGGTGAGTACGGACGCATCGCTGCTGCAGATGATGGTCGGCAACCTCCTGGACAACGCGATAAAGTACACCCCACCCGGCGGTCGGATCGAGGTGGTTCTCGCCCCGGAGGCCGACTTCTGGCTGATTTCAATCAGTGACAGCGGACAGGGAATTCCGCCCGATGAACGTGAGGCCGTCTTCAAGCGCTTCTATCGACTCGACACCCTCAGCGCCGAGGGCGCCGGCCTCGGGCTTGCCATTGTCGCCGACACGGCGGATCGTCTTGCCGCATCGGTGAAGCTTTCCACACCGGTCTGGGGGCACGGCTTGCGGGTTGAGCTGGGACTGCCGAAGACCTGAACCCTCCTCCCGATCCCGATCGAAGCCTGTAGAACCACGCTCTCAAAGCGCGGCGCAGGCATTTCAGGACGCGGCGTCCCGCATATTTCATTTTCGCATCATTTTCCCTTCAGTCCTGCCTCATCGACGCCCGGTAAACACCGCCGCAGAGAGTTCGAAAGGGCATTTGATGCAGGTCTTCTCCGATTTTGACGGCACGATTTCCATTCAGGACGTGACGGACATCGTACTGTCGCACTTTGCCGATCCCGAATGGGAAGAGATCGAAAAGCAATGGAAGGACGGCCTGATCGGATCGGCCGATTGCATGCGCCGGCAGATTGCCCTCATCCGAGCTAGCCGCGGCGAACTAGGCGCATTCCTCGATACGGTCGCGATCGACCCCGGCTTCAAGTCCTTCCTCGACTATTGCCGCCTGGCCGGCCTGCCGGTGAGCGTCGTTTCCGACGGCGTCGACCATTTCATCCGTCACGTCCTGCTGCGTAACGGCATTGCCGATCTTCCCGTCATTGCCAACCGCCTCACCTGGCGCCTCGTCGACGGCCGCGAGACCTACGCCCTTTCGCCCGCGCCCACGGCGACCGGCTGTCTGTCTGGTTCGGGTGTCTGCAAATGCCAGATCATTTGGGGCATCGAACCACACATCTATATCGGCGACGGACGAAGCGATTTCTGCGTTGCCGGCATGGCCGATCTCGTCTTCGCCAAGGACAAGCTCGCCGATTACTGCACCGACCATGGCATCCCCTTTATCGGCTTTGCCGACTTCACCGACCTGCGTTCCAAGCTGAAAGCGGTCCTTGCAGGCATCGCGCGCCAAGGCCGCGCGGCCCCCCAATCCCAAATCGCATGAACCAGACCAAGAGGCATCTGATGAACATTGTGAATGTCGAAACCTTCTCCGAAAAGTCCCCGCTATCCGAACGCTCGGAGGCCGAGCTGCGGCTGATGGAAGAAGCCTATTGCTCGCATGGCGATACGGTCCACTACGCGGCGGAACCGAAATTCTTCGAGGAATGCGAAGGCTCCTACGTCTATGACGCAAAGGGGACGCCATTCCTCGATCTGCAGATGTGGTATTCCGCCGTCAATTTCGGCTATCGCAACGAGAGGCTGAATGCCGCCGTCCATCGGCAGCTCGACCGGCTGCCGCAAGTCGCCTCGCAATATCTGCATCGCGAGAAGGTCGAGCTTGCGACAATGATCGCGCAAGATGCCGAGCGCAAGTTCGGCCGCAAGGGGCGCGTTCATTTCAATGTCGGCGGCTCGCAGGCGGTCGAAGATTCGCTGAAGCTGGTGCGCAATTATACAGGCGGCAAAAGCCTGATGTTCGCCTTCGAAGGCGGCTATCACGGCCGCACCCTCGGCGCCTCGGCCATCACCTCCAGCTATCGGTATCGCCGCCGCTTCGGCCATTTCGGTGAACGAGCGCAATTCATCGAGTTTCCCTATCACTTCCGCGGCCCGAAGGGCATGTCGAAGGAAGAATACGGAGAGCAATGCGTCCGGAAATTCGCGCGCCTCTTTGAAAGCGAATATAACGGCGTCTGGGATCCCAAGGTCGGCAGCGCCGAATATGCGGCCTTCTATATCGAACCGATCCAGGGCACCGGCGGCTACGTCATCCCGCCGATGAACTTCTTCGCCGAACTCAAGAAGGTCCTGGATCAGCACGGCATCCTGCTTGTCGTCGATGAGATCCAGATGGGCGTCTACCGGACCGGCAAGCTCTGGTCGATCGAACATTTCGGCGTTCAGCCCGACGTTCTCGTCTTCGGCAAGGCGATCACCAATGGGCTCAACCCGCTGTCGGGCGTCTGGGCCAGGGAGGAAATGATCAATCCGACCGTCTTCCCGCCCGGCTCTACCCATTCCACCTTCGCCAGCAACCCGATGGGCACGGCCGTTGCGCTCGAAACCATGAAGATGCTGGAAGAGGAGGATTTCGGCGCGGCGATCATGGCCAAGGGCGCCTATTTCCTCGATGGCCTGAAGCAGCTTCAAAAGCGCCATGCGATCGTCGGCGACGTCGACGGGCTTGGATTGGCACTGAGATGCGAAATCTGCAAGGAAGACGGTTTCACGCCCGACAAGGCGACAATGGACTGGCTTTGCGACGAAGGCATGAAAGGCGACCTCCAGGTCGGCGACAAGGTTTATGGCCTCGTTCTCGATGTCGGCGGCTACCACAAAAACGTCATCACCTTGGCGCCGAACCTGCTGATCTCACGCGAAGAGATCGATCTGGCACTGACGCTGCTCGACCAGCTCTTCACCCGCGCGGTCCGGAGGTAGCACGGTGCAGCTTCTCCTCCTTCATCTCGACGATGCTTTGGAGTTGCAGCCGGACTTCGTGCGCGCCTGCACACTTGCAGGCGCGTGCCACCATGTCGATAAGCGGGGCGGCAGTGCAATCAGATTGTGGGGCAGGCAGAAGATGCTTTCCGACCTTGGCCGGGACATCTCCCGGTCGCTGCCCTCTCGAGGCCGGGGACCGCAGCTTGCCTTCATGGGCTCGGGCGATTTCCACCATGTGACCGCTCTGCTTCTCGATACGGCCCTCGAGCGGCGGCCGATTTCCACCACTCTCGTTCATTTCGACAATCACCCTGACTGGGTGAATTTCGAGGGCGGCATGCATTGCGGCTCGTGGATCAACAGCGCCCTGTCGAACCCCAAGATAGCAAAGGTCGTCACGGTCGGCGTCTGCAGCCGCGATCTGCGCAACCCCGAACGCAAGGGAGCCAATCTGCGCTGGTTGAGGGAGGGCAAGCTGGAGCTTTACCCTTACGAGCATCCGCCAAGCCGCGTCTCTGCCGAATACGGCAGCGGCGCCAGCTACCGGCAGGACGGGCGCGCCCTCTACTGGAATTCCATCTCCGAGATCGGCGAAGAGAATTTCATCGACCTGATCCTCAGCCGCATCGGCACCGAGGCGGTCTATTTCACGATCGACAAAGACGTGCTTGCCGCCGATGACGCCGTGACCAACTGGGATCAGGGTCGCATGCGCCTGCCCTATCTGATGGCGCTGATCAGCGAGATCGGCAGCCGCCATCGTGTCGTCGGCGCCGATGTCATCGGCGATTATTCGGTGCCGAGTTACGCCGGCGGCCTCAAGACCCGGCTGCTGAAGCAGGCGGAAATCTTCCTCGATCAACCGCGGCTGCGGCAGGCGGCGGACGCCGTGCGCAACATCAACAGCGCCGCAAATCACGCGTTGCTGGAAGTCCTGGCGGAATCGATGGGATGACCGGCGGCCTCAAATTGCCGATGCTCGGCCTGATCCTGTTCTGCGTGGTCGCGGAAACCGCCCGCGAGGTCTGCTTCAAGCAGGCTGCCAGCGACAGCGCCATTCTGGCAACCCTGGCCAAGCCGCTGACCTGGCTCGGCATCGCCTTCTGGGCGATCGAACTGCTTGCGTGGACGGCCGTGCTCGCCCGCGTGCCGCTGACCATCGCCTTTCCGCTGATGGCGCTCAGCTATGTCGGGACCGTCGTCGCGGGTGCCGCCGTCTTCAAGGAAAATATCAACCTTCGCCACGCGGCGGGCGTGTTTCTCATTACCGCCGGCGTGGCCTGCGTGGGAGCAACCGGACTATGAAAATCTTTGCTCATACCAGATGGGATGTCGCCCCCGTGCTTGCGGCTTTCGCGCATCTTGTCTTTGACGTCTACCTGATCGTCGGCTTCGAAAGCCGGCCGCTCTGGGTCTCCGCGATCCTGGGTTGCCTCTATGCCGTATCGATATCCTGGAACATCAACAGCATCTCGCACAATTTCATCCACACTCCCTATTTCAAGCCACACTGGATGAATTACGGCTTCAGCCTGCTGGAGTCGGTGGCGATCGGTTTTTCTCAGACCTATTACCACTGGGTGCACATGCGCCATCACTCCGGCAACAGCGACCGGCCGGATGAGAACGGCGGTACGATCGATCTCCTGTCGATCTATCGCTATGGCCGCAACGGCGAGCCGGAGGATGTCTGGTCCTACACGCTGAAGAGCTTCTTCCGCGACAGTCTCGGCGATATTCACAAGGCCATCGCCAAGAACCGTCCTTTCGACGCCGCGTGGGGCCGTTTCGAACTGCTTGCCTTCTTCGGCCTTGCGGCGATCGCGCTGATCTACGATTGGAAAGCCGTGCTGTTTTTCGTGCCGTTTTACTACGCCGGCAATTGTCTGTCGTCGCTTAACGGCTATTACGAACACCTGCATGGCGATCCGGACGAACCGATTGCCTGGGGCGTGAGCAGCCACAAGCCGTTCTACAACTGGCTTTGGTTCGGCAATGGCTATCATGCCGAACATCATTACCGGCCGCGCACCCACTGGACGAAGCTTGCGGTACTGCACGAGCAGATCAAGGAAGACCAGGAAAAGGCCGGCACGCATGTGATTAGCACCTGCCATGCCCTGGGCTTCATGGCCCCGGAAAACCGTGAGCTGGAACTTCGGCATGAGGTCTGAGCAGTTGAGCTTTTTCCTGCCGGGAACGAACGGCAAAGGTGTGCTGCTGATCCACGGCCTGACCGGCGCCCCGGCCGAAATGAAGCTCGTGGCGCGCCAACTCAACCGGCGCGGCTACAGCGTTCACGCGCCGTTGCTGGCCGGTCATGGCGAAGACATTAGGACGCTGCGCCGCACGCAGTGGGAAGACTGGCTGGCAAGCGTCGTGCGCGGATCCGAATTCCTGGCAGAGCGCACGCAAGCGGTTTTTGCCGCCGGCATCTGCGTCGGCGGCAAGCTGTCATTGCTGGCCGCCAAGCACCGGCCGGACCTGATCAAGGCTGTCGCTATCTACTCGCCCTGCTTCCACTACGACGGCTGGGATGTTCCGCGACATTATACAATGCTGTCGCCGCATATCGGCTGGCTATCGCGGGTGCCGTTTCTCGACCGGCTCAATTTCAGGGAAAATCAGTCACTCGGCATCAAGGATGATCGCATGCGCCGCCTGGTCGAGGACATGGCGGGCGAAGGCATGCTCGACAAATTTCCCGGCCGCGGCATCGTCGAGATGTATCGATTGGGCAAGGCGCTTCGCGGAACCCTGCCTGAGATTCAGACGCCAACGCTGATCCTCCACGCTGAAGAGGACGATCTCAGCAACCCCCGGCATGCGCTTTATATAGCCAATCACATCGGCGGACCGCATGAACTCAAGTGGATCAAGGACAGCTACCACATGATCCATCTCGACCAGCATCGACAGGTCGCGGAATTCACGGCCAATTTTTTTGAGGCAGGCCATGCTGAAACTCGCTTATAGACAATTTCCCGCCGAAGACGGCGAGCCGGTCGCACAGGTCTACGACACGATCCGCGCTATCGGCCGCGAAGCGTGGAATGCCTGTTACCGCGGCCAGGTCGAAGATTATGATTGCCTGCTTGCGATCGAAGACGCCGGCATCGGCGAATTCGATTGGCGCTACATTACGATCGTCGAGAACGGAAGGATCAGCGCCGCCATGCCGGTGTTTCTGTGCCCCTATCCCCTGGACACGACACTGGAAGAGGGTTTAGCGCGCCGGCTGATCCGCCGCGTGCGACAACACGTTTCAGGCTTCCTGGTGCTGCGGCTGGCCTGCCTTGGCTCGCCGTGCACCGAAAACGGCGTCATAGGCTTTCATGCCGAGGTGCCGGAGGACCGTCGTGAGGCGCTGCTCGGCGAACTGCTCGACGCCTTCGAAAGGCTTGCGGCTCGGGAAGGTTGCGCGCTGATGGGGATCAAGGATATTCCCGCGCCGGTCGCCCTGGAATTCGGCGCCGTGTTTTCGGAGTGGCGCTATGCCCCAATCTGCGGGCTGCCATCCGCCTGGCTCGATATCGATTTTCGGACGATCGACGAATACATGGCCCGGCTGTCTGCGGGCACGCGCAAGGACATGCGGCGCAAGATGAAGTCCTTCGACGCCGTCAGGGTCGAATTCAGAACGGATGTGGGTGACGTGCTGCCGCGGATCATGGCGCTCTACCACGATACGCGCAATCGCAGCGAATGGCAGTTCGAAGAGCTGACGCCCGCCTATTTCGAGGGGATACTGACCCATATGCGCGGCCGTTCGTTCTGCGTCCTCTATCTTGTCGAGGACGAGCTGCTGGCGGCCAATCTCATCGTTCATGATGATCGCGTCGCGATCGACAAGTTCTTCTGCATGGATGGCGAACAGGGACGGCCGTACAATCTCTATTTCCTGAGCTGGTTCACCAATCTGCGTTACTGCCTCGATAGTGGTCTCAACCGTTACCAGAGCGGCCAGGCATATTATGAAAACAAGGTGCGGCTTGGCAGCCAGCTGACGGCCAACACCATGTTTTTCCGCCACCGAAATCCTGTGCTGCAGACATTGCTGCGGCTGGTCTCTCCGCTTTTTTCCGCGGAGCAGGCCAAGTGATGACGTCGATGCGCCTGACATGGCTTGCCGTGCCTGTCCTCAACACGCTGTTTCAGATTTTCATGAAGCTCGGCGCGACGCAGTTGAACCGTGCCGAGGGGGCGACCTTGCTGCACGACGCGCTTGCCTCGCACTGGATCCTCGCGGCCCTCGTCGTCGAGGTCGTCTGCTTCTTCGTCTGGATGACCATTCTGGCCGAGCTCGACCTCAGCCGGGCCTTCCCGCTCTCGGGTATCAGCTATGTCCTGATCATTGCGAGCGGCTGGTTGATGTTCGGCGAGCCGATCGCCGCACTCCAGGTCGTCGGCAGCGGCCTGATCCTTGCCGGCGTCTGGCTGATCGCCGGCGCATCGGAGGCGACGCACGCGGTCGATGAGACTGGCAGCGTGCACTCCCTGCCCCGCGCGCATCCTGGCGAGGATCGGTGATGACGCAAGCACAAGGCTTCATCCTCCATAGGTTCGGTGCTGCGGCCGCGGCTTTCACCAACTGGATCATGGCGCGGGCGCTTTCTCGCATCGTCACGCACGGCTCCCTCGACGTTACCATGTCCAATGGCCGCCTGCTCTCCTTTGGTGACGCATCCGGTGAGCGGGTGCATGTGCGCTTTGCCGATCTGGCTGCGCAATGGGCCTTCCTGATCGATGCCGATATGCGGCTCGGCGAACTCTACATGGACCGCCGCTTTCTCGTCGAACATGGTTCACTTTTCGACTTCCTGGCGATGATGCTGCGTGAGGCCCAGAACGCCAAGCATCCGCTCATCGCCCGGCTGATCGATCATGCGCGCACCTGGCTGCGCATCTTCCGCCATCGCAATCTGCCGGCCCGCTCCAAGGCCAATGTCGCCCACCACTACGATCTGGATGGCCGGCTCTACGAACTCTTCCTCGATCGGGACCGGCAATATTCCTGCGCCTATTTCGACAGCCCCGACCAGTCGCTCGATGCGGCGCAGCGCGCCAAGAAGCGGCATCTCGCCGCGAAATTGCGGCTTGAGCCCGGCAAGAGCGTGCTCGATATTGGTTGCGGCTGGGGTGGGCTGGCCCTGCATATGGCAAGGCATGTGCCGCGCGGGCATGTGCTCGGCATCACCCTGTCGGAAGAGCAGCATGGCTACGCCCAGAAGCGGCTTGCCGAACACGAGCGGTTGGAGGCGGATATCCAGTTTGCCCTTCAGGACTATCGCAGCTTGAGCGGACGGTTCGACCGGATCGTGTCGGTCGGCATGTTCGAGCATGTCGGCCTCGCATCCTATCGCGCCTTTTTCGACACATGTGCGGATCTGCTGGAAGATGACGGCATCATGGTTTTGCACACGATCGGCTGCTCTGCGACACCCGGGTTCACCACGCCTTGGCTCGACAGATATATATTTCCCGGCGGCTACATTCCCGCGCTGTCGGAGATCCTTCCCGAAATTGAAAAAGCCGGTCTTCAGGTTACCGATATCGAGGTCCTGCGCCTGCACTATGCCTGGACGCTGGCACATTGGCGAAAGCGCTTCCTGGCGCGCTGGCAAGAGGCTGCCGCACTTTACGACGAACGCTTCTGCCGCATGTGGGAATTCTACCTTGCAAGCGCCGAAGCCGCGTTCCGCTACGAGGATCTGGTGGTTTTCCAGATCCAGTTAAGCAAGCGCAACGACGTCATTCCCGTGACGCGGGACTATATCGGCGAGCATGAGAAAACGGCAGCGCAACGCTCAAAAGCCGATCTGGAAGGAGCGGTTGAGCGTGACACCGATGACGTTCTGGTCGGCTGAGCCAAGTCTTGAGGTGATCGGGCTGTCGGCGGCATCGCCCGCCAAGCGGCTGTATTTGTCATAGACCTGCACGCTCCAGGCCGATGAGAGCGTATAGGTGGCGGTCACCGTGAGCCCGATGGATTTGAGACCGCCATTCGCGTCGAACGCCTCGACGCGACCACTGTTGGCGGCTTCCTCGGCGGAAACCGCGAAATTGTTGCGCATATAGGCGCGGTTTGCCAGAGACAGGCGCGGACCGGCAGACAGCAGCCAGCGATCCCCGACGGGCTGGAACCAATCGAGATAAAGATCTGCAAGCAAACCGTCGCCGCCCCACAGCGCGTGACGTGTTTCCGCCCGCACACGCAGGCGATCCTCTATCGGCCAGTATTGCGCAAAGACGCCGGCGTCCACATTCCACTGGACCGAATGCAAACCCTGCAATTCAGAATCGTCGAATGCCGACCGTCCACCTCTCAGGCCGACGACAGGGCCGATTTCGACGCCGCCGATATCGAACAGCCCGTAGTCGATATTGTCGTCCGGCGCGCTGTATTCAGGCGCCTCGCCAAGTCGGCGAAAATCGAAAGACGGCATGCCGCTGAAGGAAAGATGCTTCGATCCTTCATAGGAGGGACCGTATTCCACGGATCCGCCAAGCGTTATGATCCACTGATTATCGGAGGATTTTGCATTCTGGCTCAAGGCCGAATGAGAGCCCAGGAATATCAGCGGCAACGATAGCGCCGCCGCGCGGAATAATGCCGTATCCGATGAGACCATATACGCCCTGCTCCGCACCTCGAACGTCAGCGAACGATCCCACTTTCGCAGGCGGCGCCGTTGCAGTCTTTTAAAACAATTTCCTATTCTAGCCAACTGCCTTGGGGCATGCAGACAGGGCAATCGGGTGAATTAACAGGTGACAATGGGCTGAAAAGCTGAATCTGTCGGCATCCTCTAATTGGTGGGAGGATGAAGTCGATGGACGATGTGGCTTGCGATCTCGATGCAGTCGCCGAGACGGTTGTTTTTCTGAGCTATTTCGATGACCTGCATGATGGCCGGCAAATCGCGAAGGTGAAATACCCGCTCGCGGAAGTGTTGCTGCTGTGTCTGTTGGCGGTGATCGCCGGGGCGGAAACCATCACCGATATCGCCCGCTTCGGCGACAAGAAGCTCGCACTGTTGCGCCGGTTCCGCCCGTTTCGCGAGGGCACGCCGGCCCATGATCATCTGGGCGATATCCTCGCCACCCTGGATGCCGAGCATTTTCAACGCTGTTTCGTGGCTTGGGTCGCCTCTCTGATTGGCGTTCCGGAAGGCGTCGTCGCCATCGATGGCAAGACCGTTCGCCGCTCGAAGGGGGTAGACAAGGACGCCATCCACATGGTGTCGGCCTTTGCCGCCCGCCAGCGTCTGGTGATGGGTCAGGTCAAGGTGGCGGACAAGGCCCAACGAGATCGTCGCCATCCCCAAGCTGCTGGACATGCTGGCCATTGAGGGCGCCGTCGTGACCATCGACGCCATGGGCTGCCAACGGGCCATCGCCCAGAAGGTCGTGGACCAGAAGGCCGACTACATTTTCGCCCTCAAAGGCAATCAGGGTACCCTGCGCGATGATGTCGAACTCTTTGCCACAGAACAAAAATCCAAGTCTTTCCAAGACACGACCGTCAGCCGCCATCGCACGGTCGATGGCGATCACGGAAGCATCGAAACGAGGGACATCACCGTCATCCACGACGTCGAGTGGCTTCAAAAGGATCATCGGTGGCCGGTTCTGTCGCAAATTTTTAGCAAGGTCGCAGAACCAGCTGACGCTGGACACACCTACGCAGCGAGTGAAGCGAATTGCTGAAATGGCGATTGGCCACTGGGTGAAAATTGGCCCTTGCGGATCATGTGCGCCACTTCGATACCATCCAGTTTCGCTGACGCAGACTGAAAGGATTTGAAGCCTTTCATCGGGCCGGTCAGCTTCTTGATGAACCGGTGGTCCTGCTCAATCATGTTGTTGAGGTATTTGACCTGCAGGATCTCGATCAGCCAGAACCATCCCTGCAACAGCAGTAGCCAGTTGATGTTTTGCAATCCTGCCAGGTTGGCACCGCTCTTATCGATGACGACCTTTTCAGGCCAGCCATTGTTCTTGATCGTGCGGGCGAAGAAAGCGCTGGCCGCAGCCTCATCGCGATGCTCAGACAGCATGAAATCAAGGGTTCTGCCGAATTTATCGACAGCCCGATAGAAATAGGTCCACTTGCCTTTGACCTGAATATAGGTCTCGTCCATCCGCCAGGAGCTGCTGGTTGCGGATTTCCGGCGACGAGCCCGGCAGGCGAGAAGCGGCGAATACTTCACCACCCATCTGTTCAGCGTCGCGTGGTCAACGGTAACGCCGCGCTCGGCCATGATCTCTTCCAGATCACGATAGGAGACTGCATATCGGACGTAGAAAAACACCGCGTATAGAATAACCTCTTTCGGGTAATGGCTGCCTTTGAAATCGACCATGATCTGGAACTCAACCTGCCTGCTCATCTTCAACCCAGATCTATGGCATCACCAACCTGGCGGCAAATGTGCTGAGAAATTTGCGACAGAACCGCTATTTCCACTCTTTGCCGAGATCTAATCGGAAGTCGCAAGGCGGAACTGCAGTCTACCCCGCATTGACCTTAGCTGCGCCCACGGATTGCCTTTTGTCTCCGACTTTGCTAGGAAATCGCTGTCGAAAGAGTGCTGGCCGGATGGTAGCCCGGTCGCCGTCCCCTTGGACGGCAACTCCTCCCATTTGGGTATCCGCGACACCTGGACCGGCTGGTCGGTCGTCGAGGTGTGTCCGCTGATAACCCTGAGGTCATTGTCGGCTCACCTTTCAAACTCGATGGAAGGACGCACGACTTTGACTATTACAGGAAACACAATTCTTATCACCGGTGGCGCGACCGGCATCGGTCTGGCGCTTGCGCGGGGCCTTGCCGAGAGGGGCAACAAACTCATCATCTGCGGGCGAAGTGGCGATGCGCTGGCCAAGGCACAGGCGGACTTGCCGGCGCTGGTCACGCGGGTTTGCGACGTTGCCGATGCCGGGAGCCGCCGTTCGATGGTCGAATGGCTGAAGGCGGAACATCGCGATCTCAACGCAGTCATCAACAACGCCGGTGTTCAGAACCACCGCGACTTCACCTCCGATCCCGGTATGCAGACACTCGACCAGGAAGTGGCCACCAATCTTACGGCACCGATCCACCTGATCGCCGAACTCCTGCCAATGCTAAAGGAAAAAAGCCACGCGTTGATCGTCAACGTAAGTTCCGGTCTCGCTTTTTCGCCGATGGCTGATGTCCCCGTCTATTGTGCCACCAAGGCAGGGATCCACTCTTTCACGCTCAGCCTGCGCCACCAGTTGAAGGCGACGGGGATACGTGTGGTGGAAGTCGCCCCACCGATCGTCGATACCGGTCTTGGCGGCGACAAGCGCAGCGAGGGGACGGCTAACAATATGATGGTCACTCCCGAAGCGTTCGCAACCGAAGCGCTGGCCCAACTGGAGGCTGGCAATGACGAGGTTCTTGTCGGGGTTTCTGTTCAGACGCGCAAATTGGGTGAAGCCATGTTCGAGCGCATGAACAGCCGCTCCTGATACATGATGCGGATTGTCGCGATCAATCGCGGCAATGCCGAGTGCACATGCCTTTCGGGTCGATATCGCATTCGGATAGAAGGCAGCACGCGCACGTCGGGGAGGTGATGAGTGTGACTATTCTGGCAGTCGGAGCGGCCGGCGACCTGGCGGGGCTCGTGATCCCCGCGCTCGTCGATCGCGGTGCACTGGTTCGCGGCCTGGTTCGCAAACCGGAGCAGGTTCAAACCGCAAAAGATCGCGGCGCTCATGAGGTGGCCGCAGGGATCTCTCTAACCCAAAAAGCCTTGATGCGGCTTTGCAAGGCGTGAGCGGTGTCTTCTACATCGGCCCTGTGTTCGAGCCGAATGAAGTCCAATTTGGACTAAACATGATCGCGGCGGCTCAGCGCGCTGGCGTGCGCAAGTTCGTGTTCTCGTCGGTGATCCACCCGATCCTTAGCCTGCCCAACCATGCGGCTAAGACGCCGGTCGAGAACGAACTGATCAACTCGGATCTCGATTACACGATACTTCCCATGCGTGTAGTTTCAGAACTACGCGCCCCTTCATGGGAACGGATCGTCGAGACCAGTTGCCTGGCTGAGCCGTGGTCAGCCGAGACCCGTTTCAGCCGCGTGGATTACCGGGACGTCGCGGAGGTTGCCGCCATCGCGCTCACCGAAGATCGCCTGGCCTATGGAACTTTTCGAGCTGTGTGCGCCTGATAGCATGAACCGCAACGATGTGGCGGCGCTCATTGGTCAAGTTATGAGAAGGAAGATCAGGGTCGCAACGGTCGATCGGGCAAAGAATTCCACCCCGAAACTGAACCGGCTCAGTTCCGGATGGAAATCAACCGAACGACCTGAGCCGGTAACGCGGCAATAGTTCGCGCTTCATGTTCAGGTCGTCGACGAGGCCGTCTCCTGCAGATGGCGCCTGCGCCAGGCAGCGGGCGCCTCGCCGGTACGCTTGCGGAAGAAGCGAGTGAAATAGGCCGGATCCTCGACACCGATTTCGCGCCCAATGTCTTCCACCGATCGGACGGTGAACATCAGAAGACGCTTCGCCTCCAGCAGCCGCCGTTCCAGCAGCAACTCCTTGACGGACAATCCGAAGACTTCGCGGGCCGCCTTGTCGAGCAGATGTGGCGTGGTCGCAAGCTCATTCACGTAGGCCCTGACAGGCCAATCCTCCTTGTAGTGAAGGTCGATGACACGGCGTAGCGCAAGACCGAGTGAGACCGTCGTCGAGGTGGACGGCAATGCCACGCGACCGCCGATGCGGCCCATCAGTGACAGCACGACGCCGATCAGACCACACAGCACCTTCTCGTCTTCCGTACCGCGATCACGATAATCTTCGGCAATCATATCGAGGAGTGTGCCGAGCTTCGACCATACCGGGTCCGACGGCTGGCCGGCCAGGAAGGTCGGCACGTCGAGATTGAGCGCGACCTGCGGCACGATCGCCTTCAGCATGTCGTCCGAGATCGACACGACAATCGCGTCGGACTGTTCGTCGACATCGAAACCATGCACCACGTTGCTCGGCACGAAGCTCACGGCGGGAGCGGAAAAATTCCAAGTCTCCTCTTCGATCCGATAGGCTCCGCCACCTTGAAACCAGTAAGTGATCTGCCCCATCAGCGGATGTTTGTGCGGCGAAACATGTCCGAAATGCAGGGTTTTTCGCTCCATCACTGTTTCGACATGCAGGAATCCCACATCGAGCGAGCGGCTCGGCTCGCCATAGACGAAAAAAATCGGAACGTCGCTTCGTGTCGCCATGCCGGAAAAAGTACCAGCGAATTCCCTTCTTTGTCCATGGTCTATCCGCGGCTCCCGTTTTAGCTTCTGACAATATTCCAAGGGAGGAACCTGAGATGCGAGCTGAAGACCACCGCGGCGACAAGACCCGTCCGTTTACCGGCGCCGAATATCTCGCCAGCCTGCGCGACGGTCGCGAGGTCTATATCAACGGCGAGCGCATCGCCGACGTCACCAGCCATCCGTCGATGCGTAATTCCGCGCGTTCGATCGCGCGGATGTATGATGCGCTGCATAACGAAAAGACCAAAGACCGGCTGACATCGCCGACCGATACCGGCAATGGCGGCTATACCCACAAATATTTCCGGGTGGCGAAATCTTCAGCTGAGCTCGTCGCCCAGCAGGGCGCCATCGCCGATTGGGCTCGCATGTCCTATGGCTGGATGGGCCGCACCGCCGATTACAAGGCGGCGCTGATGAACACGCTCGGTGCCAATGCCGACTGGTATGGGCCGTTCAAGGACAATGCACTCGCCTGGCACAAACGCGCGCAGGAAGCAGCGCTGTTCATGAACCACGCGATCGTCAATCCGCCGATCGACCGGCACAAGCAGGCCGATGCCGTCAAGGATGTCTTCGTCCACATCACCAAGGAAACCGATGCCGGCATCTACGTGTCCGGCGCCAAGGTGGTCGCCACGTCCTCGGCGCTGACGCATTACAACTTTCTCGCCCAAAGCTCGGCGACGGTGACGGAAGACCCCTCGCTCTCGGTCATGTTCATCGTTCCGATGAATGCGCCCGGGATCAAGATGTTCTGCCGCGTCTCCTACGAGCAGACCGCCAACACGATCGGCCAGCCCTTCGACTATCCCTTGTCCTCCCGCTTTGACGAGAACGATGCAATCCTGGTGCTCGACAACGTCTTCGTCCCCTGGGAGGACGTGCTGGTCCTGCGCGATGCGGCCAAGATCCTGTCCTTCCATCCGGCCTCCGGCTTCATGCACGGCTATTGCTTCCAAGGCTGCACGCGCTTTGCCGTCAAGCTTGACTTTATGGCGGGGCTGCTTGCAAAGGCACTGCGGGCCACCGGCGGTGATGCCTTCCGCGGCAATCAGGCGGCGCTCGGCGAGGTCATTGCGCTGCGCCACATGTTCTGGTCCTTTTCCAACGCCATGGCCCACAATCCGCAACCATGGGCGAACGGCGCCGTGCTGCCCAACATGGAAGCGGCGCTTTCCTACCGCACCTTCATGTCGGAGGCCTATCCGCGCGTCATCGAGACGGTGCGCAAAGTCGTAGCCTCGGGGCTGATCTATCTCCCCTCCTCCACCAAGGATTTCGGCAATCCCGAGATCGACCGCTATCTCGCCCAATATGTGCGCGGCTCCAACGACATGGGCCATATCGAGCGCATCAAGATCATGAAACTGCTTTGGGATGCGACCGGCACCGAATTCGGCGGGCGTCACGCGCTCTACGAACTCAACTATGCCGGCGCGCCTGAGGAAGTCCGGCTGCAGGTGCTGAAGGGCGCCGAGCGCGGCGGACGGCTGAAGGAGATGGAAGCGCTCGTCGACCAATGCATGAGCGACTACGACGAAAATGGCTGGACCAGTGACACCTGGCTGCCGCCGCTCGATGCAGCGTCTCCCGTGCGTAACGCGGCCGAATGAGGCGACGACCATGGAGGAGCAAGTCTCGAAAACCGAGTTCCGCAATGCGATGGCCAGGGTCTGCGCCCCGGTCAACGTCATCACCACCAACGGACCCGCCGGGCGCGGCGGATTCACCGCCACCGCCATGTGCAGCGTCACCGACGAACCGCCGACACTGCTCGTTTGCATGAACGGCCGCTCAGCCCAATGCGGCGTCTTTCTCGAAAACCACCGCTTTTGCGTCAACGTACTCGCAGATGATCACCAGGAGCTGGCCGGCTATTTCGCCGGCCGCCAAGCGGATATGGCGGCCCGGTATGCCGCGGCGGAATGGGTCGATATGCCATCGGGAACCCAGGCACTGGCCGGCGCCATGGTCTCCTTCGACTGCCGGCTCGCCGAGGCGCGCCTGGTCGGCACGCACCATATCTTCATCGGCCAGGTCATTGGCATTCGCTCGCGGGCGGATGGCAATGCACTGCTTTACTTCGACCGCAACTATATCAACGTGCCGACGCAGGTGGGCAGTTTCGGTGGCTAGTGCATCGGGCCGATGCCTGGCGTCAAAGTGGTACAGCGCCTGAAAAAACTCCTGCGCTGTACCACCTATCGCAGCGTGACGTTCGATGTCGAGGGAGCGCTGAATTCCCAGCCGCGAATCTGCACCGGGCCGTCATCACGGAGCGCGATCTCCGGCGGTTTGTCGATCAGATAGGTGGACGCCGAATTGATCTGCTGCCGGGCAAACCAGCGCCCTGCACAAAAGTGATGGCCGAAGCCGAAGGCCGCGTGACTTCCCTCGTACGGTGAATGTCGAAGCGTCTCGGATCCGTGAACCGCTCTCGCAATACGAGGCCGAGGCGAGCACGGCGGCGACCGGTTGATTGGCGGGATCGTCACGCCACCGATTTCGACGGCCTGTGTCGTCTGTCGCGTCTGCGTAGCGATCGGCGTGATCCAGCGCAAGGCTTCGTCGACGGAGCGCGGAAGAAGCGCATCGAGATCGCCCTTCACTTCCGCGAACTGATCCGGGTTCTGCAAAAGGCCTGCCATGATCGAACCCGCTCCCTGGCCAGGCTCCTGCATGCCGCCAAGCTGCACGATTTTGAGTGTCGGCAGCACGAATTCTATGGTGCGAGTCTGGTCCTCGGGCATGCCGTCATGCAGCATATGCGACAAGGCGGAATCGTCCGGCTCTTCGATGAGCTTCTGCATCACGGGCGTCACGGTGATTTCGGTGCTGACTGCTGGCCGAAATTCCTGTTTTAGAGCTGGATCCACGCGGTTTTCAGATCGACATATTTGTCCAGCGCATGCAGCGATTTGTCATGACCATTGCCCGATTGCTTGACGCCGCCGAGCGGAACGCTGTTGTCTGACCCGCCATAGGTATTGACATGCACGACGCCGGCGCGAATTCCGCGCACCATCCGGTGGGCGCGCGACAGGTTCGACGTCCAGACGGCGGAGGCCAGGCCGTATTCTGTGGCGTTGGCGATCTGCAGGGCTTCCGCCTCCGTCTCGAACGGAATGACCGACAGGATCGGCCCGAAGACCTCCTCACGGGCAAGCGCCATCGATGGCGTCACGTCGAAGACCGCCGGCCGCATGTAATAGCCGCCCGTCTCCTCCAGGATGCGGGCGCCGCCGGTGCGCAGCAGAGCGCCCTCCGAGACGGCCTGGGCGACATGGCCGAGGTCTTTCTGCAACTGGATCTCGCTTGAGATCGCGCCCGCTTCGGTTGAAAGCTGCAGCGGGTCTCCGACCCTCATGGAGGCGGCAATGCCGGCGACCTTTTCCGAAAATTCCTCGTGGATCGATTTTTCCACAAGCAGGCGGGAGCCCGCGACGCAGACCTGGCCGGAATTGCGGAAGATGCCGTAAGCCGACACCGTGGCCGCCTGATCGAGATCCGGCGCATCGGCAAAGACGATGTTCGGAGATTTGCCCCCGAGTTCGAGATAGACGCGCTTCAGATTGGAGCGCGCCGAATATTTCAGCAGCCGGCGCCCGACCGGGCCGGAACCGGTAAAGGCCAGCACATCGATATCCATGTGCAGCCCGAGTGCTTCGCCGCTGACGGCGCCGCGCCCGGTGACGACGTTGAGCACGCCATCCGGCAATCCCGCCTCTGCGCAAAGTTCGGCGAGCCGCAGCAGCGTCAGCGACGCGCCCTCGGCCGGTTTCAGCACCACGGAATTGCCGGCCGCCAGTGCCGGTGCAATTTTCCAGGCGCCGATCATCATCGGGAAATTCCACGGCACGATGGCGGCAACGACGCCGACGGGCTCGCGATGGATAAGGCCGAGAATATTATCGGCCGTCGGCGCGATCTCGCCATAGACCTTGTCGATCGCCTCGGCGTAGTAGCGGAAGGTGCCGGCGGCACTGCCGGGCTCGGCCTTCAGCGCCATGGAGATTTCCGTGCCGTTGTCGCGAACGCCGAGAACGGCGAGCTCGAGCGCATTCTTCTCGATCAGCTCGGCGATCTTCAGCAGCACCTTCTTGCGCTCAGCAGGTGCTGCCTTCGACCAGCCGCCTTTTTCGAAGGCACGCCGCGCTGCCTTGACGGCGAGATCGACATCGTCGGAGCCGGCATCGGCGATCGTCGTCAACCGGGTTCCGTCGATCGGCGAGATGACATCCATCGCAGCACCGCCGACGGGCGGTCGCCATGCGCCGCCGATAAACAGCGACCGAGGTGCAATGTCGAGCATCCGGAGTTGATTGACCTTGTCCTGCATCTCAATCCTCGCAAAATCAAAGCATGTCGCGCAAAACCAAAACGGTGCAAGCGGTTTTGCGCGTTTTAGATCGGCGGGCGATGCGCCCGCCAATCCAGCCGGTTTCAATCAGGCTTCCTGGCCCGCGCCGAGACGTCCGAAGCTCACTGAATCCGCCGATCTCAACCGCGCGGCAGCGATGAAGCCGATGATCGCTGCGATCAGCACGAGACCTGGAAGGAAGACGGCCAGAACGCCGCTCGCTCCGGCGATGCTGCCGAAATAGATGGTGATATAGACCACCAGCGCCAGCAGGATCACACCTGTCAGAACCGGGAGGATCTTGGTCACCAGCGCATTGTTTTCGAGACCGGGATTACGGCCGAAGAAGGCAACGATCGCAAATGCGGTAAAGGCCATCAGCAGGATGATCGCAAGCGTGCCGACATTGGTGAGCCAGGAAAACAGCGCCAGCACCGGATCCTGCCCGGTGAAGGCAAAGAGAGCGACGACGACAGCGGCAATGACCGTTTGGATCACCGAGCCGACATGCGGGCTTTGGAAGACCGGGTGGGTGACGCCGACAGACTTCGGCAGCAAACCTTCGCGACCGGCGACATACATGTAGCGGGCAACGCCGTTGTGGAAGGCGAGTACGCCGGCAAACAGGCTGGTGACGAACAGGATGTTCATGACCACGACAATCCAGTGGCCGACATAGCGCTCGGCGAGGCCGAACAGGAACGTCGTCGGATCGGCAAGGCCCTGCAGTTCGGGAACAAGCTTGTCGGCGCCGGCGCCGGCCACCATCAGCCAGGAGGTCAGCATGTAGAAGAGGCCGATGATCAGCACGGAAATATAGGTCGCGCGCGGCACGGTCTTGTGCGGTTCGCGGGCTTCCTCGCTGTAGATCGTCGTGGCTTCGAAGCCGATGAAGGCGGCAAAGCAGAACAGGATGCCGATTGCCGGCGTGCCGCTCATGAACGCAGCTGGCGTGAAGGGGGTGGACGAAAGGCCGCTGTCGCCGCCCTTCAGGAGGATCGCCGCATCGATGACCAGGACGACCAGATATTCGAGAATGACGAGAACGGTCAGAACTTTGGCCGAGAGGTCGACACGGCGATAGCCGAAGACGGCCACGATCGCGATGCCGATATAGGTCCAGACCCACCAGGGCAATTGCAGGCCGAGGCCGGCGAAGAGGCCAGAGGTTGCTGCGCCGAACAGGCCGAAGACGCCGATCTGCATCGCATTATAGGCCAGGATGGCGACCAATGCCGCGGCGCCCCCCATCATGCCGCCCAGGCCTTGGGCCGTGTAGGCATAGAATGCGCCGGCATTGCGGATATGGCGGGCCATGGCAACGTAGCCGACGGCAAAGAGCAGCAGGATCAGCGTGACCAGCAGAAAAGTGAGCGGAATGCCCGGTCCATTGCCGAGCATCATCGACAGCGGCACGCCGCCGGCGACCGCGGTCAGAGGGGCTGCGGCCGAAACCACCAGGAAGGTCACGGCACCGACGCCGAGACTGTTCTTGCGCAGCTGGTTCTCAGCCGCGCCTTGCGAATTTTGCGTATTCATCTGCCTTCGTTCCCCTTGTTAAGAACATCCGATAATCCCCGCGATTGCGCGCAGGCGACCTCCACCAGAACCGGACTGACAAACGGGCGCTTATGCTTTTGTTGATTTTACCGCCGTCAGCGCCTAAGGTTCATTATTTGAACCACAGCTTCAAATATAGACTTGCAAACAATCCCTGTGTCTGTCAAGTTATTTCGCATGTTAAGTATCTTGGGTCGCCGCCATCGTGCCGCGGCGCAGGGTCTGCGGCCCGATTTGACCGATGGCGCCGAGCCGACGCGGGGAAACCTGGGCATGACCCGACCCAAGAGGAGGAACGATGAGCACGATCGGAAAGGCGCTTTCATTGCTGGATACGCTGTCGCGACTGGATAAGGAGGCGGGTCTGACGGACATCGCCCGCCTGTGCGCGCTCGACAAGGCGACGACCCGCCGCTTTCTGGTGGAATTGGAAAAACACGGTTTCGTCGAGCAGGATCCCGATACCCGCCGCTATCGGATCGGATCGGCGCCGGTTCGTCTCGCACGCATTCGAGAGGCCCGCTATCCGTTCCTGCGCGTTGCCATTCCCTTCATCAAGGCGCTCGCCGAAACATCGATGGAAACGGTGCATTTCTCCGAGTTCTCCGGTGGCCGGCTTTCGACCATCCATGTGGAGGATTCGCCGCGGGCTCACCGCGTCATCGTCGAAGTCGGCATCCCCCTGCCCTTTCACGCCACCGCATCCGGCCTGGCCTTCCTCGCCTTCTGCCCGCCGGCGGAGATCGACGAAGCGCTTGAAAAGCCACTCGAAAAGTTCACCGACCACACCGTCGTCGATCCCGGACGGGTGCGCGATCTGCTCCAGGAGACGGCTGCGCGAGGCTTTTCCATCAGCCATCAAGGTCTCGAAGCCGGTGTCGTCAGCACGGCTGCGCCGATCCGCGCACCCGGCGGTCATCCGGTCGGCTGCGTCGCCATCGCCGCCCCGCTGGCCCGCATCACAAAGGCGGCGATCGACGAATTCGGGGCTCAGGCCATCACTGCCGCCGATGCGATTTCAGAAAAATACTACGGGTCGGAAAGGCCCATGGGAACCAGTGTAAAAATCAGGAGGACGGATCGATGAGCCCTGTGGCTCCTTCGCCAAGAATACTCGTCATCGGAACCGGTGACACCAAATGCGACGAGCTGCAATTCATGGCGTCCGTCATTGAAGAAGCCGGCGGCCGACCGGTCATGGTCGATGTCAGTATTCTCGGCGACCCGCCCTACGTCCCCGATTATTCCAAACATGACATCGCGCAAGCCGCCGCGACCTCGATTGCGGCGATCACCGAAAGCGGTGACGAAAACAGTGCCATGGCCGCCATGGCGAAGGGGGCGACCGCACTTGTCCGCAAGCTCTACGATCAAGGATTGGTGGACGGCATCATCGTGCTCGGCGGCTCCATGGGCACGGATCTGGCGCTCGACGTCGCGGCCGTCCTGCCGCTCGGCGTGCCGAAATTCGTGGTGTCGACCATCGCCTATTCCCATCTGATCCCGCCCGAGCGCATCGCGCCCGATCTGATGATGATCCTCTGGGCCGGCGGTCTCTACGGCCTCAACGGTATCTGCCGCTCAGTCCTGTCGCAGGCCTGCGGCGCCGTCGTCGGAGCCGCCAAGCACGGAAGCAAGCCCGACTGCGAACGCCCGCTGATCGGCATGACCTCGCTTGGCTCTTCCTGCCTGAAGTATATGAAGTATCTGCGGCCCGAGTTGCAAAAGCGCGGCTATGACGTCGCCGTGTTCCATTCCACCGGCATGGGCGGGCGCGCCTTCGAAGCCATTGCCTCCCAGCGCGGCTTTGCCGCTGTCTTCGATTTCTGCATCCAGGAGGTCAGCAACCATCATTACGGCACGGTGGTCACCTCGGGACCGGACAGGCTTGAAAATGCCGGCCGCGCCGGCATCCCGCAGATCGTCGCCCCCGGGGCCGTCGATATGGTCGATCTGCAGGCCTGGCAGCCCCTGCCCGACATCTTTGCCGACCGTCCGTATCACGCTCACAACCGGCTGATCGGATCAGTGACGACATCGCCCGAGGGCCGGCGGGAAGTCGCCCGGCTGATCGGGCGAAAGCTCGAGCGCGCCGATGCGGAGGTTGCCTTCCTGCTACCGACGGAAGGGCTTCAGGAATGGGACAAGCCCGACGAGCCTCTGCATGATCCGGAAGGGCTGGCCGCCTTTCTCGACGAGATGCGCCGGGCCCTCCCCGCCTCCGTCGCCCTTCACGAGGTCGATGCCCATATCAATGCGCCGTCCTTCTCCGCCGCCGCGCTCGCCATTTTCGACAATTGGATCGCCGAAGGCGTGATCCCGAAAGGACGGCCATGACTGCAAACCGTGCCCTCATCCTCGACTTCGGCGGCGTGGTCACCCGCACCCTGTTCGAGACGCATGACATCACAGAACGCACACTAGGGCTTGCCAAAGGCTCGCTCGGCTGGCTCGGGCCTTTCGACACCACGACCGATCCGCTGTGGGTGGCGATGCAGAACCGTGAGATCACCGAGCGTGACTACTGGCTGACCCGCACCAGTGAAGTCGGCGCCCTGCTCGGCGAAACCTGGACGGATATGCAGACTTTCGTGCGCCGGGCCCGTGGCGCCGAGCCCGAACTCGTGCTGCGTCCGGAAGCCCGCGACGCCACCCTGCGCGTCAAGGACGCAGGGCTGAAGCTTGCGATCCTGTCGAACGAGCTCGATCTTTTCTACGGCGTCGAGTTCCGCAAGCGCTTCCCGCTGATCGAACTCTTCGACGTCATCGTCGATGCCACCTACACCAAGATCCTGAAACCCGATCCGCGCGCTTACGAACAGGTGCTTTCCGAGCTCGGCCTGCCGCGCGAAGCCTGCGTTTTCGTGGACGACCAGAAGAAGAACATCGAAGGCGCTGAAGCCGTCGGATTGCAGCATGTGCATTTCGACGTCACCCGGCCTGCCGAAAGCTATGCCCGCGCACTTGCGATGCTGGGGCTCTGAACCGAAGGGAATAGAGATGCGTGAAACCAATTTCATAGCCGAAAACAATGCCCGTCACATGTGGCACCCGATGGCCCACCCGGCCGAAATGCAGGCGCATCCGCCGCGCATCATCAGCGCCGGCGAGGGCGTGGAGATCGTCGATATCCAGGGCAAGAAGGTGCTGGATGCGGTCGGCGGCCTCTGGAACGTCAATCTCGGCTATTCCTGCGAACCGGTGAAGAAGGCGATCCGCGACCAGCTCGACGAGCTGCCCTACTATTCGACGTTCCGCGGCACGACGAATTCGCCGCTGATCGAACTGTCCTACGAGCTTGCCGAATGGTTCCGGGAAGACGGGCTCAACCGCTCCTTCTTCACGTCGGGCGGCTCGGATTCGGTCGAAACCTGCCTCCGGCTCGCGCGGCAATATCACAAGATCAACGGCCAGCCCGAGCGCACCAAATTCGTTGCGCTGAAGAAGGGATATCACGGCACCCATTTCGGCGGGGCATCCGTCAACGGCAACCAGAATTTCCGCCGCAACTACGAGCCGCTGCTGCCGGGCGTCTTTCACCTGCCCGCACCCTTTGCCTATCGCAATCCGTTCGGTATGAGCGACGGCGCAGAGATCGCGGCGGCCATCGGCCGGCTGTTCGAAGACGAGATCGCCTTCCAGGGGGCGGACACCATCGCCGCCCTGATCGTCGAACCGGTGCTCGGCGCCGGCGGCGTCATCGTCCCGCATGAGACATTCCTGCCGCTGATGCGCGAGATCTGTGACCGCCACGGCATTCTGCTGATCGCCGACGAAGTCATCACCGCCTTCGGTCGTGCCGGCGCCTGGACGGGATCGCGCCTTTGGGGCGTCATACCCGATCTCATGTCCACCGCCAAGGCGATCACCAACGGCTACTTCCCCTTCGGCGCCGTCATGATCGCCGACAACGTCGCCGAAGTTTTCGAAAGCAACAAGAACGGGGTCGGCACGATCGGCCACGGCTATACCTATTCCGGCCATCCGGTCGGCGCCGCCGCCGCACTTGCGACGCTGAAGGAGACCAAGCGGCTGGATGTCGCCGCCAATGCCGCCGCCCGCGGCGACGAACTGCTGGCCGGCCTGAAAAAACTGCAGGAGAAGCACGAGCTGATCGGCGACGTGCGCGGCAAGGGCCTGATGTGCGCGCTCGAACTCGTCAGCGATCGAGGCAAGAAGAGCGCGGCGTCGAAGGATGTCCTGCAAAAGGTGCAGGATGCTGCCTATGATGCCGGCGCCCTCGTCCGCACCTCGGGAGCCAATGTCATCATGTCGCCGCCGCTCGTCATCACGGCCGGGGACGTGCAGACGATATTGACGGCGCTTGACGCCGGTCTCACCGCCGCGGGAGCCTGATCATGTCCGACAATGCTGCCCTCATCGCCCGTCGCGAGCGCCTTCTCGGCCGGAACATGTCGCTCTTCTACGAGGAGCCGGTCCACCTTGTCCGTGGCGAGGGCGTCTGGCTTTGGGATGCCGACGGCCGCAAATTTCTCGACTGCTACAACAACGTGCCGCATGTCGGCCATTGCCATCCGCGCGTGGTCGAGGCGATCACACGACAGGCCTCGACGCTCAATACCCATACGCGCTATCTGCATGAAGGCATTCTCGACTATGTCGAACGCCTGACGGCGACCTTCGATAGGAGCCTTGACGCCGCGATCCTCACCTGCACCGGCAGCGAGGCGAACGACATCGCGCTGCGCATGGCGCAGGCCGTCACCGGCAAGACCGGCGTGATCGCCACCGACCATACCTATCACGGCAACACAGCTGCCGTGTCGCAGCTGTCGACCCGCATGCCGCCGGTCGGCGGCTTCGGCGGTCATGTCAGGCACGTGCCGGCGCCCGATAGCTACCGTCCGCTCGGCGGCGAAGGCGGCGATGCCTTTGCCGCGGCCTTCGCTGCCGAGGTCGAGAAGGCGATCGCCTCGCTTCAGGACGGCCCGCACGGGTTTTCGGCGCTGATCATCGATCCGTTCTTTGCCAATGAAGGTTTTCCGGATCTGCCGCCGGGCTTCCTCGTCAAGACGGTGGCTGCCGTGCGCAAGGCCGGCGGCCTTGTCATCACCGACGAGGTGCAGCCGGGTTTCGGCCGCACCGGCTCGCATATGTGGGGCCATCAGCGCGCCGGCATCGTTCCCGACATCGTGACGCTCGGCAAGCCGATGGCCAATGGTCATCCCGTCGGCGGCGTCGTCGCCAATGCCGATACGCTGAACGCTTTCCGCAAGGCGTTCCGCTATTTCAATACGTTCGGCGGCAATCCGGTCTCCTGCGCCGCCGCCATGGCGGTCCTCGATGTGATCGAGGATGAGAAGCTCGTCGAGAACGCCCGCCATGTCGGCGAATATACACGCGGCGCCTTCAAGCGGCTTGCGGAAAAACATGCGATCATCGGCGACGTGCGCGGCAGCGGCCTGTTCATGGGCATGGAATTCGTGCTGGACCAGACGACCAGGGAACCGGCCGTCACGCAGGCGACCCGGATCGTCAATGCGATGCGCGAGCGTGGCGTGCTGATGGGCAAGATCGGCATCCATCAATGCGCCACCAAGATCCGCCCGCCGATGCCGTTCTCCAGGGATCATGCCGACCTGATGCTGTCGGTCTTCGACGACGTCCTTGGCAGCTTGTGAGGCAGGGATGGGCGATCAACTGCCGCAAACCATCCGGGATGCCCTGCAGGAACGGGCGCTGGAAGCGCTCGGCCACTGGTCGGCCTTGGCGGACGACCCGGTTCTGCTGAAATACCGGGAAAACGCCGTCTTCCGTATCACGCTTGCCGATGGCCGATCTGCCGCCCTGCGGCTGCATCGGCCGGGCTATCATGACGAGACGAGCCTGCGCTCGGAACTGGACCTTATGGCAGCGCTGCGGTTCGGCGGCCTCGATGTGCCGTGCCCCGTGCCGACCGGAAACGGGCAAAACCTCATTTGCCTTCCGGAGAGCTGCCGGTTTCCCGAGCAATATGCCGACGTCGTCAGCTGGGTCGACGGCGCGGCCCTTGGGCAGAGCGGTACGCCGCTGTCGCAACCGGCTGAAACGCAGGCAGATATCTTCTTCTGCATCGGCCATGCCATGGCGACCATGCATGATCTGGCCGACGCGTGGGCTCTGCCGGCAGATTTCCGCCGTCCGGCATGGGACGCCGAAGGCCTGCTCGGAGAAAAACCCCTCTGGGGCCGCTTCTGGGATTGCCCGGGACTTTCACGCGACGAAGCCTCGGCGCTCTCGGCATTGCGCGACGACTTGCGGCACCGCCTCGCCAATGCGCAGCGACACGGCCTCGACTACGGCCTGATCCATGCCGATCTTGTACGCGAAAACATCTTCCTGACGGGAGATGAAGATCGTGTCGCCTTTATCGACTTCGACGATGCGGGATATGGCTTCCTCTTGTTCGATCTCGCCACGGCACTGCTGAAGAACCGCCAAGAGCCAGCCTACCCCGCCATCGAGAATGCCTTGATCACAGGCTATCGCAGCCGGCGCGGTCTTTCCGATGCGGCGCTGGAATGCCTGCCGTTGTTCATGGTGTTGAGGAGCCTCACCTATATCGGCTGGCTTGCCGAGCGGCCCGAAATCCCGAACGCCGCCGAGCGCCTGTCGCGTTATGTCGCCGAAAGTCTGGAACTCGCAAGAAAGCTCGATACCGGAGCTTGACATCCACGGTCAATTTATTAACATGTTAAGTAAATAGAGATCGGGGAGGATCGATGCCACATCTCACCATCGAATATTCGGCCAATCTCGACGATCGCGCTGATATCGGCGCGCTCTGCGAGACGCTGCTGAAGACCGTGCTGGAGACGGGCCTCTTCGAACTCGGCGCGGTGCGCGTCCGCGCCCTTCGCGCCGATCATTATGCGATTGCCGACCAGCTCCCGGAAAACGCTTTCGTCGACCTGAACTTCCGCATCGGCAAGGGCCGCACGGCTGAGGAGAAGAAGCGCACGGGCGAAGCGATCTTTGCGGCGGCGGCGGACGTTCTCGGCCCGCTCTTCGAGACGCCGCATTTCGCGCTGTCGCTGGAGATCCGCGAGATCGATGCGGAGCTGAGCTGGAAGAAGAACGCCATCCATCCGCGGCTTCGCGGCAAGTGACAACGCCCGCGTCGCGGGATGAGACAACATCGAGGAAATAGACGATGTCCAAACTGCAGGAAAACATCGCAAAGGCCGAAACCTATCTTGCGCGGCTGAAGGAACGCGGTGTCCTGAACCGGATCGGCGGCGAGGATGTGACGGCCGATGACGGCTCGACCTTCGAGACGATTTCGCCGGTCGATCTGCAGCCGCTCGCCACCGTCGCGCGCGGCAAGGCCGCCGACATCGACCGGGCCGCCAGGGCCGCCAAATCAGCCTTTGCCGAGTGGGCCGCCATGCCGGGCGATGCCCGCAAGAAGCTGCTGCACAGGATCGCCGACGCGATCGTCGCGCGGGCCGAAGAGATCGCTTTTGTCGAATGCATGGACACGGGGCAGTCGCTGAAGTTCATGGCCAAGGCGGCGCTGCGCGGTGCGGAGAACTTCCGTTTCTTCGCCGATCGCGCCCCTGAAGCCCGCGACGGCAAATCGATTCGCGCCGACGGCCAGGTCAACATCACGACCCGCAATCCGATCGGCCCCGTCGGCATCATCACGCCCTGGAACACGCCGTTCATGCTGTCGACCTGGAAGATTGCGCCGGCACTCGCCGCCGGCTGCACCATCGTCCACAAGCCGGCCGAGTTCTCGCCGCTGACGGCACGCCTGCTCGTCGAAATCGCCGAAGAGGCCGGCCTGCCGAAGGGGGTCTGGAACCTCGTCAACGGCTTCGGCGAGGATGCCGGCAAGGCGCTGACCGAACATCCGCTAATCAAGGCGATCGGCTTCGTCGGCGAGAGCCGCACCGGCTCGATGATCATGAAGCAGGGCGCCGACACGCTGAAGCGGGTGCATTTCGAGCTTGGCGGCAAGAACCCGGTCGTCGTCTTCGCTGATGCCGATCTGGAGCGCGCCGCCGATGCCGCCGTCTTCATGATCTACTCGCTGAACGGCGAGCGCTGCACCTCGTCCTCGCGCCTGTTGGTCGAGGACAGCGTCTATGACAGGTTCACTGCGCTCGTCGCCGAAAAGGCGAGCCGCATCAACGTCGGCCATCCCCTCGATCCCGAGACGGTCATCGGACCGCTGATCCATCCGGTACACGAGAAGAAGGTGCTGGAATATATCGCGATCGGCAAGTCGGAAGGCGCAACGGTCGCGGCCGGCGGTGCCAAATATGACGGTCCGGGCGGCGGCTGCTATGTCTCGCCGACCCTGTTTATCGGCGCCGACAACGGAATGCGCATAGCCCAAGAAGAGATCTTCGGGCCGGTGCTGACCGCCATTCCGTTCAAGGACGAAGCCGAGGCGCTCGCCCTTGCCAACGACATCCAGTACGGCCTGACCGGCTATCTCTGGACATCGGACGTCACCCGCGCCTTCCGTTTCACCGATCATCTCGAGGCCGGCATGATCTGGGTGAACTCGGAAAACGTCCGCCACCTGCCCACCCCCTTCGGTGGAGTGAAGAACTCGGGCATCGGCCGCGACGGCGGCGATTGGTCTTTCGACTTTTACATGGAAACCAAGAACGTCGCCTTTGCCACCAAGCCGCACGCCATCCAGAAGCTCGGCGGCTGAACGACAGCAGCAGGTATAAAGAGGAGGAACCCCCATGCCCTTGCCGCAACCCAATCTCTACCCGCCCTTCAACATCGTGCGCCTCAGCCATGTCGAATACGGCGTCAAGGATCTTGCCAAATCGCGCGCCTTCTATGTCGATACGCTCGGCCTTCAGGTGACCGACGAGACGGCCGACACCATTTATCTGCGCGCCATGGAAGAGCGCGGCCACCACTGTATCGTCCTGAGGAAGTCGGAGATATCGGAGGCCCGCGACCTCGGCTTCAAGGTCTTTGGCGACGAGGATCTCGACAAGGCTGCGCACTTCTTCAAGGGCAAGGGCCTGCCGGTGGAATGGGTCGAGCGGCCCTACCAGGCGCGCACCTTCCGCACCCGCGATCCGCTCGGCATTCCGCTCGAATTCTATTCGAAGATGGACCGCCTGCCGCCGATCCACCAGAAATATGCGCTCTACAAGGGCGTCAAGCCGCTCAGGATCGACCACTTCAACTGCTTCTCGCCCAATGTCGATGAATCGGTGGCCTTCTACAACGAGATCGGTTTCCGCGTCACCGAATACACCGCCGACGAGGAAACCGGCCGGCTCTGGGCCGCCTGGACGCATCGCAAAGGCGGCGTGCACGACATTGCTTTTACCAATGGCAAGGGTCCGCGGCTGCACCACACCGCCTTCTGGGTGCCGACACCACTCAACATCATCGACCTGCTCGACCTGATGGCGACGACCGGCTGGGTGTCCAACATCGAGCGCGGCCCCGGCCGCCATGGCATCTCCAACGCCTTCTTCCTCTATATCCTCGATCCGGACGGCCACCGCATCGAGATCTACTGCTCGGATTATCAAACGGTCGATCCCGACCTCGAGCCGATCAAGTGGGATCTGAAAGATCCGCAGCGCCAGACGCTCTGGGGCGCCACGGCGCCGAAATCCTGGTTCGAGCATGGCAGCCTGTTTGCCGGGACGCCGATACGGGAAGCCGATCTCAAAGCGCAGCCGATCGTTGCCCCATGATCGGCATCAGCCCATGATGCGACGCCGCGCGTCGGCTTCGCATCAACTCCATCGATAAAGGACCGTCACCATGCAGCTCAAAGATATCAGTCTGTTCTGCCAGGCAGCCCTCGTCGGCGATCACTGGATTGAGGCTGACCGGGAGACGGGTATCGCGGTCACCAATCCGGCCACGGGCGAGACCATCGGCTACGTCCCGAAGCTCGGGGCCGCCGAGACCCGGGCCGCGATCGAGGCCGCGCGGATCGCGCAGAAGGGCTGGGCTGCCAGGACCGCCAAGGAGCGCTGCGGCATCCTGCGCAAATGGTATGAGCTGATGATCGAGAACAAGGACGATCTCGGCCGCATCCTGACGCTGGAGCAAGGCAAGCCGCTGGCGGAGGCCACCGGTGAGATCGTCTATGGCGCGAGCTTCATCGAATGGTTCGCCGAGGAAGGCCGCCGGATTTACGGCGACCTGATCCCCGGCCATCAGCCCGACAAGCGCATCATGGTGATGAAGCAGCCGATCGGCGTGGTGGCCGCGGTTACGCCGTGGAACTTTCCGAACGCCATGATCACCCGCAAGGCCGGGCCCGCCCTGGCCGCTGGCTGCGCCATGGTGCTGAAGCCGGCCAGCCAGACGCCGTTTTCGGCGATCGCCATCGCCATCCTTGCCGAACGCGCCGGACTTCCCAAGGGCCTCTTCAGTGTGATCACCGGCTCCGCACGGGAGATCGGCGGCGAAATGACCGCCAATCCCGTCGTGCGCAAGCTGACCTTCACCGGCTCGACCGAGGTCGGCGCCGAGCTTTACAAGCAGAGCGCGCCGACCATCAAGAAGCTCGGCCTGGAGCTCGGCGGCAATGCGCCGTTCATCGTCTTCGACGATGCCGATCTCGATGCGGCGGTAGAGGGCGCCCTGATCGCGAAGTTTCGCAACAATGGTCAGACCTGTGTCTGCGCCAACCGCATCTATGTGCAGGAAAAGGTCTACGACGCCTTTGCCGAGAAACTCGCTGCCGCCGTATCCAAGCTCAAGACCGGCAACGGCTTCGACGAGGGCGTGATCCTCGGGCCGCTGATCGACAAGGCAGCGCTTGATAAGGTCGAGGAGCACGTGGCCGATGCCGTCGGCAAGGGCGCCCGCATCGTTCAGGGCGGCAAGAAACACGCGCTCGGGGGCACTTTTTACGAAGCGACCATCCTCGCCGATGTCACCAGGGAGATGGCGGTTGCCCGCGAGGAGACCTTCGGTCCGCTGGCACCGCTCTTCCGCTTCAAGGACGAAGCCGACGTGATCGCCCAGGCCAACGACACCGAGTTCGGTCTCGCCTCCTATTTCTATGCCAAGGATCTCGCCCGCGTCTTCCGGGTCGCCGAGGCGCTGGAATACGGCATGGTCGGCGTCAATACCGGGCTGATCTCGACGGCCGAAGCCCCCTTCGGCGGCGTCAAGCTCTCCGGCCTCGGCCGCGAAGGCTCGAAATACGGCATCGAGGAATTCACCGAAATCAAATATGTCTGCCTCGGCGGCATCGCCTGAGGCCAAAGCAAGGCCCGAGAGAAAAGCATGACCCATCCAAGATTCCTGTCCTTCTCCAGAAACGGCCGTCATGGCTACGGGCTTGCCATCGACGGCGGTGTCGTCGACCTGTCGGCCCGCCACGGCGCGACCTGGCCGAGCCTGCGCGAGGTCATCGAGGCAGGCCGCCTCGCTCAGCTCGCCAACGAAGGCAAGACATTGAAGCCGGATTATACGTTGGATGAGATCCGCTTCGAGATCCCCATTCCGTCGCCGGAAAAGATCATCTGCGTCGGGGTCAACTTCCCCGACCGCAACGAGGAATATAAGGACGGCCAGGCGGCCCCCTCCAATCCCTCCCTGTTCATCCGTTTTCCCCGGTCGTTTACCGGCCACGGCCAGCCGCTGATCCGGCCGCCGGAAAGCCCGCAGCTCGACTATGAAGGCGAGATCGTTATCGTCATCGGCAAAGGCGGCCGGCGGATTGCCGAAGCGGATGCATTTTCCCACATCGCCGCCCTGTCGCTTTGCAACGAGGGCACGATCCGAGACTGGGTGCGGCATGCGAAATTCAACGTCACCCAGGGCAAGAACTTCGATCGGACCGGCTCGATCGGTCCGTGGCTGATCCCGTTCACGGATGAGAGCCAACTCGCCAATATCAAGCTTGAGACGCGGGTCAACGGCGAAGTGCGCCAAAGCGACCGCACCAGTCGGATGATCTTTTCCTTTGCCAGAATCATCAACTACGTCTCGACCTTCACCACCCTGGTTCCCGGCGACGTGATCGTCACCGGCACGCCGACGGGCGCCGGCGCCCGCTTCGATCCGCCGATCTGGCTAAAGCCCGGCGACGTCGTCGAAGTCGAGGCGAACGACATGGGCGTCCTCACGAACACGATCGCCGACGAGGTGTGAGATGCTGACGTCAGACGAGATCAGGCAGGCCGCCGAGCGGCTCGATATAGCAGAACGGACGCGCGTCCAGACGGAGCTTCTGTCGCTGAAGTATCCGCACATGACGATGGACGATGCCTACGGCGTACAAGCCGCCTGGGTGAAGAAGAAGATCGCCGCCGGCCGCAAGCCGATCGGCTGGAAGATCGGACTGACCTCGAAGGCGATGCAGTATGCATTGAACATCGACACGCCGGACTCCGGCGTGCTCTTCGACGACATGCTATTCGAGGACGGCGCGACAGTGCCCGCCGACCGCTTCATCCAGCCGCGCATCGAAGCCGAAATCGCCTTCGTCATGAAGGCGCCGCTGAAGGGGCCTGGGATCTCGATCTTCGATGTGCTGAACGCCACCGATTACGTGACGCCTGCGCTCGAAATCCTCGACACCCGCATCCTGCGCGCCGATCCTGGGACAAAAAAGGCGCGCACCATCGTCGACACCATTTCCGACAACGCCGCCAATGCCGGCATCGTCACCGGTGGCCGCGCCGTAAAGCCCGACCAGATCGACATGCGCTGGATGGGCGCGATCGTCAGCCGCAATGCCGAGGTCGAAGAGACGGGGCTCGGGGCCGGCGTTCTCAATCAGCCCTCCCGCGGCGTCGCCTGGCTTGCCAATCGCCTGGCGCAATATGGTGACGGCATCGACGCCGGCCAGATCGTGCTGGCGGGTTCCTTCATTCGTCCGATCGAGGCGCGGCACGGCGATACCATCGTCGCAGACTTCGGCCCCTATGGCTCCGTCAGCCTCTTCTTTGCCTAAGGATCAGCACCATGCCCGCGCCCAAAAACCTCTTCAAGCAGGCTCTGAAGGAAGGCCGCGCCCAGATCGGCCTCTGGCAGGCGCTCGCCAACCCCTACACGGTCGAAATCTCAGCCGGCGCCGGTTATGACTGGCTGCTGCTCGACGCCGAACATGCGCCGAACGACGTACCGCTTCTGGTCTCGCAGTTGCAGGCTATGAAAGGCGCGGCGAGCCATGCGGTGATCCGCCCGCCGGTCGGCGAGACCTGGATCATCAAGCAGATGCTCGATATCGGCGCGCAGACGCTGCTCATTCCGATGGTCGACAGCAAGGAGATGGCGGAGGCCATGGTCCGCGCCATGCGTTATCCGCCGCAGGGTGTGCGCGGCGTCGGCGCCGCCCTTGCCCGGGCGTCGGCTTTCAACCGCATTCCCGACTACCTGCAAACCGCCAATGACGAGATCTGCCTGCTGCTGCAGGTGGAGAGCCGTGCAGGGCTTGCCGCACTCGATGCGATCGCTTCGACCGACGGCGTCGACGGCGTCTTCATCGGCCCGGCCGATCTTGCCGCCGATATGGGGCATCTCGGCAAGCCGGGCGCGCGCGCGGTGCAGGCGGAGGTTGAAAAGGCACTTGCCAGGATCCAGTCGCACGGCAAAGCCGCCGGTATTCTCATCGGCGATCTCTCTCTGGCCAAGCGCTATCTCGAGCTCGGCGCCACCTTCGTCGCCATCGGCAACGATGTCACGCTGCTCACCAATGCGACGACCAGGCTCCTCGACGACTTCAAGAAAGCGGAACCTTCTAGACCCGCAACCGATGCGAAGGCCTACTGACACTTTCCGCCTGTATTGTTTTGCACGGCCTGCATCATTTTGCACGCTCAGTCAAAACCAACTGCACAAATAGACGCTACGCCTCGGCATGCTTCGATCATGATTGCGAAGGTCAAGAGGAGGCAGCATGCGTTTCAAGAACAAAACAGCCATAATCACCGGCGGCGGCACGGGCATCGGCGCGGCGGTTGCCCGCCGCATCCGGCAGGAAGGCGGCAATGTCACGCTCGTCGGGCGACGTCCCGAGCCGCTTCGGGCCGTCGCCGATGAAATCGGCGCGACCGTCGTTGCCGCCGACGCGGCCGATGGTGCGGCGATGAAGGCTGCCGTCGAGAAGGTCAACGAGACTTTCGGCGGGCTCGATATCCTGATTGCCAATGCCGGTGGCCACGGGGTCAGGCCGACGGTCAGCATGATGGATGAGACCTGGGATCTCGCCGTGATTGACCACCAAAATACTGGCTCTGACAGACGCCCTAGGAAATCTGGTTCGCTTCGAACTCCTGCCCGGCAACCGACACGACACAGTTGGTGTCGCGCCCCTCATTGACGGCATCGAATTTGGCGGGTTGCTGGCAGACAAGGCTTTCGACAGCAATTGTGCCCGATCGACGAGGCTGCGATTCTGCAATAGATCCAACTCTGCCTCCCAAACAGCGTTAGCATAATTGGAGACTGCTACAGTTCATACGGATCGTCAATTTTATTTAACATATTAATTAGTTCAGGTATCAGGCGCTTCTTCGAGCCTTAAAGCGGTGAGCTCTTCCAGCATGTCGAGAAGTCTCTCCATTCGCTCGGCACCAAATCGCCTATCGATGTCAGCATACACCTTCAAGCTTTCCGGCATAACTTCTTCGACAATAGCCTGTCCTGCCGAAGTAATCTGTAACAGCACCCGTCGGCCGTCGTCGTCATCCCTATGTTTGGTAATGAAACCGCGCTCCTCAAGCGACCTGATCATCCGCGTCAGGCTCGGGGCGAGAATTGAGGCCTTATCTGCCACCTCGCTCGCATCCAACTTGTCCGCCTCGTACAGAACACGAATGACGCGCCACTGCTGTTCTGTCACATCATGCGCTGCCAGGATCGGCCGAAAATGGCTCATCACCCCTTCGCGAGCACGCAAAAGTGAAATTGCCAGAGAGCGGCGGGCGCGCTGCGGCTGAGTCGTCTCGTCGGACGAGGGTTCAGACGGAAGTTGAGTGTGGCTACCAGCTGTTTTTTGCTGCATTTTGGCGATCCGCTCGCATCAACATGCTGATTCCATTAACATGGTAACGACCAAACACAAGTCCTAACGTCTTTTCAACCACCCGAATGACGGGCTTCACCAACCTGGGACGAATTTGTTGCCGCAGGGCCTGCATTGAAGGCGGCCGTGAGGCCTCGCTCATCTCACCGTCACGCTAACATACCGCTACGAACTCAAGACCCAACAGCTTTCCCAGCTTTTCGATGCGCCCGGCAATATGCCCGACGCCGACGGCGCAGTGATGGGCCGGTCCTTGCGCATTCCACGCTTCGACAAAGCGCCGCGCTCCCAGCGGAAACTGATACCGGCTGTTGGTATTGCCGATTTCGAGGATCGGGCCTGCGACTGAGGCGCCCTCTGCGCAGAGCAGCTTGATCTTGCCGGCGCTCTCGACGACCGAAAGCAGCGTCACCGGTCCATGCTTGACAGACATCTCGACGCTGACGCCGAAGCCGACCTTGCCGTGGAAAACCTGCAGCGGGCGGATCTTGGTGCGCCCCTCGGCAATTCCGGTATGCCCGGGCCCGTCATGCCCCATCAGCACGACGTCTGCGGCGAAATCCATGGCATAGTATTCCGTGAACGAGCCGCCGACACCGAAGCTATCCATGATCTTCATGGCCTGAGCGTTCTTGATCTCGTACTCACCGGCAACCGGCACGCCATTGGCCGTCAGCATCGAACAGCCGACGATGACCGAGGTGATAATGTCCTCGTATTCGTTGCCGGGCTGAGATTCGTAATAATAGGCCAGCGACCCGAGCGATTTCTTGATCACCAGTCTTCGCAGCGCCACTGCGGTTTTTGCCGCACGCGCCAGCTCCTTGGGGTCGCAGTCGGGCTGCACATCGAATTCGGCTTTGATCGTCGCCAGACAGGCGAAGACATCCGCCTCGCTTACGTCATTGCGGAGCCGCGCCAGCTCGTCGATTTCCAGCACTTCGATATGTGTTCCGAAGGCTGCCGCTTGCGCGGTCAGATCCGAATAGATATCGAGCATGCCATTGTAGTAGCGGCCCATGACGCCGAGCCGATTATGCGCCATTACATGGGCGACGCGCGCAGCCTCGATCCAGTCGTTGATCTCCTCCTCGACGATCGGATCGCCGGTGAGAACGCCGGTCACCTGATGAAAGCTAATGCCCGCCCGGTGGAAGACATTGGCAATTTCCGGGACGGGGCAGGCCGAGCAATGCGCCAGCCAGTCGCCGGTCATCGCGGTGCGATCGCCGAGCGCGTTGAAGCTGGCATAGTCAATGGCTGCGGTCGGTTGCAGATTGAGAATGATCACCGGAACCTTTGCACGACGGACCACCGGCAGAACGGTCGACGAGAGGGCATAGGTGGTGATGTAGAGAAAGATTATGTCGACATCGGCCTGACGAAACTGATGGCCGGCTTCCAGCGCTTTTTCGGGCGTATCGATCAGCCCAAGGTTGACGACCTCGACGCCGGGGCGCGCAAGCTTTTCCTCGACGGTATCGACATAGCCGCGCAAACGCGTTTCAAGACCTTTGAATTGCGGCCAGTAGGCCTCCAGGCCGATGCCGAATAGGCCGGCCTTCAATGGGCGTTCAGACATTTGTATTTCTCCGATGCAATATGGAATGGCGTCAGCTTTGCAGGCGCACGCGCAATTGATCGAGGCCGACAGCCATCAAGAGAACGACGCCGCGGGTCACATCCTGCCAGAAGGAGGACACGTTCATCAGCGTCAGACCGTTATTGAGTGTGCCGAGAATGAGGACTGCGATCAGCGTGCCCCAGACGCTGCCGCGTCCGCCAAACAGGCTGGTGCCTCCAAGGATGATGGCAGCAATGATGGTCAGCAGATGCTGTCCGGCGGCATTCGGTGCTGCAGCGCCAAGCATTGCGGCAAGGATGATGCCGGCCGCAGCGCCTGAAAGTCCGGAGACGATATAGAGCACCATCTGGGTCCGCTCGACGGGCACGCCGAGCAAGCTGCTAGCCTCTGGATTGCCGCCGGTCGCATAGACGAAGCGTCCGAACGGTGTCTTCGACAGGATTAGCCACAGCGCGACGAACACGAGCAGCATCAGGATGATCGGAAACGGGATGCCGAACAGGCGGCCGGATCCGAGCCAGTTGAAGGCTGGAATGAAGAGGGGCTTCGACAGGCCGCCGGTCATGACCATGGAGAGACCGGAAAATATGCTCATCGTCCCGAGCGTGGCGATGAGGGGATTGAGCTTCAGCCGAGTGACGATAAATCCGTTTAGTACGCCAACCGCGCAGCCAATAACAAGCGCCGTGAGGCAGCCAGCCCAGATATTGATGCCGTTGGCATGCATCAGCGCCACGATGACGCCGGCAAGACCGGCAACGGCGGCAACCGACAGGTCGAGTCCGCCGCCGATGATCAGCGGCGTACCGGCGGCAGCCATCAAGCCGATGAAGGCCATGTTGGTGCCGATGTTGGACAGGTTGCTCAGCGTCAGGAAATAGGGCGAGAGAAGCGAGAACGCGGCCAGAAGCAGGATGTAGAACACCAGGAGGAGCACGATGCCGGCGGCCGGGCGGCCGAGAAAGTCGGTCAGCGAACTTGGCTGCTTCTTCGAAACACCTGGCGCTGCGGGAATGGAGGACGACTTGCTCATGATTTCTCCGGTTCATTCGTATCGCGGACGGCAGGCCGAAGCTCGGCTGCGCGCATCAGGTCCGTCGCGGTCGCATCCTGTCCAAGCTCGGCCACGACCTTTCCATCCTCCAGAACGAGGCTGCGATCGGCGAGCCCCGCCACCTCTTCCGCGTCGGAGGAGACGATCAGGATCGCAAGTCCCGCTTCCGCCAGGCGGCGGATTTCCGCGTAAATCTCGCGCCGGGCGCCAAGATCGACGCCACGTGTCGGCTCTTCGAGGATCAGGAAACTGGGGCTTCCGAGCAACCAGCGGGCCAGGCAGATCTTCTGCTGGTTGCCGCCGGACAAAAGGCGGATCTCCTGATCCGGGCCAGATGTCTTGACCCGCAAGGTTTTGATCCAGTCGCTGGTACTCGCGTCTTCGCGCTTCTGATCGACGACGCCGGATTGCGTGAAAAGGCTGAGATAGGGCAGCGTGGTGTTGGTGCGCACCGACAGATTGCCGATCAGCCCCTGACGCTTGCGCTCGGCGGCGACAAAGCCGATACCCGCGCGTACGCTCTTTCGCGGCCAGGACAGGCCGATGTCGATATCGTTCAGCCGGACGGCTTTGGCACGCGCGGCAGACTCGGCGCCGTAGATGGCAGGGCCGATCTTTTCGGCGCCGGAACCGATCAGGCCGAAAACACCAAATACCTCACCGCGCCGCACGGAAAGCGACACGCCGTTAAGCCACCCGGGAAGAGACAGGCTCTCGACGGACAGGACGATCTTGGCATCCGAACGCGCTGCTGATTTGGCCGGATAGAGGTCGCCGAGATCGCTGCCGAGCATTGCCGTCAGCACCTCGTCGCGACAGGTCTCCGCCGTCTTGAACGCGCCACGAACCTCGCCGTCGCGCAACACGACGATACGGTCGCTGAGCCGGAAGACCTCGTCCAGATAATGCGAAATATAGATGATGGTGACACCCTGGGCTTTCAGCGCCTCGATCACCTCGAATAGATTGTTGGCGTCAGCCTCGCCCAGCGATGCCGTCGGCTCGTCCATGATAAGGATCTGCGCCTTGCCGGAAAGCGCGCGGGCGATTTCGACAATTCGCTGTTCGGACAAAGGCAGCGAGCCCATGCGCCGGCCGGTCGCGACATGATCGAGCCGCAATCGCTTGAGCAGCGTCTCCGCCTGTCCGTCCATTGCCGGCCGGTCGATCATGGGAATGCCCGCAAACCTCCGCTTCGGCATGGAGCCAAGCGCGATGTTTTCAGCGACAGACAGGTCCGGATGCACCGAAAGCTCCTGCGGCATCAGCCGGATGCCGGCCGCAATCGCATCCTGTGGGGTGGCGATCGTCGTGATTTTGTCGTCGATTCGGATTTGTCCGCTGTCCAGCGTGTAGACGCCTGACAAAATTTTCATAAGCGTCGACTTGCCGGCCCCATTGGCACCGAGAAGTGCAACGATTTCGCCCGCATGGGCCGCAAGGGACACGTTCTTCAAAACCGTCACGCCAGCAAACGCTTTCGTGACATTGGCGATCTGGAGCCGCTGATTGCGGCTCCCTTCAGTTCTCTCGTCCATCACGTGACGCTCCCTTGACGGCATCCCTCTTACTGCTGAGGGAGAATTGCCTCGTAGCCTTTCAGCCAGTCCTGCTTCTTCAGGTCTGCGAGGTAACTTGCGAATTCCGTTTCCGGAAACACGTACGCATCAGCCTCGCCGACGCATTGAAATTCCTTGTAGAACTGGCAGATATTGGACTTGGTGACCATCTGGTGGGTGACGAACGTCGCCTCCGGGACGGGTTTTCCGGCAAGGGCCGAGAGCGCGATCGGGATCAGGTAGTTTCCGTAGCTGCCGGGGAACGAACCGGTAGCGGCAACCAGGTTCGGATCGGTGGCAAGCGCCTCGGCCTCGTCTGCCCCGTTGCCGACCGCAATCGCCTGATCGGCGCGGCCCGCAGCCCGCACGGCCTGCAGCATCCCCATCGTCGCTTGGTCATTGATGGCGATGAGCAGAATTGGCACGCCCGGCGGAATGCGGCCGATGACGTTGTTCATCTGCGCAAAGGATTCCTGCAGCGTGTTCTTGGTATCGATTTCGATGATGTGATCGGCCGGGAAGTCCTTGGTCAGCGCCAGGAAACCGGCCCGCTGGCCTTCCGTGCGCATGCGCGGGATGACGCCCGATTGCGGCAGGGCGCCGATGACCAGATAGCCGGTCTTGACGGCATCGACGCCAAATTTCTTCTGCGCCGCCGTTGCCAGATAGGACCCGCCCATAAACCCGGACTTCGGATTGTTGACGCCAAAGAAGCTCGCGCCCGGCATCGGAATGTCGATTGCCGTCACCTTCGTGCCGTCCGCTTTGAAGACGTCCATTACGGTCTGGCCGAAATTGGCATCGGTCTGGAATTCGATGACGTAGTCAACCTTGCGCTCGGCAAACGATTTGGCATTGGCCAGCGCCGTCGGCCCGTCGAGACGGTTATCCGCGATCAGGAGTTCGACGCCTGCGGCATCCGCATTCTGCTGAATGCCTTTTTCGACAAGTACGCCGAAGGAAATATCGCGCTGCAGATTGGCAAAACCGATGCTGTAGGTCTTGCCGTTTTTCGGCGGGGTGATTTTGGCGGCATCTGCCGCCATCGCCTTCAGATTATCGGCCGACAGCATGTTGCCGCCGAATTTTAGCGGATCGAACCCGTGGAAATCCTCGGCATAGGCAGCAGAAGCCGCAAGGCAAGCGGCCACCACCAGCAGTCTGGCTTGATGTTTCATGTCTCTCTCCTCCCGGCCCCTGCCCTCCCTGGCAACGGCAGCGCTGATGATCTCAGCGCAGATGTTCAGGTCATCCGAAAACTGACCTTACCTATTGACGTTAACACCAAGCATTCTCGTTGACACGACAGCATATTCCGCAAAAATGATCTTTTGCATACAAAATATGATCCTCAGGCGCAGCAAGGAACATGCAGAACTATTTCGTTTACATGCCAGACAATCGTCTTTGCGCCGCCTGGGGATGCACGGCCGTTTCTACCGGCTATACAGAAATCGCGCCCCATTCCGACTACCCACCGAGCCGTCATCCGGACGATCATCATTTCAGTTGGTCGCGCGGCCGTATCCTGAACGCCTACCAGGTGGTGCGCATTAGCGCCGGAAGCGGACGGTTGGAATTTGGGCATGAACGTCGACAGGTCACGATCGCCGGAGGCTCGATTTTCCTGCTCTTTCCAGGGGTATGGCACCGGTTTGCCCCCGATCGTCGCACGGGGTGGGTCGAGCACTGGATCGAATGTCGGGGAAGTGCTTTCGACTTTGCCTGCGATGCAGGCCTGCTGCAACCGGAGCGGCCAGTTCATCAGAGCAGCGCGGAAGTTTCCGATGTTTTCGCCTCGATCCACGCGCTGGCGCAGGACGATACCTTGCGCAATCAGCCGCTGATTTCGACCTTAGGCCTCCAACTGCTTGCTCTCTTATGCCGGCCCACCGACATCAGCAGCAACGCATCAGGCAGGCTTGTCGATCGCGCGCGTATGACCTTGATGGAGCGTTGCGGCCATGCGCTTTCTGTCGAGCAACTCGCCGAGGAGCTAGGCGTCAGCTATCCCTACTTCCGGCGCCTGTTCCGGGAGCAGACCGGCATGTCGGCCAAGCAATATCAAATGACCGTGCGCATTCAGCGGGCTGGAGATTTTTTAGTAAACACCGACAAATCGATCAAGGAGATCGCCGGTATTCTCGGTTTTCATTCGGCGTTTCACTTTTCGACTCAGTTTCGTCAACTGATGGGCGCAAGTCCGACGGATTTCAGGGCGACGAGCCACCGGTAAGCTTGCCACGCTTTGGGTTTCCGATGCCGTTATCTTCTTCAGCCGGACAGCAAAGGGTTTCGTCGCAAATTTTTCCGGTCATTTGCAACCTGATTTATGATGGCATAGACCCGGGGTGAAGATGCACCGGCGGGTTGAGTTCTCGGTCATGGTCGATTTCAAGGGCAGCCACTATTCGAGAGACGTGATTTTGTATTCGGTGTTTTTCCGATCCCCGGTCCGACATGCTTGTCACTAGGCTCGAGCGAAAAACCGTGTTTCGGCGACGCCCGGAAGTCGGACGTGGCCAACAACTTGTTGCTGCCAACGTCGATACACTGTTGATCGTGACGTCGTGCAACGCCGACTTCAATACTGACCGGCTAGAACGTTACCTGATCATGGCCAACCAGGCAGGAAGCAAAGCGGTGATCGTGTTGACGAAGGCTGACACTGTGGACGACGTTAGCCTATTTCAGGCCAAAGCCGAGGCTTTGCAGCGTGACCTACCTGCCGTTGCAAGCTCTTTTTTGAGTTCCTGGTGCGGCGTTGGCCAAACGATTGCCCTGGTGGGATCTTCCGGCGTTGGAAAATCGACGCTGGTGAACACGCTGACCGGACCTGCATCTGACTCAGTGCAGAAAACCGGGACTATTCGCGAATATGACGCCCAAGGCCGTCACACCACAACGGCGCGATCGCTGCATGCTATTCCAGGCGGCGGCTGGGTCATAGATAATCCAGGAATAAGAACACTTTACCTCAGTGATGTGACCGACGGGATCGATACGCTTTTTGCCGACATAACGGAACTGGCACTGCTTTGCCGATTTCGCGATTGTACCCATGCGCATGAACCGGGCTGCGCAGTTCAGGGCGCTGTCAAAAGCGGCACTTTGGCCGACCACCGCCTCGAACGGTGGCGAAGCCTTGTGGCTGAAAACGGCGATAGAACACCAGTCCTCAGCGGACCACGCGGCAACAAGATCGTTCGCAAAAAGAAATATTGAAGGTCTGCACGGCTTCAAACGATACGAACCAACGACCACGATCTTTGGACGTCGGTCTGTCAAAGCTGGTTAGAGCCGCGACGGTTCCAGCCAATTAGAAACGCGACACTTGTTCCTCGGATCAGCCCCCGATCCGACCGGCTGGGCCGGGTTGCTAGGGAGGAGCGGGGGCGGATGAGATGCCTTCGGCTTTAGCTTTGAGATATGCTCGCCACCATTCATTCTGCAGCTTCCATACGAGCCAGAGCTTTCTGTCGCTTAGCAATCACGTCCGGATCGCTCATGAAATCCTTCCTTTTACCCGGCTTGCGCCCGCGCTTCTGATATCCGTTGCTCGTGCTGCCGTCGCGAATGCCAAACATATGATCTGTCTGTCCAGTGCGACGAGGGCCGCTTTTGCTGCGCTGCTGGTCCCGCCCTGCCTGCTGTTCTATGATGACCGAGAGCACGTCATCCAGACGCTTGTTCTCGACAACAACTGACCGATGAACCGAGCGCAAGGTGTCAAAGGTTCTATAAGGTAGGACGTAACTCTCATGCATGATCTCGAGGCGTCCATCCGGATAGTCGCAAACCACGACCTTCTTGCCTGCCAAGGGCCTGGAGACGGCACTGGGTTCGAGAACGAAGAGGACTTTGTCATAGCGCAGTGTCAGGGATTGCGACAGCGTGCGAGCTTCTTTCCTACACATGGCGCCGTCAAGGTTCTCATGATCGGCAAGCGGCCGGTGCATGTCCTTCGGATTGCGCGGCGATTTGCCGAAGCGGGAATTGAAATCCGCAATGAATTCTGATGCATAGGCATTGGCAGCCTCGATCGTGTCGATACTGCGAAGCCGCAACTCCTTCACCAGCCGATCCTGCAGCGTCTGGTTGGCGCGTTCCCCCTTTGGCTTGCGGAGTGTTGGCGCAGATGATGTCGATGTTCAGCTCATAGAGCGCACGTCCAAACTGCGTTAGCCCGCTCGTCCGGTCTTTCTCCGATGCATTAGTCGAGCGAAAGACGCTGTGCTTGTCGCTGTAGAACGCCAGTGGTTTACCCCATTGCTGCAGATACGCCTTCGTCGCATGCAGATAGTCGAACGTGTTCTCTGATCCGGCGAACCGCAGATGCAGCAGCTTGCCGGTAGCATCATCGATGTAGACGAGCAGGGCGCATTTAGGACCGCGGTTCTCAAACCACCAGTGATGCGATCCATCGATCTGAACCAGCTCCCCGAAACAATCGCGCCGGCCGCGCGGCTGGAAAACCCGCTTCTTGCGCTCACGCCGCGAGATCCAGATGCCGGCCTCTGTCATCCATTGCCGCAGCGTCTCCTTGGCGACCGAAATATGATGCAGTTCGATCAGCTTCTCGCGAGCCAGCGTCGGACCGAAATCCAGATAGCGTTCGCGGATGAGATCCAGCGCCGCATTGCGAAACTCCTCGCCATGGCGCCGATTGCTTGGTCTCGATCGCTTCTTCGAAACCAGGCCGGCCGCACCGGCATGGTCATACGCCTGCAGCAGCCTGTGCATCTGACTTCGGCTAAGGCCCAGCAGTTCGGCGGCCTGGACAACGCTAAGGCGCCGATCGCGGATCTTCTGGACAACTTCGAGGCGATGCAATTCTTTCTGCGACATGGTGATCATAAAGGACATGACGACTCCGACCGCTCCTGGTCTCGACCAGGCTGAAGATCGTCATCCTTGCTCCCAACGTTGGCATTAACCAGTGCACCAAGAGGCAAGATTGTCGCATCTCTAACTGGCCCAACTGTCGCATTACTAAATAGCCGCTACAAGTGTCGGTGGCGTAAGAGGTATTTATGGAACTGGAACATGCAGCAGGCGCGAACGAGCGGGTTTACTTCGGCCGGATGATTGGCATCACGCCAGAAAAAGAAGATAATCGCTCATGCAGCTCAATCGAGCGCACTGCCGAGGAGGGCGTAAAACTCCGGGAGTTTGTCTCGCTCGTCATCGAGGCTCATGCACATCTCCCGTCAGAGCGGTGACATGCGTGCGGTTTAGGGCTGCTTTTCAATTTCACAATAGACAACGCTCCGATTCGAGCCGGGCCAAACAGACACCTTCAGATCCGCCCCAGCCGCGCTTTCACTGGCGATCAAGCCCATCTCGCGTTCTGACCGCAACAGCAGTTCCCAGTTCATAAATGTCTCCATATAGCCATCGACGTCCGTCTCCGGGGAGAAGTTGGCGAACAGGAATGTGCCGCCGGGCTTGAGCATGCTGACGCACTTCTTGGTCAGCTTTACGGCTACGGCATCCGGCAAATAGTCATAAAGACCCGCGGCATAGACGAAATCGAACATTCCCAGCGCATGCCTTCCACCGAGCAAGGATTTGACCGACCCGTTGATTGACTCGACGGACGTGCCGGCGAAATCGCGGGCTACGGTTCCAACGCTCATCGGGTCCTGATCCAAAGCCACCCAGCGTTTGATCGCGCCGGCGCCGAGAGCGCGCGACAAAGGCCCCTCGCGAAGATGGCCCGACGCGATGGCCAAGACTTCGGCGGAACCGGGCCGAGCCGAAGCGATTTCGTCTACTCGGCGCGCCAGAATGTCCCGGCGCTCCCTTACCGCGACGGATGACGAAGCATTTCGAGTGTAGGCATAGATTGAACGTCCCAAGGTGCTCGATGATGCGACGGCGTCCTCGATCTCGGGCCTGCCGTAGATGAAGTCGAGAAGACGTGCGTCGCCAGAATAGCCGCGGGGTTTTTCAAACGACCAGCGGGTCAACGGATCCTGATTTAGATAGTGAGCAACTGGATGAGATTGCGCGATAGGAACGATGACATCCCACACCTCTGGATGAACGCGACGCCGTAACCGATGCAAGGCGTCGGTAAGGCGCTCGATTATCGCACTTGCCTCGACGCCGGATTTGAACTGACGGCTCGACACGTCAAGGCTGACAGCAAGGTCGGCTTTGGCAACGGTAAAGTCGCAGGGATTTGGCGCAGCAAACCTCCTTGTTGCCTGACGAATTTCACCCGGCGCAACAAGACTTTCACCGTCCAAGACAAGACTTCGTGCCATTTCGAGACTCCCTTGACCTCGCGTTAAGCATAATCACCCTCGAAATTAGATGCGACTAGAATCTGCACGGGATAAGGGTATTTCTACTGTTGCGGGTGGGAACCTGCTCCTCTACGAATGTTAAGTAATAAGACAAACCGGTTGCAGGTTGCCGAACGTAATTTTGGAGGGCGCCCAAGCATGGCTTACTTTTTACGCTCGTTAGCTCGCTGTCGGGCTGGTGTTGTTGAATGATCGCGGCTTACGCTAATGTTCAGCGCGACGAATCAACCGCCAGCTTTTCATTCGCCGAGGCTCGTAACTCTCTGGAAATTGAGAATGATACTGTCCGAAGGCGAAGCTCACGGCATGGCCTTTGGATCGCGGTTGCCGTTTATGTGGCCTTCGCACTTCCCGACCGATGGCTCATCCCCGATGTTGCGCCTGTGACGATCGCCGCGCGATTCGTTGTTGCAACGATCGCGCTGCTGGCTTTCGAAGCCTTGCGACTGGCAAAAGCGAAAACCGTCTGGCTGGACATCACATGCGCCTCTGCATTGCTTGTGGGCTATGTGGGCTGGCTTTACCCGGCGATCGGCACCCGCGATGTCACTGCCATGTCATACTACATGATATTTGGCGCCATCTTCATGATGGGCGCCAACCTCTTTTTCAGTTTTCCGTTTCGGCTCTCCGTGATCACCTCCAGCTTCGTTCTCGGCGCATTTTTTGTTACCATCGAGGAGTTCTTTCCTTCAGGCCAAACCTACAAGCTTGCCTTCGGGATGTTCTACATTTCGTGCTTTGTCTTCACGTCTTTCGTCAATTGGCGATTGAACGTGGAGCGTCGAAACGTGTTGCTGAACGCGGCAGAGGCTCGCTACCAGCACTGGGAAGCGTCCGAGCGTGGAAGATCACTGCTCGAGCTTTCAAATACCGATTACCTGACAGGCATAAGCAACCGACGCGCGCTGGATCGGCGACTCGACGAATGCTGGGCCATCTGGAAAGACGAGCGCCGCGACTTCGTCGTCTTCCTGATCGACGTCGATTTTTTCAAACGCTTCAATGACCGCTACGGGCATCAGGAAGGAGACCGATGCCTGACTGTCATCGCCAATGCGCTGAAGGCGGTTGTGGAGTCGTCCGGCGGCATGATCGGCAGGTATGGCGGCGAGGAGTTTATCGTGGTCTTGCCGGTTGAAACTCCTAAGATCGCGATGAGCCTGGCCGAAAAGATCAGAATGGAAGTCGAGTTTCTTGCGATTGCTCACGACGGGCGACCAGATGATAGCCCGATCGTAACCGTCAGCATTGGCGTCGCGTTCACTCGCGAGAAAGTTGGAGAGAAAGTCGAACGAATAGTGCGTGAGGCCGATCTTGCTCTCTACAATGCCAAAGCAAGTGGCCGAAATTGCATTCGCAGGTTTGATCCGTTGTTGCCTCGCCCCGACGACAATGCTGGTAAACTCGTCCCGCTGCTGACGGCCGCCATTGATCGCAAACTGGTCTCGCTCGTTTACCAACCGATCTTCGATGTGACCAACGAGAAAGCAAGAGCTGTCGAGGCTTTGATGCGCCTTAGGATGCCGGACGGCACCGCGGTTTCGCCGAAGACTTTCATTCCGGTTGCAGAACGGACGGGCGCTATCCTCGAATTGGGTAAGTGGGCGATCGAGACCGCATGCCGTGACATACTGATGACCGATCGCATGGCGACCGTCAGCGTCAACGTGTCGCCCATACAACTACGTTCCCCCGGCTTTGCTGCGAGTGTCGCTGATATTCTTGCCCGGTGCGGGGTCTGCGGGTCGCGACTGGCCTTAGAAGTCACCGAGGGCCTGGACATGGATATGCAGTCGGAGGTGCTCAAATGCATTGCAGATCTGCGGGCTCTCGGCGTCGAGATCTGGCTTGACGATTTCGGCTCCGGCTTCGCAGGCCTCTCTTGGCTGAGGGCGATCGAGTTTCAGACGGTCAAGGTCGATCGCACCTTCCTGCACGACTGCTCCAACCCGCGCGGGTTGACGATGCTTCAGGACATGATTGCTCTCATCCGCAATCGTGGGAATACGATCCTGGTGGAAGGCGTCGAAACTGCAGCACAATTGTCGCTGCTCAAGGATCTTCGCATTGACCGCGTCCAGGGCTTTCATATGGGGATGCCGGTTAGCGCTGAATTTCTAAGCGCGGCATAACTGGATCTCAAGGCTTCCAGAAGAACGTTGATTGCAGACGCGACGTCGCCCGCGATCTTGGGCCTGAACCGGCCCACGGCGCCGGAGGCACTTAGAAATTCTTTAGATGAAAGCGCACTGAACGCCTGAATTCCCGATCCGCGCTCGCAAGCGATCTTCGTTTCTTGAGGTGGTCGACTTAGACGGACATTCGATTACCGAGGAAAAATTTGTATCGCTCGGGTCGGATGAAGAATTCCGACCACTCGGCGCAGGCGCCATGATCGAAATATGAGGTTCGTTCAAGGACGAGCAAGACCGCATCTGCAGCAGTACCGATCAAGGACGATATTTGTGGCGGGACGGCGCGCGCGCCTATCGCGATCTCGGCGGAGGCAATATCGGCGCCTGCTTTCTCTTTAAGGAGGGCATAGGTCGGCCGTTGTTCGGCCGTTTCCAAAGCCAGCTCGGACATGACGGCGGGCAGGAGGCTCCGACCCAAGGCAATGGGCTCGTCATCCACTATGTGAAGACGCTCCAACAGCGCGCATTTTGCTCCGAACAACGGGACAAACGCCGACGGTGTGTCAACCGCCGTCAGTGCGACGATCCGCATCGTGGCATCGAAACCCTGCACTTTCAGCGACTCGTGGGACGCTGCCGTGGAGACTATCCATAGCCTCAACGAGCCCGGACGCTTCGTCTGTTATCCGGGCACCGAATGGTGCGGCAACTCGGCAGCCGGCGGCGACCGCAACGTCGTCTTCCTTCGTGATGGCAAACCCTTCGATCAAGAGGGGCGGTCCCTTCGCTCTTTCGAATGGAATGAGACGACGGCCGGAACAATCCGACCCGGCATCTGGCCTGTAGAGCGGCTCCATACCGCCTATGAGGACGATCCAAAGGGCCATTTGCTGATCCCACATGTGGGCGGCCGGCGCTGCATTCTGGATTGGAACCATCCCGAGCTGGAGCGGCTGATCGAGATTGGGTCCGCCTGGGGACAATTCCATTGGCTCTACACCGAGGCGCTCGCGCGCGGATACAGGGTCGGAGCTTCCGCGGCGAGTGACGAGCACCAGGGCCGATGGGGTGGCGGCGCACCGGCAACCGGCACCTTCGGGTCGCGCGGCGGTCTGACCGGCGTCATCGCCGACCGCTTCGACCGTGCCGGCGTCGGCAGCGCACTCAGGGCACGGCGCACCTTCGCCACGACCGGTGAACGCAGTTTTGCTGTTCTGTCGCAAGGACGGCATTTCATGGGCGAGGTGTTCCATGCCGAACCCGAAAAGCCGCTGGCCTACCGCCTGCTCGGCCAGGTCGGCTGGGAAGAGGTTCAGCTTTATGACGGCGATCGCCTCGTGTGGAGCCGCGACCTGCATGTGGAGGCGGGTCTCAGCCAACGCAGCGTCCGGGTCCGTTTCGGCGGTGCGCGGATCAAGGACCGCTATCGGGCCGCCTATTGGAGCGGCGAGGTTGCTGTGATCGGCGCGGGGCTTCTTGATGCGCACGGAGTTGGCTTTGACCACCCTGAACAAAGCGTATGGCGTACCGGACTCGGCAAACTCCGCTTTAGAACGGCAACACATGGCGATGTCGACGGGATCGAGCTCAAGCTTTCCGACCTAAACGATGCTCACATCACGATTGCCGCGGACCTTCATGGTTACAGCAAGATCGGCGACCCGCTGCAGCCGCCACCGCATGTGCAGCCCCGGAAGCAAGACTAGAGGTAAATGGGAAGGATCTCCTTGCGAAGGGCTCGGTCACACTCGATCTACCAGGCGTCGAGCTGCGCCTTATCGTGGAAAGGGTGACAGACCAACCGCTACCGAGAGATCTTGCGGGTGAGATATTGCTGCGCGAACTGAAGCTCGATCCGGAACGCGAACATCCATTGTTCATCACGGCGCGCCAGCGTGACCAATCCCGAATTTGGACGTCTCCGTTGTTCTTGAAGCCTCGGTAGTTAATGCTCCTACAACAGGATGATTTTTGGCCGGATCGGCCTAAAATCTGAATCCTGTTCTACATCAAGGAGTTAGACGCGACGATTGAGTCGCAGCTTGGGCGGCCCTTAGCCTGTCGAGTGTCGGCGGGTTGGGGCAACGGGAGGCGATTGATGCAGAAGGCGCCATGCCAACTCGGCAAAGAACGCAGCCGTTCCGCCGATAGTCGAAGACAGGAGGATCGACGGCGCCGATCTCAAAGGCCACCCGCCGTCATTGAGCGCAATTGGCTGATATGGGCGTGCCCAAGGGGTCCATCAGGATGAAATTCGCAGAAACGTTGCGCGGGTTTGTGGCCAGCCAGCGCTCTGTCGAAAAATACGCCTTAGTCCTCACCTGCGAAGCTGAAGTCGCCTTAAGGCCAAGAACAAAATCAAAATTGTTTCCGCTGCCGGCTTCGCGCGTGAAGCTGAGATAGGCCCCGAATCGTTCATATTCGACATTTCGAAGGTTTTGGATCGCCTCAAGAGTATCCTCGAAATCACGCCAGCATGCCTGCTTCACAATGATCGCGAAAAGGTGCAGGACGGCGGGGGCTAGACGCCCCTTCGCGTCTGTCGTCGGCTTAACGATCTTGGCGCGGATCTCAAGAATATCGCCGGTTTCATTGCCACGAACCTTGAGGAAGGTGGAGCTGAGGGGACGCACCTCGTCCCGTTCGTAGATGCGCTGAAAATAACATTCATAATTGCGATTGCGCATCGATGCGGCTTTCCATTCGCTCATCTCGATGCCGGCCTCCCGAAGAGCACCGCAAATAACCGGCCCCGAGACGCGCCACGTCCGCAGAAATTGACTTGCCAACTCCGGCTTCGGGACCTCGATCAGCCGCGGCGATATAGACATCGGCGGGAGAAGAGAGGGAGCCGCCGTATCAGGACGGACGGCTATGGGCGCCGATCGGGCAGCGTTATTGAGAGCTCGATTTTCGGAGAGCCCGACCGGATCTTCGACGCGGTGGATTTCACGGTAAAAAACAACGCCTGCAAGAAGCAAAACGGATATCAAAAGCACTGGCCAACGCAGCCAGCGGCGGTCGCTCCGCAATAGGAATTTCCAGTGCCAAAACGGGATGTCGCGAGGCGGATCGACTGCTGATAACACCTTATCCACGGCGCGACCTCACGAGAAAAATAGCAGCGGATGCGAGTTCGAACGCAATCAACCTCGATCCTGTTTGCGACCAACCGGCGTCGGTCGGCGCGTGAGCCAAAGCTCCTGCTGGCGACTCCTTCTGAGGTGGGCAACGGATGTGAACAACGGTACAGTCTGTCCGACTCACCTTCGACACCGCGAGTGTGAGGTCGCGTGTGTGGAGCGTCAAGCAGCAACCCCGGTGGACGGCGTTCGCCCCCAAAATTCGCGCGGAAGAACGCACCGGCGGCCCTCAAGAAAATCACATCAGCTAGAGCCTGTCTCGCAAAAGTGTGCTGCGGTTTTGCGTTAAAGACATGCGTAAAAACAAAGACCTAAAGCGTGACGAGCGAATCTGAAAGATCGCGACACGCTTTAGCGTCGCGACAACTGCGCAAGTCCTGAGTGGAGATGCTCAGCGTCGCATTTCTAACTGGCTGGCGGCGTCCCGTCTCTGATCCGTCGCGTCATCGCCACGTCCGCGCGAGCGATCATTGTGAATTCCAGATGAAAACAATGAAGCCGAAAGCGATCGCCATTGTCGTGGTGGCGGCGTAAAGCATGGTGAACCGGGCGGGACCGACGGATGCTGCCAGTATCACGCGGCCAATTGCGTTTGCAGCCATGGCGCCCAGTACCGCGTGGACGACGATGTCCGAAGCCTGGAGGTCGGTCCGGCGCAGCGCCGTCAACACTGCGACGTCGACGTCGAAGCTGCCAGAGATGATCGAGGCCAACAGGACCGCAGAATTTCCCAGGTATGCGACCAGGACTTCGCTCGCAGAAAGCGCCAGTACGTATATCGTCGCAAAAAAGAAAAGCGAGCGGACCTCGAAGGGGTTGCGGGCCGAGACGTCGACGGCGGGCCGCTTGTGTTCAGACCTCGTCAAGAACACGGCCATGCAGGCGAAAACCACTGCCGCGACCGTTGCCACAGGCGCTATCTTCGGCAAGACTGCGGGACCAACGATCAAGGTCAGCCCAGCCACGCGCAGGATAGACACCGTGGCCGCCAAACACGCGGCGCCGGCAAGTCTCCAAACTTCCGCTCCATCCTTGGCGGAACGAGCCAGCGTTAGCGTCACGGCCGTGGACGAGACCAAGGCGCCGGCGGCTGCGCCGATCAAAGTGCCCTTCCTCTCGCCGAATAGGCGTACGGTGATATAGCCTGCAAAAGAGATGGTCGCGGTCAAGACGGTGAAAAGCCATACTTCAAAGGGGTTCACCGTCAGTGCCCGACCTACATCGCGGTTTGGTAAAAGAGGAAGTATGACGGCCGTCATGACCGCAAGCATCAGAGCCGAGCGCAGCTCGACCCAAGTCAAACGCCTGAGGAAGGCGTGAAGAACGTCGCGGCTCGCCAGTATGGCTGCAAGGCCAGTGCCGCCCGCCGCCGCGGCGACGGGATCGCCATCGACTGCAAGAGCGCCGAGTCCGAAAACGCATAGCGCGGCAATGACCGAGGTGACGCTGTAGTCTTCGTCGTCCCAGGCCTCCCGCAGCTTGAAGAGTCCGAATACGGCGGCAAAACTCATGAAGCCGCAAGCCAGGAGCAGCGAGGACCCGGTCGCGTTGGCCAAGGCCGCAATTACACCTCCAAGCAACCCCGAGATGCCAAAGGTTCGGATGCCCCCGGTTCTGCTCCCTGCAGGAGAATCCCGCTCCCGCCAGCCACGTTCCAGCCCGACCAGGAGACCGATGGAAAGCGCTAATGCAAATCTTGCAACGACCATGGAATTCACAAGGGCCTCCCTATGTCAAAGTTGCTGCGAGTCAGTCGGCACGCGCAGTACCGCCCGGACTGGTTTGGCAGACATCGTCGTCTGCGGTCCGACGTCAGTTTGTCCGGGTTGCGCTCCGACCGGACACGGCGGTGCTTTGACGAAGCGCAATGCGAAGTTCGGCTCGGGATGCATCATGGCGGAGGTATAACCTCAGGAGGTCAGCATGAAACCACAATTCCATCTCCCTTTGTCAACTTATCCCGATGCAAGTTCCTTCACCATCGTTGACAACGCGATCGACCTCGCCCGCCAGATTGGCGCCGACCTCCTCGCCAGTATCCCGCAGGTGCGGATCCCACCGATCCACCCGCCGTTTCCAACGGTGGTCGATGTAGACTCATGGCGGGGGCAAGCGGAAGGGTATAGCCGCGACAGTGGGGCCTCGCTTCGAAAATACATTGCCGACGCGGCCTCGGAGAGCGGCGTCGAGGTGCGAATTCATGGCTTCGACGCCAGGGAGCCGTTCGTCTTTGAGTGCTTCGCGAAAATCGCCAGGAGCCACGACCTGTCCATAGTGGAGGCATCGGAACTCTCTCGCCAGCTTTCGGAGACGCTGTTGCTCGAGAGCGGCCGTCCGTTGATTCTGTTTCCTGCCAGTAGCGTCTGTGGTCGCGTCGATACCGTTGCGATCGCCTGGGACGGCAGCGCGACCGCGGCACGAGCGATCTCCTGCGCCCGTATATTCGCCGAGCGGCTGACGAAGATGCAGGTCATCTCGGTGATCGACGACAAGCAGGTCGACGAAGCGAACCGTTCGCTCCTGATATCCTCGTTGAGGCACTCCGGGTTCGAGGTAGAAGACGTATCGATTCAGGCCGGCGGGCAGTCCCCGGCTGCCGCCCTTCAAGCGGCCGCGCTCGAACGGAATGCGGATCTCCTGGTGGCGGGCGGATTTGGCCACTCCCGGCTTCGCGAGTTTATCCTTGGCGGCGTCACTCGGGAACTCCTTTGCAATGCTGACATGCCGGTCCTTCTCGCGCACTAGAAGGCGCGAGGGGCGTGCCGATTCAGGCGGCGGGAGAGACCTCTGCAGCGGCGTTGAATTGGCAGCATTGGAACGGTGCCCAGAATGGATGCCAGGCGCTCCTGAGACGATGGCCTTCCGTGACCAAGATCAAAGACATCAACTTCGGCATCGCTGGCAGCAGACGCTTTTCGGGGGCGTGACCCGCAGCATGATCGAAAACGGTAGGACGCCGATATTCCTGTCGCATTGATTGGAACTCGCTTTAACAGATTACCTTTGACGGTCGCGCAAAGTTCATAGGCGTCATCATCGGCCAGGGCCATTTGATGGCCGTGGCCTTGTGCAGCAGGTCCTACAAACGGGCGCAGCTCGTCCGACGAATAAGTCAGCGAACAGCTCGCCGACCCGCTTGAAGGCGCGGTTGACCGCGACCGCGAGATGCGCGACTTCCCGCGGCATTTCGTCGAACCCAAATGCGAACGGGAATCCATTGGGTCGATGCGATCGGCCGCTTCTGCCGCGGCCCGCACCGGACGCAATGCCTGCCGGACGGACAACAAGGTTCCACCGAGGACGAGGACCAGGAGAATGCTCATCGGCACGATCAGGTGTTCTATCACCTCGTTCCAAAGGACATCGGACATGACGTCGGAAGGATCATCGATCGTTGCGATATCGACAAGGAAACGCTGATTTCCAATGAAAAATGCCCTGCCGCCAACAAGCGACAACGGCTTGCCGGGCGTCAAGGATCGCAACCAGAAATCCGGCGGGTTGACATCGGCCGGAAGGAAGCGCTCCTCGCAGGCGGCATCGCAAGACTCGAACAGGAGCGCGCCGCTTGCTTGACGAACACGGGCCACGTAGCCGGTGCTACCCTGACTGTAACGCTGCTGCACATTTTCAGGAATTCGGTATCGAACGCTTGCACCATCGACCACGATCCCAGATGCGAGCCGCTCCGTTTCCGGCTCGACGAACAGTCGAGAAAGCTCCCCTACATTCCAGTAGTAGTCCGAGAAGACGACGGCGAGCTGCAAGAGCATGGCCAGGATCGCGAAGAATGCAATTCGGCGCGCCAGAATGGCTCCGAGCGTCGGGCGGGATCGGCTCAATCGCGTACCTCGCGCATCATATAGCCAACCCCTCTGATTGTTTCGATCGATGAGTAGGTCCCATGACCTTCCAACTTCTTGCGCAAACGGGAGATTGCCAGCTCGACGGCGTTGCTACTTCTTTCAGCGCCAAATTCCGAGAACGTGTGCTCGATCCTTGATTTTGCGACCACCTTGCCACCGTTACGCATCAGAAGCTCGAGCAATCCTTTCTCCGATGGGGCAAGCGCAATCTCTGTGCCGGCGCACATTACCTGTCGTGAAGCGACATCGAATTGAATTGCTGCATATTCCAGCACTGGCATGGAAGTGAGGGGCGCCCGGCGCATGATTGCGCGTATCCGGGCAACCAGTTCGCCATTGTGAAACGGCTTGGCCAGATAGTCGTCGGCGCCTGCATCAAGCCCGACTATCCGCTCGTCGATCGCACCACGCGCCGTCAAAAGAAGCACCGGTGTCTGCATGCCAGCGGCCCGAAGAGACTTCAAGACGTCGATGCCATCTTCGTCAGGCAGACCGAGATCGAGGAGCAGGAGATCGTACTCGCCCTCACGGAGCGCAAGCCGGCCTTCCTGCGCTGTCCCGAAGGCGTCGATCTTCCAACCTTCGTCCCTGATCGCCTCGCAAAGAAGATCGCGAAGCCGGGCGCTGTCCTCGATGAGCAGAACTCTCATGCCTTCTTTCGACCTGTAACCATCGACCAGACGAGATTTTCCCGATGCCGCCAGCTTTCCAAAATAGCAGCGCCGCCATGGATGAAAGCAAGCACTATAATGCTGTTGGCAATCGTGCCGTGCAATCGCTCCAACCATTTTTCGCCCCAGAAGGCATCCAGTGTCGTCATGCAACCAGTCGTGGCAGTTTCCACAAGAAGCACGATCAGCAACAGCATCATCACAGATGCCAGGGGACTGTGGCCGAGATGGCGCTTTTCGTTCCGACCGACAATGCCACGGATTTGATCCATGACCTTACGCGGCGTCGGAAAGAAGTCGCTAAAGAGCGCGTGCTTCGTGCCAACGAAACCCCATTCAAGCGAATGCCGATCGCAGCGGCCACCACGTAGCCCGTAATGCGATGCCAGTATTTGCCCTCTTCCAAAATGAAAAGATTGAGGGTGCTGGCAACGACGATGGTCCAGTGGAATACCCGGACAACCGGATACCAGACCTTGACGCTTTTCGGAGCGACGTCGGAGGGCGATGCGCCCTCCTTCCTTAGCGAGATCACCGTCATCCTCATTCGCCCTTCTGGACAATATCACCGGATACCGGATTGAAATAGACCTCGGCTCGCTTGCCGTCCTTGTCCTTGCCGTAGATTTCATAGCAATTGCCAGTGATTTCAAATGTCTTCACCTTGTAGCCAAGCGTATCGACCTTGGCCTTCATGGCGTCTTCGGACATCCACTTTGATTTCGGCTCCTTGGTGCAACTTGGGCTAGCCGATGCCAATATCGGCGTGGCGGCGATGATTGCGACAGCGGCGATCAGTTTCAACATGATGTTTTTATCCTTTGAGTAACCCGTCCGGGCGACCTCCGATCAATAGAGGTCACTAGCTGTCGGTTTACTGTCAGGACTTTCGAAACGCTCTCGGGGATTGAGATCAAGAGCCGGAATCATTTCGTCAATATGTGAAGGCCACATCGGGTACCGCTCATCCAAGTGCTTTCTTAGCCCTACGTCTGGCGTACACGAAGTCCGCAACCAGAATCACCCCGGCGACGGCAAATCCAGAATAGTCCCCTCTTTTCCCGCTGACCGGCTCCTTCGACGCGATATCGTCGGAAATCGTCTGGCCATACTGCGACGCGTGGTTCGTGACCGCGGTTTCGATGCATATGGTCCCTGGGGCGGGCGTGGGCATGAAGTCACCCGGATCGAGGACCTGCGAAGTCACTCGGGATCTCGTTCGGGGCGAACTGAACCATCGCGTCCTACGGTTCGCGTATTGCGTTATCGAGGCCACGCAGCAACGGATACAGAAAATAGGAGATCACCGTGCGGTTGCCGACCTTGATTTCCGTGGATACGGTCATGCCGGGAAGCAGCCGCACCGGCACATCTGCGGCATTCAGCCTTGTATCGGCAAGCAGTATCCGGGCCTTGAAGAAGGGGGCGGCCGGCTGGCCGGGGGTGGCGCTCTGTTCCTGTTGGCCGGTGAGGAACGTGTCCTGGCTGATGGTTCTCACCTCGCCCGAGGCGGTGCCGTATTTCTGGAAGGGATAGGCGTCGAGCTTGATACGCGCTTCCTTGCCGACGGCGACACGGCCGATGTCGCGGGTGTTGATCGAGACTTCGGCTTCGAGCGGCACGTTGATCGGCACCAGCGTCACCACCGGTTCGGCCTCGCGCACGACGGAGCCGACCGAGCGTTGCGCCAGGTCGAGCACGACGGCATCGGCGGGTGCGGTCAGCGCCACCATATTGCGGCGCAGCTCCATCTTTTTCAGTTCCTCGTCAGCCATGTCGCGCTGGCCGCGCAGCTCCACCAGCTGCTCCATTGCAGCGCGGCGGAAATCCTCGATGAAGGCCTGGCGGTCGGCTCGGAGCTTGGCATACGAGTGGGCGGCCTCGTCGGCCCGGCCGCGGACGGCGGTCAGATCGGATTCGACGTCGAGGCGGGCGTCGCGGGAGCCGAGCAGCGTGATCAGCGAGCCGCTCTGTGTGTTATAAAGCCGCTCCCGCGCTGCCTCGATCTGCGAGAGCCCATCGCGCCTTTGGGTCAACACCGCTTCCTGGTTCTTGCTGGCGGTGAGCGACGCCGACTGGCCGGCGATTTGCTGCTCGAAATTCTGCAGCTGCGCCGCGTAGAAGGCCTGTCGCTGGCCGAAGAGCTGCGACTGCAGTATCTGGTCGGGCGTATCTCCCGCCATCTTCGTATAGTCGACGCCGGCAAGCTCGGCCTCGATGCGTCTCACCTGAGCGTCGAGTGCGGAGAATTTCGCCTGCTGCTGGTCGACATCGGCCTGGCTGAAAGTGGCATCGAGGGTCGCCAGCGTCTGCCCGGCATGCACCACCTCGCCGGCCTTCACCTCGATCGTGCGGATGATCGATGTTTCGAGCGGCTGGACGACGATGGTCGGCTGGGTGGTGACGAGCTTGCCGGGCGCAATCACCACCTCGTCGATGGAGGAAACCGAGGCCCAGGTGATCGCTGAGGCAAGCAGCGCCGTCACGCAGTAGAGCGTCATGCGCGCCACCCGCGGCGGCGCGCGCTCCTCGAGCTCGACGGCATCGGACTGAAATTCCGCTATTGCCGGCGGCAGCGGCGGCCGGGCAGTCAGTTGCCTTCCCGTGTCTGAGGGGCCCTTGTCTGAGAGGCCTTGGCCTGTGGAGCCTTTGTCTGAAGGAACCGGCAGGTTTTCGCTGGATTTTCTGGCGTGCGCGTTCATGCGACCTGCCTCATTTGTTGGGACCACAGGTGGCGGTAGGTCATGCAGCGCGACACGAGCTGATCGTGCCGGCCGATATCGGCGACCTTGCCGCGATCGATGACGAGAATGGCATCGGCATCGACGAGCGTCGAAAGCCGGTGCGAGACGATGACCACGGTCCGGCCGGCGGCGATGCGGCTGAGGTTGTCGCGGATGATCGCCTCGCTGTCAGGGTCGAGCGCGCTCGTCGCCTCATCGAAGATCAACAGCTTCGGATCGGTGATCAGCGCGCGGGCAATCGCCAGGCGCTGCTTCTGGCCGCCCGACAGGTTGGCGGCGTTTTCTTCCAGCATGGTGTCGAAACCGCGCGGCAGACGCTCGATGAACTCCTCGGCGCCGGCGATGCGGGCGGCTTCCATGATCTCCTCGATGCTGGCATCGGGCTTGGCGGCGGCGATATTCTCGCGAACCGAGCCGCGAAACAGGAAACTATCCTGGAGCACCACGCCGATGCTGGTTCTTAAGTGCACCAGGTCGATCTCGCGGCTGTCATAGCCATCCATGCGCACGAGGCCTTCCTGGCTCTGATAAAGCCCCTGGATGAGCCTTGTGATCGTCGTCTTGCCCGACCCGCTCTTGCCGACCACGCCGAAGACGCAGCCCGCCGGAATGGCGAATGAGACATTGTCGAGCGCAGGCGCACTATCAGGCGCATAGCGGAAGGTGACCCTGTCGAATTCGATGCGGCCCTTCAGATGCGGCCGAACACCTCGCCCGCGGCCCGCCTGCTCCGGCCGCTGGTTCATGATCTCGCCGAGCATGCGCACGGAGAGCGCCACTTCCTGATATTCGTGCACCATGGTGACGATCTGCACCAGCGGTCCGGAGACCCGGCCGGCGAGCATGTTGAAGGCGACCAGCGCACCGATGGTCATCGAGCCGTTAAACACATCGAGCGCGCCGAGGCCGATGATCGCGACACTCATCAGCTTCTCCAGAAGCCCGGTCAGCGACTGGGCGATGGTCGAAATCTTGTCGACCCGGAAACGCACGGAGATCGACTGGGCCGAATAATCGTCCCACGCCTTGCGCTGGCGCGGCTCCAGTGCCAGCGATTTGACGGTGCGCATGCCGTGCACGGTTTCCACCAGTAATGCCTGCCGGTCGCCTTCGGCCTGGTAAAGCGCCTGCAACCGGCGCTGGAACGGCCCGACGAGCATCATCACCACGAGGCCGACGAGCGCTGCGAAACCGAGCACCACAAGCGTCAGCTTGACGCTGTAGAGAAGCAGGATCGGCACGAAGACGAAGAGCGAAACGCCGTCGAGAAGCGTCAGGAACAGGCGCCCCGTCAGGAATTCGCGGATGCGCCCCGTCTGCTGCATATGCTTGACGAGAACGCCGGCCGAGGCCTGCTCGAAAAGTGCGATCGGCAGGTTGAGCAGATGGCCGAAGGTGCGTGTCGCGACGCGGATGTCGATCCTGTTCGTCGCGTAGAGCAGCAGATAGCGGCGCAGGAAGCTGAAGGTCGCGTCGAAGACGAGCGCGATAGCAATACCGATAGTCAGAACCGTCAGCGTCGCATAGCTCTGGTGCACCAGCACCTTGTCGATGACAAGCTGGAAGAAGATCGGCGTCGTCAGGCCCAGCCCGTAGAGCACGAAGGCGGCGAGCGCGACATCGCGGAAGAAGCTACGCTGCTTGATGATCTCGGGCACGAACCAGCGAAATCCGAAGGGCCGGTCCTCGTCGGACATGCGATAGTTGCGCTTCAGTAGGATCACCGATCCGAGCCAGGCCTTGGCGAACTGCTCTTCGCTGAGCATCATCACTTCGGCGCGTGACGCGAGCGGGTCAAGAACGCGAATTCTCTCCTCCTCACCCTCCCCGACGGCGCCGGCGATGACCACCCAGTTGCCGTTCGTCAGTTCCGCGATCACCGGAAAGGCTTCGCCGAGCTGAAACAGGGATCGCCAGCCGAGCGTCAGATGCCGGGCTCTGAGGCCGGCATCCTTGGCCATGCGCAGCAGCTGCCGCACGGCAACGGGATCGTTGCCGACGGCATAGTCGTGCTGCAATCGCTCAGGCGCGAGATCGACGCCGTGATGACGCGCGACGAGCGCTAGACAGTGCAGGTTGGTATGCAGAAAACCACTCATGGCCCACCCGAAACAATACGAGACCCAGTCACTATTTGTTTTATCAGTTGAAGTTCGGCGAAGCGTTCGAAGCGCCGGGCTGTACCGACTGGATATCGGCAGCCGCCGCAGCTGACATATCGCCGATGCGACGGACCGCGCCCGCCTCGACCAACCCGCCGAGCGCCTTTTGCATGAGGTCGACCGCATTGGCGAAGGCATCGACAGGCATGATGATGCGCTGACGGAAGACCGGCTTCGGGTTGTTGTTGGCGTCACGATCGGTTGCCGAAAGCGACATCAGGTCGATGCGCACGATCGTTCCGGTAATGGTGATTTCGCCGATGCCATCTGCATAAAGTTCGTCACTCATTGTTCTCTCCTCTGGTTGGTAATCAAAACGTCTTCACACTAGGCCGTCTTACGCCCATCATGACACTTCTAACTATTTGAATGTGCGAGGATATGTCCGTGCTGCCATGCCGGAAACGGATCGCGGAGGCCGACGGCGGTTTGCGGATCGAAACCCGTCTCCTCGCCGGTCAGGCAATCGCCGAGCGCAGCACGGATCGCTTCCTCGTCGAAGCCGGAACCGATGAAGACGAGCTCCTGGCGGCGATCGCCCCAGACATCGTCCCAATGCCGGTCGATGAGCTGGCGGAACTGCGGAAAGCGCGGCCATTGCACCCGCGGCACCGAGGCCCACCAGTACCCCCTGGTCTCGATGCGGCACTGGGTGCCGGCAATTGACAGAAGGCCGATCTCGTCCGGCCTCGTCGCCAGCCAGAAATGGCCCTTTGCGCGGATGAGGCCCGCCCATTTCCGGTCGAGGAAATCCTTGAGCCTCAGGGGATCGAAGGGCCGGCGACTGCGATAGACGAAGCTTGTTATGCCGTATTCCTCGGTCTCCGGCACATGATCGCCCCAACCGAAAAGTTCCTTGTGCCAGAGCGGATGGCGGGCGGCCTTCGCTTCGCTGAAGAGGCCGGTATCCAGGATCGCGCCAAGCGGCACCTGGCCAAAAACCGCCTCGACGACCTGGGCATCCGGATTGAGCGCCGCGACGACCCGGCGAACCTCGGCAAGGTCGGCGCACGGCACATCGCCTGCCTTGTTGATGATGACGACATCGGAAAATTCGATCTGCTCGACGAGCAGGTCCACGAGCTTGCGCTCATCGTCCCCGTCACGCCTTTCGCCGCGATCGGCAAGGAATTCGGCGCTCTGGTAATCGGTGAGAAGATTGACCGCATCGACGACGCAGACCATCGCGTCGAGACGCGCCACGTCGCAGAGGGCAGCCCCGCTCTCGTCGCGGAAGGAGAAGGTGGCTGCGACCGGCAGCGGCTCGGCAATGCCGGTTCCCTCGATCAGCAGATAGTCGAAACGGCCGGCGGCTGCGAGCCGGCGCACTTCGCTCAGAAGATCGTCGCGCAGGGTGCAGCAGATGCACCCGTTGGTAAGCTCTACCAGCGTCTCGTCGGTGCGCGAGAGGTCTGCACCGCCCTCGCGCACGAGATCCGCATCGATATTGACCTCGCTCATATCGTTGACGATGACAGCAACCCGGCGACCCTCCCGATTACTCAGGACATGATTGAGCACAGTCGTCTTGCCGGCGCCGAGAAACCCGGCGAGAACCGTTACGGGCAATCTGTTGTCTGCACTCATCATCGAAACTCTCACTCTTTACAGCATGCTTGGCCTTGCATCCTCGCGGGCTTTACGCCGCGAGCTGCGGTTTGAACGCCACATCCACATAGTAGTTCGTGCTGTTGTAGCTGGCTGTCGGGAACAACCCGCCCGCCCCGTAGGCATAGACGCCGTTGCTGCCGCCGGGCGCCTTGAGATCGCCGTTCGTCACATCGCTGGCAAAGTAATTGCCGGTCGCCGAGTAATTGCCGTTGCTCGAATAAGAAACGACATAGCTCGTATCCGCCTGGACCGCGATCTGCTGGGTGAGCTGCGCAGTCTGCCAGCCGCTGGCCGTCTCGTTGTTGAAGGTGACGCTGCCGAGCAGCGTGCCCGAGGCGGTCCAGAGATAGCCGCTATGCGGGCCGGTGTTGTCGGCCCCCTTGTAGAAGCGGACGCCGGTGATCCAGCCTGACGTATCGGCCTGGAATTTCATGCCGAGATTGATTTGCTGGTTGTCGTTGATGGAGACGATCGACGGCGTGGCACCGGCGGCAAAGAGGTTCTGCTCCGGCCCTCCCGTCTGGCCGCCGTTGATGGTGAGGGCAACCTGCGCCGACGCCGTGCCGCCCTTGCCGTCTGCTATCGCGTAGCTGAAGCTTGCCGGTCCCGAATAGCCTGCCGTCGGCGTGAAGGTCACCGTCTGGGCCTGGGCATCGTAGGCGACCGAGCCGTTGACCCCGCCGCTGACGCCGGTGATGACAAGCGGATCGCCATCGGCATCGGCGTCGTTTGCCCGGAGCACGGAGGCCTGGATGGTGATCGGCGTGCCGGTATTGGTCGAGAAGCCGCTGTCATTGGCGGCGACCGGAACCGCATTCTGCGCGCCGCCCTGCTGATAGAGCACGTCGACCCAATAATTGCTGGCATTGTAGGAAGCGGTCGGGAACAGGTTGCCCGAGCCATAGGCATAAAGGCCGTTGCCGCCGCTCGCCGCACTCGACGGCGCCGTCAGCGCACCGTTCGTATGATCCGTCGTGAAGTAGTTCGCCGTTGCGGAATAGAAGCCGTTCGAATGGTAGCTCGCCACATAGGTGGCGCCGGCCGTCACATTGATCGGCTGGATGAAGGAAACCGTCTGCCAGCCGCTCGCCGTCTCGTTGATGAAGGTCGCCTGAGCCAGAAGCTGGCCGCTCGCTGTCCAGAGCGAGCCGGCATGCGTGCCGGTATCCTGGGCGCTCCTGTAATAGGTGAGCCCGGTGATCTGGCCGCTGGCGGAAGCGATGAACTTGACGCCGAGGTCGACCGAGTTGGCGTCATTGGCAGCGGTAACGCCCGACGTGTCGGCGCCGGTGAACAGGCTTGCGGTCGTGCCGCCGCCAGGCTGCGAATTGACCGCGAGGCTCACAGTGGCCGACGACGTGCCGCCATATCCATCCGAGATCGAATAGGAGAAGCTTGCTGAACCCGTATAGCCAGAGTTCGGCGTGAAGATCACCGTTTTGGTCTGGCTGTTGAACGACACGGTTCCGTTGACCGCACCATTCGCGGCGGTGATGCTAAGCGGATCGCCATCGGCGTCATGGTCGTTTGCAAGCAGGCTGGCTGCGGCAATCGAAAGTGCGGTGTTGGAATAGGTCGTGTAGCCATTGTCATTGGCGGCGACCGGCACCGCATTGGTTGTCTGGTTGAAGACGACATCCACCCAGTAGTTCGACGACTGGTAGCTGGAAGTCGGGAAATCCGTGCCATTGCCGAAGACGCCGTTACTGCCGGCAAGCGCCGTCAGCGCGCCGTTGGTATGCGCTGAGGTGAAATAGTCTGATGTCGCCACATAGGAGCCTGTCGTGTGGTAGGAGGCGACATAGGTTGTGCCGGCTGCGATATGCACCGGGTTGGTGAATGTCGCGGTCTGCCAGCCGCTCACCGATCCGCTGTCGGCGAAAGTGACGGTCGCGACCAGCGTGCCGTCGGCCGTCCAGAGGGAGCCGGTATGGGCGCCGGTATCGCCGGCCGCCTTGTAGTAGCGGATGCCGGAAATCATGCCGCTGGACGAAGCGACGAACCTCATCCCGAGTTCCAGCGACTGACCGTCGTTGAAGCTTGCGCCCGTCGGCCCTTCGCTTGAGGTAAACAGTGCTTCCCCGGCAGGGCCCTGGTTTACGGTGAGGCTGACGTTGCCCTGATCCGTGCCGCCGCGCCCGTCCGACAGCGTATAGGTGAAGCTTGCAGGCCCCGAATAATTGTTGGTCGGCGTGAAGATGACGGCGCCGTTCTGCTTGTTGAGCGTCACCGTGCCGTTGACGGCATTGCCGACGGCCGAAATCGTCATCGCATCGCCATTCGGATCCGTATCGTTTCCGATGAGCGAGGCGATCGAGATGACGACGCTGTCGTTGCGGGTGATGGTCAGCCCCGTATCGTCGGTCACAACCGGGGCGCTGTTGGGCCCGGCATCGAAGACTACGTCGACCCAGTAATTGGTGCCGGTGCCGGGGCTTTGGCCGGGGAACGTGCCGGCAGTGGTGCCGTAGGCGAAGACGCCGCCGCCATCGACGGCCTTCACCGCGCCGCTGGCATAGGTGCCGCCGGTGAAATAATTGTTTGTCAGCGAGAAGAAACCGCCGCTGTGATAGGAGGCCACGTAGGTCGTGCCGGCGGCAATCTGGATCGGCGAAGAGAACATCACCGTCTGCCAGCCGGAGAGCGGTTCGTCGACGGACACGCCTGATGCCAGCAGCGTTCCGTTGGCGCTCCAGAGGCTGACGACATGGTCGCCGATATTGGAGAAGCCCTTGTAGAAGCGGATGCCCTCCACGGAGCCTGCTGTCGTCGTCTGGAAGCGCAGGCCGAGCTCGACGGAATCGCGATCGATCGCCACTTCGACCGCCGGCTTTTCCGCAAGCGTCCAGAGGCCTGTCGTTCCCGGCAAGGTGACGGTGACCTGCTTGCCGGCCGATGACGCCTCCATATTGACGCTGTCGTCGACGGCCCGTGACATGATCGTGTAGGTTCCGCTCGCCTGGACGACCCAGTTATAGCTCCAGCTCTCGCGGCCGGTGGCCTTGAACCAGTGCTGGCCGCCATCGGTCGAGACTTCCACGCCGGCAATGATGCCGCCGCCGAAATCCTGCGCCGTGCCCGTGATCGTCACATGTTGCCCTTCGAGGAAGCTTGCGCCGACGATCGGCGACGTGACCGACGAGGTGGGCTTCAGCGTGTCGGTCGATTGTGTCGCAAGGATCAGGCTCGCATCCAGCGTCGTCGGCTGAATGCCCATGTCCGCGAACATGTTGACCATCGCCTGTTGCACATTGCGATCGGTTGACGTCGCCGCGCCCTGATGGTTGTCACTCAGCCCCCAGGACCAGAAGACTGTGCCGGCGCCGAAGACCAGCGCGCCGCTTGCCGCCCGATACATGGTCAGGCTGTGGGTCGCCACCGCATCGCCGACCGTCGTGCCGTAATCGCGCAGATAGGTGCTTACCGAGACCGAGGAGAGTGACAGGTCGATCAGCCCATCCGGACGGAAGCCGTTCTCGACATCGGAATCCCATTCGTAGCCGAGCAGGTTCTGCACGAGATTGTAGCTCTCGCCCTGCTGCAGCTCAGCAACATCGGTGTTGCGCCAGAAGCGCAGGTTCGAATAGTCGTAGGGAATGGAGATCGTATCGGAGCGGTAGCTGTCCACCTGGAACATCGTGCCCGTCAGCGAATTCTCCGGCTCCTGTCCCGCATCGGCATAACGCGGATCGCGCCAGGTGCCGGTGCCGACATTGCTCGGATCCGTGCTCGTGCCCCAGGTTTCCTTGTAGCAGACCATGGTGCGGTAGGCCTGGCCGCTGCCGTCGATGCTGCTTTCCCAGCGGACCTTCCAGTAGCACTCGTTGCCGCTCCAGAAGGCGAGGTTGACGCCGGCATCGCGCGCCGCCTCGACATTGGCGCGCTGTTCGGCAGACCAGTATTCGTCATGCCCGACGGAGAGATAGGCGTCGTGGTTGAGCAGCAGGCTGCCGCTACGCGCTGCATCGACGCCCGAAATATAAGATACGTCGTAGCCGTTCTGCTCCAGCCACGAGATGGCGGAGGATTCGGCGCCGAAGATGTAGTCGTGCGAGCCGCCGATCGGGCTCGTATTGGTAATGATCGGCCTGTTATAGCTGACCGCCGAGGCCCGGCCGATGGCCTGCAGGCCGCAGCTGCAGTTCGGTGGCAGGTAGCCGATCATGCTTGCGGGATCGACGGGCACTTCGCCATAGTAGAGGCTGGCGCCGCCCCAGGCATTATAGGCCTGCCATGTCGTGTCGGACGTCTGGAAGACGATATTGCTGGTGGAGGCGTCGTCGCGCACAACGAAAGGAATGATGCTGGCGTCTGCGGTGCCGTCCTCGCGCACCAGCTTGGCGAAATAGACGCCGGAGACCGCGTCCGTCGGAATCTGCCAGCTCGCCGAGACCGACCAGTTGCCGCAGTCGATGAGGCCGAGTGACATATCGACGATCGGATGCGGCTGGATCTGCGCCGTGGTCAGCGATTGCTCGATCGAGTCGACCTTGCGCGCCCCGGCCCCGCCATAATAGCCCATGCGGTAGATATCGATGCGGTAATGGGTGGAATCGGTGGCGATCTTGAAATCGACCGTCTGGCCGATATTCGTGCTGATTTCGGTGGCGAAGCCCTGAATGGTGCCGCCGCCGTCACCCTCCAGACCCCACTCGCTGATCGGGTTGCCCTGCTTCAGGTTTTCGAGCGCGATCTTGTTGGGCGTCGCCGCAGCCGAAGCTGCCGGTATCGATGCCATCAGTGCCGTCGGGGCCGCGGTCGTCTGAGCAGAAACGTCCTGGCTCGGCTCCACCGAGATGGATGCTATCGAGGCCTGAAGGCGCAACGAAGCCGTGCCAAGACTGCTGGAAGAACTGACCGGCGCCGTTTTGGCGCTGCCGGTATCGGCATCGCTGATAACACCCGTAAGCGCGGGAGCAGCAGGCAGTGTCGCAGCCTCCTCGGCCGGATCCGGGCCAAGCACAGTGCGTTGCAATGTCGAGGAAGGCGTCTGGAAGACCGTCGCAGCCGACGCCGTCTTCGTGGACGTATCCTGCGCGCCGCCATCGGCAGCAGGCGCAGGCATCGCCGTCGACGACGCAGGGGACGATTGCATGTCGCCTGATGATATCATGAAAGATGTGACCGTGCCGGTGAAGGAGGATTGGACGGTTGCGCTGCCCTGATTGGCAAAGCTTGGGGAGCCATCGGTACTTCTCGACGATACGACCGTCGCGGATGCAAGTACTGCGCTCCAGGCGGAGGATGCACGAAAGATACTCAACGCTCCACCAAATGTACTCAGGTACTCACGATTACTCACATGAATTCTCCGCATCAGCGGCGTCCCCTTCCGCATCGGCCGGCTCTTCGCCCGCTGTAGCATGACGTTCATTCTGGCACCTTTGCTAAGGGAACGTACGACAGCAATCCGGGGTATGAGGGAGGTATCCCCCTACGCCCATAGGATGACCCTCGCCGCATGCCGGCCGACAAGGCTCCAAAGCTGCCCACCGTTCTGCCAAGTGGCCGACGCTGGTTGAAAGGAATTCTGATTCCGTATCATTTTGCCGGTCCGGCTGGTCGAGGTGGTCAACTCGAGCGTTGTCCTGCGCCGCCCCGTGCTACCAGGCCGGAAACGGATCCTCGAGGGTGGCCCAGTCGCGCGGATCGGCGCTGGCGAGGCATCCGTCCAGCGCGGTCCGTACACCTATCTCGTCCATATCAACGCCGATAAAAACCAATTCCTGCCGGCGGTCGCCCCAAGCGCTGTCCCACCGGCTCTCAAGATGCTGACGAAACTGCTGATGGCCCGGCCAGTCCTGCCGGGGCACGGCTGCCCACCAAAGCCCCATGGGCTCGCAGCGCCGTTGCACGCCAGCGGCCGACATTAGGCCAACGTGACGCGGGCGCGTGGCAAGCCAGAAATGGCCTTTGGCGCGGATCACCCCCGGCCACGGCTCGTCCAGGAATGCTCGAAACCGCTTGGGGTCGAAGGGGCGCCTCGTGCGATAGACAAAGCTCGAGACCCCGTATTCCTCCGTCTCCGGAACATGCTTATCATGGCTGTACAGTTCCTTGTGCCACAACGGGTGCGCTGCCGCCTTTGCTTCATCAAAGAGGCCCGTATTGAGGAGGGTTGCGAGCGAAACCTCACCGAAATCCGTCTCCACCTGGCGTGCGTCGGGGTTGAGTGCAGAAATGATCTTGCGAACTTCCGCGCGGATCCCTTCGGTCGCCTCCGAGATCTTGTTGATCACGACGACATCGGCAAACTCGATCTGATCCACCAGCAGATCGATGAGTGTGCGCCGGTCCTCACCGTCGCGCTGCAGGCCGCGGTCGGCAAGCAAATCGGCACTGCTGTAGTCGGCTAACAGGTTTGCAGCGTCGACCACGGTGACCATTGTGTCGAGCCTGGCAAAATCGGCGAGCGAGACGCCGTTCTCGTCGCGGAAGGAAAAGGTTGCCGCAATCGGGAGCGGCTCGGCAATGCCGGTACCTTCTATCAACAGATAGTCGTATCGCCGGTCTTCGGCCAGCCGTCGTACTTCCGTCAGCAGGTCGTTGCGCAGGGTGCAGCATATGCAGCCATTGCTGAGCTCGATCAATGTCTCCGTCGTATGCGACAGGTTGCAGCCGCCGTCTCGAATGAGACTGGCGTCTATGTTCACTTCGCTCATATCGTTGACGATGACGGCGACCCTCAGGCCCTGACGGTTATTGAGGACGTGGCTGAGGAGCGTCGTCTTACCAGCGCCGAGGAAGCCGGCCAGCACGGTTACCGGGAGCCGCTCGATCCTGTTCATCGGCATTCCTCGAATGTGGGGTCGGAGCGCCTCTCGCCGCGACCAGCATTTGCGTCGTATCAGAGCATGATGCCGAAAAGTGTGAGCGATCTTCTTATGACATCATGCTCTAACTCTTTAAATTAGAACAGGATTCAGATTTTGGGCCAACCGAGCCTAAACCATCCTGTTCTACCCTCATTCGAAACCGGTTCGTAAACTTGTCCTTTGCTTTACCCGACGAGCTGCGGCCGGAAGACAACGTCGGCATAGTAATTCGCCGAATTGTATGAGTTGGTCGGGAAGAGACCTGTGGTGGCGGAGCCGCCATACGCATAGACACCGTTGCCACCGGCGACCGCGCTTGTTTGGGCCGTCAACGGACCGTTGGTGACGGCAGTGGCGAAGAAGGCATCCGTTGCCACGTAGCCTCCGGTGGTGTGGTAGGACGCGACATAGTTGGTATTGGCGGCGATGGTGACGGGCGTTGTGAAGTTCACCGTCTGCCAACCGCTCCCTGTGGTGCTGGCGAAGGTGGCGGTGGCGAGCTTGGTGCCCGTCGTGGTCCACAGGTCGACGACGTTCTGGCCGTTGTCGTTGGCGCTGCGGTAGAACTTGATGCCGGTAACGTCACCGGCAACATTCGACTGGAACTTGACGCCAAGCTCGAGCTGCTGACCATCGTTGAGGTTCGTCTGGGTCGGCGTGCTGGAGGCGGAGAACAGGCTGTAGGTCGTTGCCGTCGTCGACACGGCGACATTGAAGCTCTCGTTGGCGGCAAGGCCGCCAAGATCTGTCGCCGTCACCTTGACGCCATAGGTGCCCGATGCCGTCGGTGTGCCGGAAAAAGTCCGCGTCGTGGCATTGAAGCTCAGCCAGGCGGGCAGCGCCGTGCCATCGGCAGCCGTTGCTGAGTAGGTCAGCGTCTCGCCGCTGTCGACATCGGTGAAGGTCGTCGTCGGCAGCACGAAGGAGAAGGCCGAGCCCACGGTCGCATTCTGGGCGACGGTCTGGACGGCCAGCACCGGCGCATCGTTGGCGCCATGGATGGTGACGGTAAGACTTGCCGTGGCCGTCGCGCCGGCGGTATCGCGCATCGTATAGCTGAAGACATCGCTCAGCGTGTTGGTCGACTGGCGCAGCCCCTGGACGGCGGTATTGCTCTCGTTGACGGCATAACTATAGGCGCCCGATGCACTGAGCACGAGACTGCCATAGGTGCCGCTCAGTGCCGTGCCGAGCGTGCCTGATGTCGCACCAAAGATCACTGCCGTGACGGTCTTGGTGTCACCGGCATCCGGATCGGTGTCGTTGGTCAGCACGTTGCCGCTAGCAACCACGCCGCCCGAACCGTTGGCCACCCCGCCCTTCTCGGTCGCATTACCCACATCGGCAACTGCCGTCGGCGGCGTATTGCCAGGCGTCGACACGGCGACATTGAAGCTCTCGTTGGCGGCAAGGCCGCCAAGATCTGTCGCCGTCACCTTGACGCCATAGGTGCCCGATGCCGTCGGTGTGCCGGAAAAAGTCCGCGTCGTGGCATTGAAGCTCAGCCAGGCGGGCAGCGCCGTGCCATCGGCAGCCGTTGCTGAGTAGGTCAGCGTCTCGCCGCTGTCGACATCGGTGAAGGTCGTCGTCGGCAGCACGAAGGAGAAGGCCGAGCCCACGGTCGCATTCTGGGCGACGGTCTGGACGGCCAGCACCGGCGCATCGTTGGCGCCATGGATGGTGACGGTAAGACTTGCCGTGGCCGTCGCGCCGGCGGTATCGCGCATCGTATAGCTGAAGACATCGCTCAGCGTGTTGGTCGACTGGCGCAGCCCCTGGACGGCGGTATTGCTCTCGTTGACGGCATAACTATAGGCGCCCGATGCACTGAGCACGAGACTGCCATAGGTGCCGCTCAGTGCCGTGCCGAGCGTGCCTGATGTCGCACCAAAGATCACTGCCGTGACGGTCTTGGTGTCACCGGCATCCGGATCGGTGTCGTTGGTCAGCACGTTGCCGCTAGCAACCACGCCGCCCGAACCGTTGGCCACCCCGCCCTTCTCGGTCGCATCACCCGCATCGGCAACTGCCGTCGGTGTCGTGTTCGGCGTTGTCGATGCCGGGCGGAAGACCACATCGGCATAGTAGTTGGCGGCGTTGAAGGTGGCATTCGGGAAAATGCCTGCGGTAGCGGAGCCGCCATAGGTGTATACGCCGTTGCCACCGGCGACCGCGCTTGTTTGGGCCGTCAACGGACCGTTGGTGACGGCAGTGGCGAAGAAGGCATCCGTTGCCACGTAGCCTCCGGTGGTGTGGTAGGACGCGACATAGTTGGTATTGGCGGCGATGGTGACGGGCGTTGTGAAGTTCACCGTCTGCCAACCGCTCCCTGTGGTGCTGGCGAAGGTGGCGGTGGCGAGCTTGGTGCCCGTCGTGGTCCACAGGTCGACGACGTTCTGGCCGTTGTCGTTGGCGCTGCGGTAGAACTTGATGCCGGTAACGTCACCGGCAACATTCGACTGGAACTTGACGCCAAGCTCGAGCTGCTGACCATCGTTGAGGTTCGTCTGGGTCGGCGTGCTGGAGGCGGAGAACAGGCTGTAGGTCGTTGCCGTCGTCGACACGGCGACATTGAAGCTCTCGTTGGCGGCAAGGCCGCCAAGATCTGTCGCCGTCACCTTGACGCCATAGGTGCCCGATGCCGTCGGTGTGCCGGAAAAAGTCCGCGTCGTGGCATTGAAGCTCAGCCAGGCGGGCAGCGCCGTGCCATCGGCAGCCGTTGCTGAGTAGGTCAGCGTCTCGCCGCTGTCGACATCGGTGAAGGTCGTCGTCGGCAGCACGAAGGAGAAGGCCGAGCCCACGGTCGCATTCTGGGCGACGGTCTGGACGGCCAGCACCGGCGCATCGTTGGCGCCATGGATGGTGACGGTAAGACTTGCCGTGGCCGTCGCGCCGGCGGTATCGCGCATCGTATAGCTGAAGACATCGCTCAGCGTGTTGGTCGACTGGCGCAGCCCCTGGACGGCGGTATTGCTCTCGTTGACGGCATAACTATAGGCGCCCGATGCACTGAGCACGAGACTGCCATAGGTGCCGCTCAGTGCCGTGCCGAGCGTGCCTGATGTCGCACCAAAGATCACTGCCGTGACGGTCTTGGTGTCACCGGCATCCGGATCGGTGTCGTTGGTCAGCACGTTGCCGCTAGCAACCACGCCGCCCGAACCGTTGGCCACCCCGCCCTTCTCGGTCGCATTACCCACATCGGCAACTGCCGTCGGCGGCGTATTGCCAGGCGTCGACACGGCGACATTGAAGCTCTCGTTGGCGGCAAGGCCGCCAAGATCTGTCGCCGTCACCTTGACGCCATAGGTGCCCGATGCCGTCGGTGTGCCGGAAAAAGTCCGCGTCGTGGCATTGAAGCTCAGCCAGGCGGGCAGCGCCGTGCCATCGGCAGCCGTTGCTGAGTAGGTCAGCGTCTCGCCGCTGTCGACATCGGTGAAGGTCGTCGTCGGCAGCACGAAGGAGAAGGCCGAGCCCACGGTCGCATTCTGGGCGACGGTCTGGACGGCCAGCACCGGCGCATCGTTGGCGCCATGGATGGTGACGGTAAGACTTGCCGTGGCCGTCGCGCCGGCGGTATCGCGCATCGTATAGCTGAAGACATCGCTCAGCGTGTTGGTCGACTGGCGCAGCCCCTGGACGGCGGTATTGCTCTCGTTGACGGCATAACTATAGGCGCCCGATGCACTGAGCACGAGACTGCCATAGGTGCCGCTCAGTGCCGTGCCGAGCGTGCCTGATGTCGCACCAAAGATCACTGCCGTGACGGTCTTGGTGTCACCGGCATCCGGATCGGTGTCGTTGGTCAGCACGTTGCCGCTAGCAACCACGCCGCCCGAACCGTTGGCCACCCCGCCCTTCTCGGTCGCATTACCCACATCGGCAACTGCCGTCGGTGTCGTGTTCGAGCTCGGCGTCGTGAACATCACATCGACCCAATAGTTCGTCGACTGGAAGGTGCTCGTCGGATACAGGCTGGCGCTGCCATAGGTGTATACGCCGTTGCCGCTGGCTGGCGCCGTCAGCGGTCCGCTCGTCACATTGGCGATGAAGTAGTCGGTGGTTGTCGAGTAATTGCCGGTATTGGTGTGATAGGATGCCGTGTAGGTCTGCCCGGGCGTCAGGCTCACTGGGCTGGTAAAATAGGCAGTCTGCCAGCCGCTGGCGGTCTCGTTTGTGAAGGTGAGGGTCGCAACCCGCGTACCCGTGCTCGACCACAGTGAGCCTGTATGCGTACCGGTGTCCAGGCTGCCCTTGTAGAAACGAATACCGGTGACGGTGCCTGCCACGGAGGTCTGGAATTTGACACCGAGCTCGACGGCTGACGTATCGTCGGTATTGACGACCGCCGGCGTCGCCGCGCCAAAGAGAGAGGTAAAACTTGCCCCGGTCACGGTGACCGTGCGTCCTGTCGAGGGTGTTTCAAGGTTGATGTTATCGTCGACGGCCCGCGACCGAATCGTGTAGCTGCCCGCGACCTGCGGCGACCAAGTATAAGTCCAGTTCTCATCGCCTGTCGCCGGATGCCAGCTCGCGCCATTGTCGGTCGAAACCTCGACACTGGCGATGACACCGCCGCCCGTATCGGTGGCGGTACCTGTAATCGTGACTGTGGAGCCAACCGTCGCCGCTGACGGCCCCGTGATAACGGAAGTCGGTGCAACATGGTCCGTAGAACCGGTTGCGGCGGCGAGCCCGGATTGCAGCGTCCCAGGCTGAATACCCATGTCGGCCAGCAAATTCACCATTGCCTGCTGCACGCGGGGATCGGTTGCGGTCGCCTCGTTATCGTGATTGTCGCTCAGGCCCCATGTCCAGTAGACTGTGCCGGCCCCGAACACCAGTGCACCGCTCGGCGCACGATAGAGCGTCAGATTGTGGGTCGCGGTCGCATTGCCGGTCGTGTTTCCGTAGTCGAGCAAGTAAGAGCTGACCGGAAGCGTCGTCGACGACAGCTTGACGAGGCCGGCCGGATCGAAGCCGTTATCAGGCGCTTCGTCCCATTCGTAACCAAGATAGTTTTTGGTGAGCGTTGCCGTCTGGCCAGGCTGGAGATTGGCGACGCTCGTATTGCGCCAGAAGCGCAGATTGGCGTCGTCATATCCGACCGTGATCGCGCCGAGATTGCTACCGACATCGTCGACCTTGAATAATTGACCCGTTAGCGAGTTCTCAGGATTGCCGCCGCCGATAGCAGGTGGGCTGAGGCGTGGGTCGCGGAAGGTGCCGGTCCATTGGTCGGAAGGGTCGAGGCTGGTACCGGGCGGTCCCCATGTCTCCTTGTAGGAGATCAGGGTGCGATAAGGCGTTCCGTCGGCGCTGTAGGCATTGCCCCAACGCGTGCGCCAGTAGACCTCGTTACCGCTCCAGAACATCAGATTGACGCCCGCATCGCGTGCGGCTTCGACATTGGTCCTCTGCTGTCCCGACCAGTATTCGTCGTGCCCGGCATCGATATAAGTCTTGTGATTGAGCAACAGGCTGCCATAACGGTCGGCGTCGACACCCGACATGTACGAAACATCGTAGCCGTTCTGCTCCAGCCAGGAGATGCCCGCATATTCGGCGCCGAACAGGTAATCCTGCGGACCGGCATAGGTGCCGACGCCGCCGCGGGTCGCAATCGGCCTGTTGTAGCTGACCGCATAGGCACGACCCGCCCCCTGCCCCGTCGCCGGACCGTTGCCGCCGTAGAAGTTTGCACCACCCCAGCCGTTGTATGCCTGCCAGGTCTCGTCGGCGGTCTGGAAAACGATGTCGCTGTGGCTGGCATCGTCGCGCACGATGAACGGGATCTGATTTTCGCCGGAGGTGCCATCCTGGCGCACGAGCTTGGCGATATAGACGCCCGAGACGGCATCATCAGGTACCGCCCACGAGGCGGAGACTGCCCAGTTGCCGGCATCGACCGTGCCGGTCGTAGCATTGCGCAACGGATTGGGCTGGGTCTGCAATCCGGTGTGCTGCATGGTCGCAACCTTGCGCGCGCCCATGCCGCCATAATAGCCGAGCCGGTATATATCGATCCGGTAGTTGGTGGAATTGGTGTTGATCTTGAAGCTGACGGTCTTGCCGTTGTCGACGCTGATGTCAGTCGCAAACCCCTCGATGTTGGTGCTGCCGGCACCGTCGATGCCCCACTCGCTTTCCGGATTACCCTGCTTCTGGTTTTCCAGCACGATCGCGTTGCTGGCCGTCGCCGCAGCGGCCGCCAGATTTTGCGTCGTCAACGAGCGCTGCGCAGAAGGTTGAGGCGGCGTCGTCACCGAGCCGGAAAGGATGCCGACACCTTTCGTGGTGGTGCCCTTTCCGGTCTCTCCGCCGCCTGGCAATGATCCGTTCAGGGCCGTTGATTCTGTCCAATTTGCGGTTCCGCGCCAGCCCGAGAGAGGAGACAGGCTACGATCGAGAAGCGGGTCGCTGACCGAGGCTCCGATGGCCTTCTTGATCGACTCCACATAGTCCGGTCCTTCGGTCAGCCTTGTTCCCGGCAACTGACCATCTTGCTGAAGCAAGGCGCCGCCATGGGCCCAATCGAGAATCCGTGTGGGGGACGTATAGTAGCCGCACCCGCACACACCAAAGGGCATGCCAAACGCCAGCGCATTTGCTCCAGCATGCTGCCCGGTCGTCTGCGCCGTTGGCGTCGATTCCAGAATGACGACTTTGCCCGAGTGTGCACGCTCGCTAGCGACGGTGGCAGAACCGTGGCTCGACGCTGTCGGTGAAGGGCTTTGCGGCAGATACGGCGCCAAAGGATCGTCGCCTATGAGGTTCATCCCAGCGTAGGTGCGTAAAAGGGGTGATGCCGCCCCGAATGCAACTCCGTTCGCGTTCCCCTCGAAATGGGCAAAATCCGGCATATGAACTGACAATACGGACGCGGCTCTATCACCGCTTCGCTCTCCGATTTCGCGATTGATTGCGAAAGCGTCAGGCAAGGGCGGCGCTACGAGGCTGTCGTCGGCCCGACCGTCAGCGTCGCCGTTCACGCCCGCGCTCTGCCCAACCTCATGCTCGTTGAGCGCCGCGTCCTTATGGGGATCGCCGACGAGGGGGGCCTGCTTGTTTCCATCCGCCGTTTGCACCTCTGCCGCGAGTTGAGCATCGTCCCCGTGCTTTCCGGCAGGCTTGCGCGGCCTTTCCTTTCCGCCGACAGTCAACCATCGGGGAACCAACGAATCCAGCAGGAGTGAGCGCGAAGTCCACCGGCGAGCGTTGCGATACATGGCAGGTACCTCTCGCGAGATTGTCAGGGTCGAATCTATGAGGATCGCTTAAAGGCGAAGCTCTGAAGTATAGTCGAAATTAGCAGAGTATATCCTACGCCTTTCGCTCTACCGGCGGCATCCTTTGGGCAAGCGGCCGTGTTGCGTCGCCCACGCTACGTATCAGATGCCTGAGGACAGAGATTCGCCGTTTCCTGGGCAAGGCTCGAAGCCGCAGAGGTGGCGAAGCGGCGGGGCATCGTGCGGTAAAATCGGCGATCCGGAGCATAAAGACGCTGCCGGAGGGGTTGCGCTTTACCGAAGCGAGCGCGCCTATTTCTGCGTGCAGAACCTATTGATTTTCTGTGACGACGTCTGTGTGGCGCACCGACGATATATGTTTCTACCCAATTTAGTCTCCGCACCCTCCCCACCTCATCAATATTGATGTGGCAAAGCAGGCGACCTCCACCTTCCTCAAGGCTTCGCCAGACTGCACACTGGCGAAGCAGCTTCGGAATTGGCTTCCGGCGTTCGAGCAGAGTTCAAGTTATCGTATCAGCGTCCGTGTAAGAATGTTTTGCAGGCGAGACATATACATGAATCTATCGCACCGCGCCCCTAGCGTGTTCTTTCGCGCGACGTTTGTCGTCAGCGCACTCGTCTTTCTCGCCGGGGCTGTGTCGCCCGCTGTTGCCGACAGCGCCCCCTTGGCTCCACAAACGAGAATCCGCCTGACGATCGTCCAATGGATCCAGTCCAAAGGCCAGTTTGAGCGATGGGATGGGATTGGAGGCGACTATACGGTTTCGGATGCAGGTACGGTCTCCCTACCCTTTCTGGGGGCGCTGTCGGTTGGAAATCTGGACAATGCGAGCCTCACCAACGAGATTGCCAAGCGCCTTCAGGCGAAGATGGGTCTGGCCCAGGCACCTGCAGTGACCATCGATATCCTCGACTATCCGTCCATTTACGTCGTCGGAGACGTGGTGGCGCCGGGAGAATACAAGTTTCGCTCCGGCCTCAGCGTCCTGCAATCCCTGGCCATGAGCGGCGGCCCGTTGCGGGCTGCGGCACAGCAGCAATCGCAGACGATCAGGCTTGCCGGCGATTTGCAGGAAATCGACCATTCGCTGCTGCGCGGTTCGGCAAAGCTCGCGCGGCTGCAAGCGGAGATGGCCGACGCGAAGGAGATCGCCTTCGATCCGCCGCCCGCTGCCGATCGGCAATATGCCGAGAGTATCGACCAGGAGGAGCGGGTCATTTTTCAGGCCCGTGCAAACGCGCTGGACAAGCAGTCGGTGGCGCTCGTCGAATTGCGCAATCTCTTGACGGCGGAAATCGATACACTGGAAGAAAAGCTGAAAGGTTCGGATGACAATATCCAGTCGGTCGAAGAGCAACTGACGAGCGTGAAGACGCTGGTCCAGAAGGGGCTTACGATCACCTCACGCCAGATGGATCTGGAACGATTGCTCACCACCTATCGCTCCGACCGGCTCGACCTCGTGACTGCCATCATGCGGGGCCGCCAGGCGATCAACGAGACGACGCGCAATCTCGAGGGACTTTCCGACACTCGCCGCAGCGAGGTCGCTTCCGAGGTGCAGGCGGAAAAAGCCAATCTCGATCAGCTCAAATTGAAGCGCGACACCACGCAACAACTGCTTCTCGAAGAATTTTCGAACGGCGCCAACGTGAATGACCGCCGTGAAGAACTCCCTCTGACGTTCGTCGTGAACCGGCGGGACAAGGGACAAGTCAATCAATTCCAGGCCTCCGAAACGACCGAGCTAGCGCCGGGCGACGTGATCAGGGTAACCCGAGGCCGCATCGCCGATGCGCCGTCCGAAGACGCCGCTGCCCCGCCTGTTCAGACCGAGGCGCATGTCAGTCAGGTAAGCCGGTGATACGCGAAAAGCATGTGCTGCAATCGAGCCTGCGGCGGGCCGTTGAACGCCAGCACGGGATAAACGGCTCGAACAGGATGATTTTAGGCCTGATCGGCCTAAAGTCTGAATCCTGTTTCAAATTAAGGGTTAGAGCATGATGTCGTCCGAAAACCGAGCACACTTTTCGGCATCATGCTCTAGGGGCTTCCGATGACTTTGCGCATCACCCCACCCACCAGCCAGACCTACACTCAGATCCTCAAGTCGACGATGCTGATGGGCGGCGCTTCGCTCGTGAATGTCGCACTCAGCATTATCAGAAACAAGGCGATGGCCGTTCTGCTCGGGCCGGAAGGCATCGGGCTTATGGGCCTTTATAGCTCGATCGTCGATATCGCGCAGTCTATCGCGGGTCTGGGCGTTGGCGGCAGTGGCGTGCGTCAGGTCGCGGAGGCTGCCGGCACCGGCGACGCAGCGAGGATTGCCCAGTCGGCGACCGTACTGAGACGTATATCGGTGGTGCTGGCGCTGCTTGGCGCGCTTCTTCTGGCCGCTTTGGCATATCCTGTCTCAGGTTTCACCTTTGGTGATTACCAGCACGTCGGCGGCATTGTGCTGCTGTCGCTCGCCGTTTTCTTCCGGCTGGTATCTGCGGGGCAGAGTGCATTGATCCAAGGCATGCGCGGCATTGCGGATCTTGCTCGCATCAACGTGCTTGCCGGGCTCTTCGGTACAGCCGTGAGTATCCCGCTGATCTACCTGTTCGGGATCCAGGCGATCGCACCGTCGCTCGTGGTAATTGCAGCTGCCTCCATCCTTCCGACCTGGTGGTACAGCCGGCGGATCTTCCCGAATCCCTCGCCCATGTCGACGCGCCAGTTCAGCGGGGAGGTGTCGGCGCTGCTCCGGCTCGGTTTCGTCTTCATGGCAAGCGGACTTCTGACCTTTGGTGCGGCCTATGCCATCCGCATCATCGTGCTGAAGGAGGGCGGCGTCATGGCGGCGGGATTGTATCAAGCAGCTTGGGGCCTCGGCGGTCTTTACGCCGGTTTCATCCTGCAGGCCATGGGAACGGATTTCTATCCGCGCCTGACCGCAACGATCGACAACAATGCCGAATGCAATCGGCTGGTCAATGAACAGGCCGAAATCAGCATGCTGCTCGCTGGCCCCGGCCTGCTCGGCACGCTGACGCTCGCGCCGCTCATGATGAGCCTGTTCTATTCGGCGGAATTTCACGGGGCAGTCGAGCTTCTGCGCTGGATCTGCCTTGGAATGATGCTGCGGATTATTTCCTGGCCGATGGGTTTCATCGTCGTGGCGAAGCGTACCCAAGCGATTTTCTTCTGGACGGAAGTTGCGGCGGCAGTCGTGCACGTGGGGCTTGCCTGGCTCTTCGTATCGCTGCTCGGTACGCAAGGAGCCGGCATGGCGTTTTTTGGCCTCTATGTCTGGCACAGCATCCTGATCTATGGGATCGTGCGGAAGCTGACCGGTTTTCGCTGGTCCGCCGCCAATCGCAGACACGCGCTGCTTTTCTTGCCCGCATCGGCAGTGGTTTTCCTGACGTTCTCAATTATGCCGCTATGGCCGGCGACGGTGATTGGCTTCGTCGCCGTCGTTCTCTGCGGGCTCTATTCGCTGCGCATGCTGATCGACCTGCTTCCGCCGGAGTCCGTGCCAGCAACCATCCGCGGATGGCTCACGAAATCGGCATAACGAACAATGCGCGCATCCGGAGACACGCGCATTGTTCGGTATGCCGATTGTTGCGTCAGGCAAATTGCGGGTTCAGGCGACAGCGACATCCATGGCACGTTGCACGCTGGCGGCTCCGATGATCGCTTCCGCAAGGGCTGCGCGAAGTGCCTCAACAACCCGGTCCACGTCAGACACCGTCATCTGGGCATAAAGCGGCAGGATGATCGTTTGCTGCTGCGCAGATACGCCCCGCGTCAGGCTCGTGGCAGCGCGGTGGGAACTCTCATCGGAATAGGCTCCCTCCAGATGAATGTTCATCACACCACGCCGGGTCGAGATACCCTGATCGAGCAGGGTTTGCATGACGGCCCGCTGGTCGGCCGTATCGGGCAATCTCACACAGAAGCTCTGCCAGTTGCTGCGAGCCCAGCGCGGCTCGACCGGCAAAGATAGCCCGGCAATCGTCGACAGCTGTTCGCAATATTGCTCGGCAAGCAGCCTGCGCTGGGCAACCAACTCCGGCAGCCGCCGCAACTGCTCGCGTCCGACGGCAGCCTGAAGATCGGTCATCCGGTAATTGTAACCCAACTCGTCATAGTCTTCGAAGATGACCTGTTTCGAGCCGTGACGAACGGCATCGGTGACGCTCATGCCATGCTGGCGCCAGAGCCGGAACTTCCGGTCATATTCGGGATTGGCCGTGGTCAACATGCCGCCATCTCCCGTCGTGACGACCTTCCGGGGGTGGAACGAGAAGCAGGCAATGTCGCCATGCGCTTTGCCGATCTTTTCCCAACGTCCATCCCACAGGATTTCGCTTCCCGTCGCACAGGCGGCATCCTCGATGACCGGTATCTGATGGCGCTTGCCGACCTCGACGATGGCGCGGAGATCGCAAGGCATGCCGAGTTGATGCACGCAGAGAATTGCCTTGGTGCGGGGTGTGATCGCTCTTTCGATCAGACTGGCTTCGATGTTGTAACCATCTTCTTCGATATCGACGAAAACAGGCACTGCATCGCAGTATCGAACCGCGTTTGCGGTCGCGATGAAAGAATGGCTGACCGTGACGACTTCATCGCCGGCGGATACGCCGACCGCCTTCAGCGCCAGATGCAACGCGGTCGTGCAATTGGACATGGCGCAGGCATGCACGGCGCCCACAAAGGCAGCGAATTCACGCTCGAAAGCCGCGACTTCCGGCCCCTGCGTCACCCATCCCGACAGAATAACGCGGCGCGCAGCCTCAGCCTCTTCCTCGCCGAGGACGGGTTTGGCGACCGGAATTGTGGCCGGAATTGTGGATTGAGATGAACTCATGCTGCCTGCCCCCCTGCATCGGTCTGCTTTTGCCACCAGGCAACAAGATCACGAAGCCCTTGCTCCATAGAGATCTCCGCCTTGAAGCCGAGGAGCCGCTCGGCCTTGCTGATATCGGCGAGACGACGGGTCACGCCGTTGACCGTGCGGGCTTCCTTGTGCTGCGGTTCGAGTGAGGAACCCATAATGTCGCTTAGCATTTTCGCGAGTTCCAGCAGGCTTATTTCCTTGCCGCTGGCGACGTTGAACACCTCGTCCGTGACATCGCTTTTCGCGGCCAGAATGTTTGCGCGGGCGATGTCGCGGGCATCGACGAAGTCCATCGTCTGGCTACCGTCCCCGTAGATGAGGGGCGGCATTCCGGCCACTAGACGTTCCATCCAACGGATCAGAACTTCCGTATAGGCGCCGTAGACGTCCATGCGCGGGCCGTAGACGTTGAAATAGCGGAGCGCGACATAGCGCAGGCCATACATCTCCGCAAAGCTGCGCATCAGCCCCTCGTTGAATGTCTTCGCCGCGCCGTAGATCGTCCGGTTATTGTAGGGATGATGCTCTTCGGTCGTTGGAAAGCTCTCGGCCAGCCCCAGCACGGAAGCCGAGGAAGCAGCAACCACCTTCGAGACACCTGCCTTGACGGCAGATTCGAGAACGTTGAACGTGCCCTCTGCAAGGACATCGAAAGCCAGTCGTGGCTCTTCCGCGCATTGCGTGATGCGGATTGCGGCCTGATGAAAGACGATGTCGACGCCTTCGAAGATTTTGGCCAGAAGCGCCCTGTCGCGGATATCTCCCTCGATGATGTTGACGGACCCGCTGGCTATTGCCGTGCTGAGATTGTCCCGGCGTCCGCGCACGAAGTTGTCGAGGATGATGATCTCACGCGGTTTTTCCAATGCGACGAGATCGGCAATATGCGACCCGATCAGGCCGGCTCCGCCGGTAATGAGCACCCGTTGATTTCTCATGATCTTCCCTCACGCGACATGTTCGTCATCGGATCATTATCCGAACGCCAACGTATGAATTTCGCAGGTACACCTGCGACAACTGAGAACGGCTCGACGTCTGAAACGACAACTGCCCCCGCTCCAACGATCGCTCCCTTCCCGATGGTCACACCGGGTAGAATGGTCGCATTCGTCCCGATATCGGCCTCTGCACAGATGCGTACCGGCTTGATTTCAAGATCCGTGCGAATGATCGGCACATCCATCGGCAGTGCCGTGTGGGTCGAGCCAAGCACCTTGGCGCCAGGTCCCCACCCGACAGAATCCTCGATCACCAGATCGCGAGCGTCGAAATAAGCCATCGGCCCGATCCAGACATTGTCGCCGATCACGCAAGTACCGTCAAAGCGTCCCTGGATATAGGCCTGGGCGCCAATGAACACGCCATCGCCGATTTCGAAAGTTTCCGGATGTTTGAAACCGGCACCGCCTGCAACCTGCAATCCTGTGCCGCAGCTCCGCGCAATGGCTTGCCAGATGGCTTTTCGCATCAGCGTATCGATGACACCGTCACCGACCGCGAAACGACCGTAGAGCTCAATCAGGCCAGGGCGCCCATAAGATTGCCTGAGTTCTTCGGCCAACCCAGCTTGGTAGGCAGGGTCCGCCGGCCTTTCATGACGGCCATGGACCGCCTGCACGACCCGGGCCTCGTCGGCACGACTAGCTGACATAGGCGTACTCCAGCGCGGCGGCCACCTGATCGACGTGCCGCGCCGGCATCTCGGGATAGATCGGCAGCGACAGGACCTCCCGTGCGGCGACTTCCGAGATTGGGAAATCGCCGGGTCGGTAACCAAGGTCGGCATGGGCCTTCTGCAGATGAACGGGAATCGGATAGTGCAACCCGGACTGAATGCCCTCCGCGCTCAATACGCGCTGAAGCTCATCGCGATCGCGACTTCTGATGGCATAGACGTGATAGACGTGGCGCCGGTCGGTGATTTCGACAGGCGTCCTCAAATTCGCCGAACCGCCAAGCAGCAACGAGTAGCGGCGTCCATGGGCGCGCCGCGCTTCGGTCCAGGCTTCGAGATGCCGGAGCTTGATGCGCAGGATCGCACCCTGAATGGCATCCATGCGGTAGTTGAAGCCCTTCAGCAGATGGTGATAGCGCTGTTCCTGACCCCAGTCGCGCAACATGCGCATCGTTTTGGCCTGATCGTCGCTGTTCGTGACGACGATACCCCCCTCGCCGCAGGCCCCGAGATTTTTGCCGGGATAGAAGCTGAAACAGCCGGATGCGCCGATGCTGCCGGCACGCGCGCCTTTGTATTGCGCTCCGTGCGCCTGGCAGGCATCCTCGATCACCGGTATCCGGTAGTGGTCAGCAATCGCCCTGATCGCGTCCATATCGGCCATCTGACCATAGAGATGGACGGGAACAATGGCCTTGGTTCTGGGTGTGATCTTTGCCTCGAGCTGAGCTGGATCCATCGTGAGCGTCACGGGCTCGACATCGACGAATACTGGTCGTGCACCTGCGTAGCAGATCGCCGATACGGTCGCGACGAAGGTAAATGGCACGGTGATGACTTCATCGCCGGGGCCGACGCCTGCCGCAAGAAGCGACAGATGCAGGGCACTCGTCCCGGTATTGACGGCTATCGCATGTTTGACATCGCAATAGTCCGCGAATTCCTGCTCGAGGCTGGCGACCTCCTCGCCCAGTATGTATTGCCCCGAGGCAAGCACGCCGAGCACGGCGGCGTCAATTTCGCTCTTGATCGATTGATATTGTGCTTTGAGGTCCAGGAACGGGATCATGCGATGCGCCTCGCCTCTTCAAGCTCGATGATGCGACCGCGCTGGGCAAGCGACCGGCTTGCGGCTTCAAGGATGCGGACGACGCGCAGCCCGGCCTGGCCATCAGTGATGGGCCGCGAATTGTGCTCGATGCAATCGACGAACTGATCCAGTTCGCGTTTCAACGCTTCGGTCATATCGAGCTTGGGCGCCCACATGTCGCCGCTGCGGTAACCGACCATCATCTGATGCACCTTCTCGCCATACGCGTCGGAATTCGGGCACATGGTGATGCCCTTGTCATAGACCTTGATCTTTTCACTGGGCTCCAGATCGTCATAAACGATCATCTTGTTGCTGCCGCCGATCAGCGTGCGGCGGACCTTGACAGGGGCTAGCCAATTGACGTGGATGTGCGCGATGAGCTTGCTCTCGAAGAAGAGCGTCAGATAGGCGATGTTCTCCGGCTCGCCGAGTACATGGCTCATGCCCGTCGCAGAAACAGCCACCGGCCTTTCCTGCAGGACATGGTCCAGGATGGACAGGTCGTGCACCGCGAGATCCCAGATGACGCTGACATCGTGCTGGAAGAGCCCCAGATTGACCCGGACGGAGTCATAATAATACATGTCGCCGAGGCCGCTTTCGACGAGTTCGCGCATCTTGCGGACGGCGCCGGTGTGGACGAAGGTATGATCCACGGCCAGCACCAGGCGTCTGCGCGCGGCTTCCTCGACCATCCGCGCGGCTTCCTCCGTCGTCGATGCCATCGGCTTTTCGACGAAGACATGTTTTCCGGCCATCATAGCCTGCATTGCGAGCTTGAAATGGGTCGAGACCGGCGTTGCGATGGCGATTGCATCCACCCTCGGATCGCGCAGAACTTCCTCGAAATTGTCAGTGATCGTTACTGCGGGATACCGGCTTTTAACAGCCGCCAACCGTTCGACGTTCAGATCACAAACTGAAAGGAGGTTCGCGCCGGCCGCTTCCGAGATGTTACGAACCAGGTTCGGACCCCAATACCCATACCCAATAACAGCAATGCCGATCATCGCATTCCTCCCAACTCTTGCATGTTGACTGACCGGTCATGAACGCGACCGGTGATCCTCGCCGGAACGCCGGCAACAATGGTGCCGTCAGGCACATCCTTCGTTACAACCGCGCCCGCGCCGACTTGTGCGGCCTCTCCGATGGTCACGCCAGGCAGAATGGTGGCGTTGCTGCCGATCGACGCGTGGCGCTTGACCAGAGTGGGGATGACAACCCAGTCAGCCTCCGTCTGCAGACTGCCGTCCGAATTGACGGCGCGCGGGTAAGTATCATTGGTGAACATGACCCCGTGACCGATAAAAACGCCGTCCTCCAGCGTCACGCCTTCACACAGGAAGGAATGGCTGGAGATCTTGCAGTCTTTTCCGACGAGGACGTTTTTCTGGATTTCAACGAAGGTGCCGATGCGCGTTCCCGCGCCGATCGTGCAGCCGTAGAGATTGACAAGATCCCGATGGTGGATAACGCAGCCGTCACCCAGGTTGACGTTCGATGCAATCATCCCAACTCGCCCCCTACTCCTCAACAAACCCTGACTTGGGTGAAACCGGCAATCGCAAGAATGCATCCAAGGTTTCGTTTCGTCAGAGCAAATATTTCTTCCGCTTCAAAAAGAATTGTTTTCTTCCTTTTAGTAAAGAAACAAAACGTGGAAGCTCATCCACCTAAAGGCGTATCTGCTTACGAAATTTGATGACGATCGCATGCGAACGTCTATGGCCATCGATCATCAGCAGCGACAGGTCACGCAACGATCGATCCTGATCCTCCACGTCGAAGACGGGCATAGTTTACATGGGTTTAGCGAGTTAAATTGAATATGTGTAGCAACCCCATGGATCGACATACAAATGAACTAGACTCAGATTGATCAGTTTTAGAGATTCAACCATTTGTATCTTTCCATGGAACCTATGTGCTGAGGTAACCACTATTAATTAGTTTAACATCCCCGAAACTGTGGTATTAAATTAGCACTTTTGCTAATTAAACTCCCATATTTGCAGAGGAGTTTGATATTCGACTTTGAAGTACCGCGTAAAAAAGGCTGGGAGGATGGGGCGTTGGATACAATAAATATAAGCCACAGGCAGGAATCCGTATCTCTTCCGATAGAGATAGAAGATGGCTCGACGGCGTTTACCCGACCGTCAAAGTCAAAGCACTCACTAGTCATTCTTGACAGGAGGGAACTTGATCGGCACTGCCTTGCGCAATGCATGGCCGCCCACACGGCGGATTTCGTGATTCTGGCGTTCGGATCGATTGAAGAGTGGAAGCAAAAGCGCGAAGAATATCCTCCGCTTTCGGCAATCCTCTTGAACGTCGGTGGCAAGACGGTCGACGACCCTGTCGTTTCGGAGCAGATCAAGAGCCTTTCGTCGGAATTCGTGTCGACACCGGTCATCATATTGTCTGATAGTGACGATTTCGCTCAAATCGTCAGGGCGATCGACTACGGAGCCAAGGGTTATATTCCTGCCTCCGTCAGCATTAGCGTGTGCATGGAGCTGATTGCGCTATCGGTAGCAGGAGGACTCTTCGTGCCCGCAAGCGCCCTGTTCGCCATGCGTCACTTGCTGCAGTCGAACAACCCGACAGCGCACCCGCTGGCCGGGATATTCACGGACCGCCAGGCCGAAGTCGTCGCGGCACTGCGGCGCGGAAAGGCGAACAAGATCATTGCCTATGAGCTCAACCTGCGAGAAAGCACCGTCAAGGTACACGTTCGCAACATCATGAAAAAGGTCAAGGCAACCAACAGGACGGAAGTCGTGTTCAAGCTTAACGACTTGTTCCAGAGTGGAATTCCGGCACTAGCGTGAACAATACGTAGTGATGATACTAGGGCTTGGACAAATCTTTTCTTGCAACCACATTCTTGCTCAAATCACCCCCGGTGGCGCGAATGCGTCACCGGGTCTTCTTATACCAAGGCGATCTATTACGCTTCCCGCGATTTTGGCATGAGTAGCAATCGGGCGCTCAACCACGGCCTGTTTTTACCATACTTGCGGATGAACTGACCCGGCCCGATCCTGCCCATTCACGCCGCAACTCTTCGCCGCACAGAATTCAAGGCATACCAGCATTTTGGCCCGATCGTTTGCTTGCAGATCAACTTGATCCAGGGCAACGAATTTCGCACCTCAGGAGAAACCTCCAGTGCAAAACGCTGAATAGCCACGGCCGTCGCAACGTCGAAGTTGTTGAATGCAATACCAGCCTGTCGAAGCGCCTGTTTTCCGAGATCTCTGGCAAGAAAGCGTCGCAACATCTCATCTTTCCTGAGGCTATCGGCCGCTTGGTTAAACAGGATATCAAAAGCCATTTTTCTTTGTAGAAGGTCGGAGAGGATATTTTCCCCATAGTATTGCAGCGACATATTCGAAGCATGCTGGCGATAGACTGCTTGGTCGTCATTGATGTAGCCAACGCCGGCATGTGATGCGAGTCGCAGCCACATTTCCATATCGCCGGCATGCGGCAGTTCCTTGCGATAGCCGCCGACCTGCTTTTGCAGCGCCGTCCTCACAACAGCTGTCGGCGTTGGAACGAGATTGCGCGCTCCACTCAACCGCATGAATTGCCGACCGGACAAGACCTGCATGGGGTGCACGTTATTGTCGCCGAGAGGATCCGCGCGCTTGCTCGTAGTACCATCTGGCTCAGCTATGAGCGCGTTCCCGAACACCAACCCCACATCCGGATACTTGCGCATCAGCTCCGCCGAGCGGTCCAGCGCGCCCGGCAGAAGATAATCATCCGCAGAAAGAAGCAGGAATAAGTCACCGCCTGCCCAATCGATCCCTTCATTGTAGGTAGCGATGTGCCGCATGTTTGCAGTGTGCCGCCGATAAGTGACCCGCGTGTCGCGGGATGCCAGGGCCATCCCGACTTCCGGCGTATTGTCTGGCGAGCAGTCATCTATAATGAGCACGCGCACATCGACGCCCGCCTGCGAAAGGACGCTTTCAACGCATTCCTGCAAGAAATGGGAATAATTATAGCAGGGGACTACGACATCAACACGTTGCAAACTTCTTCCTCCGTAAGCACTGCGTCACTCCTGGTTTGACAAATCTTTCGGACGCGGCATCGTTTCTTTGTTATGCGTAATTTGTTTTCCGATTATTCTCGCATGCGTTGAGAATGTTTTCGCCTGGCTGATTTCACGCGAGGCCAGACAGTTGCCAACAAGGCGGACCGGGCAAGAAGACGGGATATAGCCGGCTCGGCAAGACTTTGGGTGTTCATATTTTGGCGCCGAGATAAGAGGTGGGGGAAAGCCTTGACAGCGCATATTGGCCGACCAGCTTTGCCACCGTGCGGCGCCTGAGGGGAAAGCCGAAATCCTGCCAGATGCGCCAGCGGTCCCGAGCCGGGAGAGACTTGAACCAGTGATATGGCTGGTCGGTGAACGCGAGGGTCTTGCTGCCTGCAGGAACAGGTTCTCCCATTCGCTTGTAGTCGGCTTCCCAAGTCGTCCGGTAGCATACCGTCGCGGTCGGTTCATGAGAGAGCGACAGCCGAGAGCTTCGGATCGAGCTCCAATAGACGGAATCTCCGACTGGATAGAGTTCCCTCGGCATGTGAGCCCAGCGCGCAATGATCGGCAGGGACGGTCGCGTGAGAAATAAGCAGTTCGTATCCACGTGCGTGCGACCGTCGCTCTTTGAGTCGTCGAACATGTAGGTGCCGTCCGCACGGTGCATCGAACGTCTCGATGTGCAAACCGCAGCACCGGTACGGCGGTGAAGCTCAAGCAAGCGCTGGATGTGGTCGGATCTGTACCAGTTGTCCGCATCGAGAAACGCCACCGCGTCATAGCCCTGGGCAAAGGCGCTGAGGCTGCCGATCACGCGAGCCATGTTGCCGGCGTCGCCGTGAGCATTCGGCAGAATGAAATGTTTTGCGCGCCAGCCACCGACGATAGCGTTCGGAAACCCGTCGGCAACAAAAACATGGTCGCATGCAACGGTTTGGTCGAGAACGCTCGCCCGGCATTGCTCAAGGAGCTCGTTAGGCTCCTTGTAGTATGGCGTAACAACGGCAACGCGCATGCCTCATTTCCTCATTGTTGTTTTTGCAGCGATTTGCACGTCCGACGGTTGCCGCTCATTTTGCAAACCGCGATTTGGGGCTCGGTCTATTGAAGAAACCGAGCCTTGATTTTCGCTTGCCGTTTCTGTTCACGTTCCCAGGGGCGCAGCTTGCGCAACAGGAAGGCCGACGGCCGGAGTAGGCAGATAGGTGTAAGCCGTTCGCGAGGACCGGACGCCAGGCACGCTCTTGGCTCCGCCAGAAAGCTTCCACTCGAAATACGCGATCGTTTTCTCGAGCCCCTCACGCAGGTTCACCGTCGGCTGCCAGCCCAGGTCCTGCTTTGCCCGGCTGATGTCGGGCTTGCGCTGTGTGGGATCGTCAATCGGCAGAGGATTGTAAACGATGCTTGATTTCGATCCGGTCATCTCGATGACCATTTCGGCCAGTTCCCGGACCTGGAATTCTCCTGGGTTGCCGAGATTGATCGGACCCGTGACGCCGGCCGGCGTACCCATCAGGCGGATGAAGCCCTCGATCAGATCGTCTACATAGCAGAAGGAGCGCGTCTGCGTGCCCTTGCCGAAGATGGTGATCGGCTCGTTTTGAAGCGCCTGAACGATGAAATTGGAGACGACGCGGCCGTCGTTGGTCTGCATACGCGGCCCATAAGTATTGAAGATCCGCGCCACGCGGATTTCCACACCGTATTGGCGATGATAGTCGAAGAATAATGTTTCGGCACACCGCTTGCCTTCGTCATAACATGCCCGCGGGCCTATCGGATTGACGCTGCCTCGATACTCCTCGGGTTGAGGGTGCACGGCCGGATCGCCATAAACTTCGCTGGTGGAGGCCTGGAAGATCTTCGCCTTGGTGCGTTTTGCCAAGCCGAGCATGTTGATGGCCCCGTGCACATTGGTCTTCACCGTTTGCACGGGGTCGTGCTGATAGTGGACCGGAGATGCCGGGCAGGCGAGGTTGTAGATCTCGTCGACCTCCACATACAGCGGGAAGGTAATGTCGTGGCGAAGAATCTCAAAGCGCGGGTCGTCGAGAAGGTGCAGCACGTTGTCGCGCGAACCGGTGTAGTAATTGTCCACGCAGAGGACGTCATTGCCCTCTCGCAAAAGCCTTTCGCACAGGAATGATCCCAGAAACCCGGTGCCGCCGGTAACCATAATTCTCTTGTGTCCGTGCATTGGTGTGCTCCGTTGTTGATGGTTGCCTCGTGGAAGTGGTCAGCAGGCTCCCCTGCGCTTGAAGACCGCGGGGATTGTGCCGAGAAGAATTTGGCAGTCGAACCACAGGGACCGGTTGTCGATGTAGAACTCGTCGAGTTGCTGCTGCAGCTCGATGTCCGCATCGCTTCGTTCAGAAATTTGCCAAAGGCCCGTGAGCCCCGGCGTGACGGAACGGCGCTTGTCCCGAAATTCGCCGTCCATCGCCGAAAGGTGATACTCCGGGAACGGGCGTGGTCCCACAAAGGCCATCTCGCCCGCAATGATGTTTGCCAATTGCGGGAGCTCGTCGATGCTCGATGAGCGCAGCATATGTCCTATAATCGGAAGGACGCGCGGATCGTCCTTGAGCTTGAAGTGGCTCAACCACTCGGCGCGCATGGCAGGGTTGTCTCGGAATAGTGCTTCGAGGCGCTTTTCCGCGTCTTGGTACATCGTCCTCAGTTTCAGGACGTGCACCGGCCTGCCGGACCGTCCTTCCCTGGCATGCCGAAAGAAGACCGGGCCGGGATCGATGGCATAGATTGCGGCCGCTGCCATCGCGATGAATGGCGCGACCACGATCGTTGCAGGGACGGCGATTGCGAGATCGAGGATCCGGCGAACCGGATCCGAGTTGATCGAACTCCCACCGGTGGTGAGGCGAATACCGATCTCTCCGCCGATATCCGCAGGTCGCAATCCACTTACCTTAAGGCTCGGCGTGTCGGACAGCAAAATGATTTCGGCGAACTTCCGACGCATCGCCGGCAAGTCGGACACAAGCGAGCCTGTGTCGCCGGCAATTACCGCAATGGATGGCCCGCCACCCGGCAATGCCTCCAAAGTATCGGAGGAAGAGGGCTCCGGCCTGATGCCATACTGCCAGTGGTCGTTGAAATGTGCCACGAGCGCGGGAGCAAGGTTGCGCCCCCCTATGACAACCGCGCGCTCCCCCCAAATTCCAAGTCTCCAGCACAGGCCACGTGCAAGCCAATGCACAAATGGCTGAACAATCAGCCCGAGACCGAGGAACACAATAATGGCAAGCAGCAGTCGTTCCCCCTCCGGCAGGACAATCGCTGCGAATGCCGCCAGGACAGCCACCTTGACGGCAGCCATAGTGCGCCGCCGCAGATGTTCGTGGTCATGCAGCCGATATCCAGGATAGAGGCCGGCCGATGCGTAAAGAACAATCGCAGCCAGTGCGGCGATCGTGAACGCGCGCTCCACGAGCGTGCCCTCCGAACCACTGGGAAGAAAGAACAGGAGAACGAAATAGGCAGTCAGATAGCTGGCAATGTCGCCGGCGACCAGGAAGGACGACGTTGCAAGCCGAGGAAGCTGGCGCCCTAGTGCGACGGGCATATTCAGTCCAGCCGGCGCAAAGGCATCGGCAGTCCTGGCTGCTATGGGCGGCACGGACCCTGCCGGAATCGCCCGCGATGTCATGTCATTTGGTGTGGATGCCTTCGACGGACCCGGTGTCATAGCTGACGGCACAAATATGGACATGACGCTTTTACCCCTCTACTGCATTTGTCCCGACGCGCCCGATTCAGAAATGGCGTCTTCGATCGGAAACTTCCGAAGTCCCAGTCTCTGGAATGCTGACAGTGAGATGAAGGTCGGCACGACGAGCGCATAGCGCCGCCACAGCCGCCGCGGCTCGCACATAAGACGAAACGCCCATTCGAAGCCGCTTCTTTGAATGAACCTCGGAGCCTGCCGCTTGAGGCCGGCGTGGAAATCGAACGCAGCTCCGACACCGATGAGCATCGATGCTTCCAGACGATCGCGCATGCGCGCCATCCAGAGTTCCTGTTTGGGACTGCTCAGCCCGACCCAGATGATATCGGCGCCCGACCGGTTGAGCCGGTCAGCAATATCCGTTTCCTCCCGCGTCGACAGTTTGCGAAAAGGCGGTGCATAGGAGCCGACGATCCGCGCTTGCGGATATTTTGCGAGAAGGCGCGCCTGCAGTTGTTCGAGCGTTTCGGCCGTTGCGCCATAAAGGAAATGGCGCAAGCCCTTGGCGCTGCCGGCATCGAAAACGGATAGCATGAGATCTGGTCCATAGACCCTGTCGCTTTCGGCATGACCAGCATGTCTCAGCGCCCAAACAAGCGGCATGCCGTCGGGGGTTACGAGGAACGCCCGGTTATGGATCGACCGGAGCTCGGGATCATCCTGACATCGGACGATGCCGTGTGCGTCGCGAACGCATACATATTCCTTCCTGCCGTCTTCGACCGCTTTTTGAATAAATCCCGTCGCGCTTTTGAGATTGACTGCCGAGACGCGAACACCAAGGACATTCGTCCATCCTAAAGAGCCCCCTGGATGAAGAACTGAAGTTGGGCTGCTGCCTACTGATTGTTTTCTCATGACCTACGCTTTCGCGACTGAAACTGTCATCAGAATATCCCGGCAGGTCGATTGCCTCCATACTTGCCGCTCCAGCTATTGGACGTAGAAGAGACTTCACGTTTACGTCTTACGCCGGGATGGCGTACGATATTCGAAGTAAGTCTACGTACCCCATGGCTTGCCATGTTGCTCTTTTTGATGACCGAAGAGCTGCAGAAGATATTCGCTCGCGCGAACAAAGCCGGGGAGGATCGTGTTCTATCGCCAGAATCGGAATGAACTCGCCGGCGACATTGAAGGTTCGACCGAAATCTCATCTCAAGGGTCTGGTAAAGGCCTTGCTAGAGAAGAGCCTGCGCGTACGAGCTGGCAATGCCATCATCTTTGATGTGCGGATCGAACATGCCCGGCAAATGCCGACGCTGGTTGACAGGAGCCAGCAGATCTTCGAGGCGATCTGGCTGCGGCTTCGCCTGACCCTCAAAAGGCCTTCGCCTTGACGCGATTGATCATTCGACGGATCGGCAGATCCCGGCGAACATTATCGCCGCAGAACACCGCTCGTCGCGGGGCGCGCGCCTTTTGTTACTCGGGCGGCGCGGCCACGCTCCCGGTGTCCGCCCCAGCCTTCTGAAGATCGCCTAGACTGCCAAATTCTCCCGAACGCATGATCCTCGGATCTATTCGGAAGCTCTTGTCGTTCAAGTTGCCGCTGTAGCGGTTGCGCGCGAATTGCACAAATCCAAGCCCAAGATCGGGAGCGTTGACGTACGCGACAATGCCGCTGTCACTGTCAACCGATACAACGTTCTCCTCAATACGATTGGGGCGTGCCCACGGTGGACGCCAACCCCTGCCGGTACCGTCATCAACGCGAAAAGCAGCGCCCGATCCGTTCGTGATGACGTTTCCCGCCACCAGGTTGCTCCAACCGCCATTGATACCGATCGCCGCGACGTTGCCCGAGAGCGTATTTCCCTCGATGCGCAGCCCGCTCGCCTTCCCATCCGTATAGATCGCCCAGCTGATAGGGGACGGCCATTCACCGGTATTTTCATATCCGGGAGGCCAGAACGTCCCATCGGCCCTGTTCATGAGATGACCGGTGCCGGTCACGAGATTGGAGCGGATGGTGCTGTTCAGAGGGTCGGCCTGCTCGCCCATCATCTTGATGGCACCGCCATCTGCCGTCTGCTGATTGGCGTTATGGATCACGTTGTGCTCGATGACAGCGTTATAGACGGCGTCATTGGAACCCCACAGCGAACCGCCGGCGATTCCGAACTGCGCCGTGTTTTCGATCAGATTGTCGGCGATCCTGACATTGTCAGCCGCCTGAAACCATATTCCGGCGGTTTCAATGTAAACCTTTCCGATGTCATGGATATGGTTTGAAAGGATCCTGGCGCCGTTCGACTTGCCGAAGGTGCCATAATTTGTGCCGACGTAGATCCCGTTGCCAGCCACATCCGCAATCACATTGGCGGCAATCAACGCATCCTTGCTTTCCGTCACATGGATCCCGACGCCGACATTCTCGATGCTGTTGCCGACAATCTTGACGCCATCAGCGTGTTCGATCCGAATGGCGCCAAATCCTCTGGTTTCCGTATAGAACTTGCCGCTGCCTTCGGGAGCTCCATCTCTAAACTCGAACCCTGATACAACCATCCCGCTGGCCCCATCCAACTTGAAGAATGTCGGCAGGATGCCAGCAACGACGACGGAATTGGGCAACGACTGATCGACAGGGATATAATGAAGCTCGCCCGCGACAAGGTCGTACCACCACTCTCCGGGAGCATCGAGCAAGGTCTTGGCTCCGGCAAGGAAATAGCGGCTGCCTTCTGCGGTAAAGAAATAGCCTGTGCCTTTCGTATGGACAGTCCGGCCGGCGTCATCGATGGATACAACGGGGAGCGTATCATTGCCCCACTGGCTTCCGGGTTGATACCCCCCAACGATGTCCACGACCAGTCCACTTGTATCACCCACTGCCGGAAGATCGCCGGCATGGAAACAAAAGCCCGTGTTTCCTTCCGACGCGTCGACGGTAGGCTGGCACTTTGCGGCAAACAACCATCCCTTGCGTGGATCGCCATCAGCGGGGGCGTTGGGGAATCGAGCTCTGGTTTGGCGTATCCCATCGACGAAAAGGTCACCGACCCCTTCATCCGGCGGCAACTTCAGCGGCGCCGTCCAGCGACCATCGGCTTGCTGCGCGAAGTCGCGCACGCGCGGCCCCCCATGCAAAATCGGCACTTCATTGCATCTTGCCGTCAGGATCAAGCCCGTATCGCGGGCATCAAAGACGATCGGCTGAGTAAGGTAGTAATCGCCTTTACCCAGCGCGATGGTGTTGGTGCCGCCCTTCTCACGGGCAGCATCACGGGCTCTTTCAATGCTGGCGAAAGGGCCGTCGCCACCCTGCTGAGTTGCGGTCGGAAGGAGGCCACTCCAGGTGTCTTTGCCATCGGGAGAAACGTAAAATATCGTCCGCACCCCGGTGCTGCTGCTCAATTCGTCGCTTAAAGAAGTCCCCTTCAACTTGGCTGACAAAGTCGCGGAAGCTTCCGCGCAAGTCGCCTCCCTGACGAGCACCTGCAGGCGCTCGGGCCCATCTATCTCTGTCCCAACTGGCGCCGGATTGCCGGGCTGGGGAAAGAGCATGACAGGCAAAATGCTCAGGATCCGTCCAAAACGCCGCCTCATGATGTCTGCAACCCGCTCGTAAGGCCATGCGCGGGCGCCTGCCAAGCTGGCGAACGGCTGGTCGAAACGACGGGCGCGTATAGCGAAAACATGATGATGGCTGTGGTAAACAGGATGAAGATGGCGTCATTCTGAACGAAAAAAATACTCTCGGTCAGATTCATCACCGGAATCATGATCGTAAGGACATTGAGCCAGAGCCACCCGTACTGCGGATCATGACAGTGAAGGAACGCGCCCTGGCGAATTGCGTAGGGAAGCATCAGAGCGAACGGAATCATTCCAATGATGCCAAAGCTCAACAGGATATCGCGGTATCCATTATGCGCGTGGGGCGCCGGCCATCCGATTTTTAACCAGATGTGCGTCGCTTCAGGGTTCGCGACTGTCCAGAAAGCCTGGTAACCGTAGCCAAGCAACCAACGATCGGATATTTCGCGGTCAACCAGCTCCCACAATGGCACCCGACCCGTCAAAGTCGCGTCCTTGCCGAGCGCTACAAGGGCCGGAACCAGGAATTCGTGCAGCGAAATCAGAATGCCGACAGACAGCTGAACGAAAAACAGGACGATGACGACGCGGCCAATGCTGCTGCTTCTTTGCAGGAGGGAATAAAAGCCGATCAGGCAATACGCCACTGACGTTGCAATGATCGCGGTCATCGATCCGGAGCTTGCAAGGCAGATCACACCCGCCGCCAACAAGATGAACGCGGTTCGCCGCAGACCGAGCGTGCCGTCGATCAGCACCGCCGTCGCCACCAAGATCATCAGAGCCGCGTACCAGCCCAGGACGTTCTTGTGAATGAAGACGCCCCGCATAGCACCGTCCGGCATACTGGCGAGGCTTGGTGACACCACGGAGATAACCACACTCAGGCCGATACAGGCTCCAAGCGTCACAAATAGCAGGAACAGCAGCTGCCTTGGCGTGAAACGTATCGCCAGGACATAGGAAAGAAGCATGCAAAACAAAAGGCCGATTGCGCGCCTCAAGGTCGTTGGCGGTGATATTGACCACAGGGCAGACAAAAACGGCAAGACGAGCATCAGGGGAAGAATCAGATTTCGTCTGAGCGCCGTTAGAAACTGCGGAAAATTGCGTATCAGGATCACGATTGTAAATGCATAAACAGGAAAGCAAGGAAGACGCAGTATAGATTTGGCAGATTCGCTGAGCGTTCCGTCCGCATCAGCCAGGATAAGTGGCAGAAGAGCGCCTGCCTGAAGAAAAAGGGATATGCCGGCGCCCCAGCATTCTATGGCCCGCCAACTGATGGTTGGTCCGCTGGCAGTTCTGAGGCTATCTACTCTCATTATCCGTCCCGACTGACTTGAACAGACAAGCGGCTGTTGATCGCGGCAGATCAAAAAAACAGGTGTCGGCCTTTGTGGCTGCGCTGCTCTCAAGCAATCATCCGGCCACATCCCCGGTCAACCTGTTCTAGTGAAGGGCGGGCTACGCCTAATGCACCTTCGCTCCACCCAAAGACGATGTTGCGCCTAAGCTTTCAGCCGGCATTTACCCAAAAGGTGGGTCTTCATGCCCGCGAATTGCCCTTAAGAGCAGATGTTGCGCTTGTCCGTTCACCGGTACCGTGGCGATGAATCTCTCGTGAAGCGTGGTGGGTAAGCCGCGGTTCCACTGCAATGAGGCAACAATTCTGACAGAGGCTATCTCTGCAGTCGAAGCCTGGAAGGTTAGGATTACTATGTTTCTGCGTCATGATCCTAGTTCTCTATGCAACACGACCGGCGCTCTGCTCGTCGTGGCATTGTCAGCGGCGATCTCATCGGCTCTGCGCGAGATGCTGTTCGGCCGACATGGTATTTTGAATATCACCATCACCGAGGCTCCAAGCCTCGATGGCTACCTAAAGGTCGACCTCTCAAGCAACTTTGCGCTGCTGCACAGCAGCGCATCGCGGCAACCCGCCTGAGCGCGCGCCATGGAGCGGCCGGCCCTCAGTGTCCTCATCAATAATTACAACTACGCTCGCTTCGTTGGGCGGGCGATAGACAGCGTGTTGAGCCAGGACGCGCGCAACGTCGAGATAATCGTCGTCGATGACGGCTCTACCGACCAGTCGCGGTCTGTTCTGGAAGTGTATGACAACCGAGTAAAGGTGATCTTCCAGGAGAACGCAGGACAGGCGGCTGCGATCAATACCGCTGTGAGATCAAGCACGGGCGAGATCCTCTGTTTTCTGGATGCTGACGACTGGTGGGCGCCGAGCAAGCTGTCGGCGACGGCTGCAGCGTTCCGCGCAAACCCGCAAGCATCGCTCGTCTATCACCGACTGCAGCCAACGCTTGTCGATGGCACGCCGACTTCCAAGCCGATCCCTCGGACCCTGTGTTCGGGCGCTTTGTCGCCGCTACTCACCAGATCGGCTGGCTGGTGGCCTTTTCCGATGACGTCAGCCGTCGCGGTACGGCGTAGCGCATGGAATGCTGCCGGCAGCATTCCCGAACAATTCCGCATATCGGCCGACGCCTGGCTCGTGGGGATCTATCCGTTTCTGGGGGACGTCATTGCCATGCCGGATCCGCTTGGATTCTACCGCATCCACAATAACAACTGGTATCGCTCGACCGAGGATGCCACCACGCTAAGGAGGCGGATGACGCACTGGCAGCGTACCGTTGAAGCGACGAACCTGTTTCTCTCAACCCATCAACTGCCGGCAAGACTACGTCTGACGGATCACCATCCCTATCGCATCGCGTCGGCAAAGCTGCAGGGAGCCGATACACGCACCCGGTTCAAGCTTGCCGTCGAAGGCCTCTTCTTTGCCGGCGAACCGAACCTGCTCCGACGGACGCGCGATAGTTTGCGCTCTGCGCGCGGCCTGTCACGGCTCGGCCTGGACGTCGGCTTGTCGGAGGCAGCGAAATGAAGGCGCTGCTATTGGTTTCCGAACTGGAAGACTATACCATCTCCTTCGCCAGCGGCGTTGCCCAACACCTGAACGTTGTGCTTGCCGTGCCTCGCCGGCGCTATGCACATCTCGCCTCTTCTTTCGATCCGGCTGTCGATCTGCACCTTCTGGACTGGCCGAGACACCGTTCTCTCTCCAATCCCTGGTTTCTCTACCAGCTTACGCGTCTGATCCGGCGGGAACAGCCAAACCTCATCCATCTCCTCAGCAATTCTACGCTTTGGCTGAACCTTGCCGTGCCGTTCTGGCGCCCGATCCCGCTTGTGACGACCGTTCATGACGTGGAAATCCATCCCGGCGATTCCGATACGCGGACGCTGCCCGACTGGGCCCCCGAATTGATGGTGAAACAATCCGGACATGTTGTCGTCCACGGCGAGGGACTGAAGCGGCTTGTCCTCGATCGATATTCAAAATCGCCGGACTGTGTCCATGTCCTGTCGCATCCCTCCATCCTTCGCTATGCGGAACTCGCGCGGCGACAGAAGATGGCACCGCGCGAAGCGGATGGTACCATACGCGTCCTGCTCTTCGGACGGATTTTCGCCTACAAGGGCCTGGAACATCTGGTTCGGGCCGAGGCGATGCTCAAGGACGCCCTTCCCAACCTGCGCATCACGGTCGCAGGCCGTGGCGACAATCCGCTGATATTCCAGCCGCTTATGGGGGATGCCGGCCGCTACGACATTCGCAATCGTTTTATCGAGGATGCAGAGGTCGCCCAGCTTTTCCTGGACACCGACATTGTCGTGCTTCCCTATACTGAAGCATCCCAAAGCGGTGTACTCAACCTTGCTGCCGCATTTGGCAAACCGGTGATCGTCACGGATGTCGGCGAGTTGCGGGGCACCGTTCAGCCCAACGGGTTGGGAATGGTGGTCCCTCCCGGAGATGCCAAAGAGCTCTCGGCAGCAATCAGGACATTGGCAGACAACGGCGAACTGAGAAACAATTTCGGCGCCAATGCGCTCGAATGGGCCAAAGGACCGAATTCGCCTGAACGGGTCGGCGCCCAGGCCGCGGCCGTTTATCGGGAGGTGATCGGGTCATGCTGATGGAGGCCGTGACGGACAGAAGTCGAATGGCACTACGGAGCACGGCCAGCGTCCGCCACTATGTTCCGGGCGGCTGCGAGAACGGCGGCGGCATTGGCAGGCTGGTCGGCTATATAACAGAGACAGCGAACGAGACCGGCAGCGAACATTTCGTCACCGATACCAGAGGGGCTCGATGGTCCAAGGTGACGTCACCCGCACGCCTGCTCGGCGCCATCCTGACGATGGCAAAGGACCGGATTGTCGCGCCGGCCCGCATTCACCATATCCATATCGCCGGCCGCGGCAGCACCTCCCGAAAACTGATCCTGACCGAGGCTGCCCGTTTGTTCGGGTGCTGCCACATATTGCACCTGCACGACTACGACTATGCCGGCGACTTTGCGCAACGCTCGCCGCGCCAGCAACGGCTCATCCGTCGGATGTTTCAGAATGCCGATTGCGTTGTGGCGCTCGGCCGGCGCGATCGCATGACGCTGACCACACTTCTGGGCGTTGACGAGCGTCGCACGGTCGTTGCCCATAATTGCGTCCCCGATCCCGGGGCGCACGATATTCGCGTCGGCCAGACACCGCTGATCGTATTCCTCGGCCGGTTGAGCGAACGCAAGGGCGTCACGGAGCTTTTGTTGGCCCTGAGCCACCCGCTCATGAAAGAACTCCAGTGGCGGGCTGTACTGGCAGGCGACGGACCTGTCGAGGATTATCGCCGTCAGGCTGACGCCATGGCGCTTTCCGATCTGGTAGAGATGCCCGGCTGGCTCGACGCCGGTGAGGCGCGAGCCCTGTGTGCGCGTGCAGATATCCTGGTTCTGCCTTCGCACGCCGAAGGTCTGGCAATGGCCCTGCTCGAAGGGCTGTCCCACGGGCTCGCGGTCGTCACCACGCGTGTCGGAGCGCATGACGAAGTCATTACCGACGGTGAAACCGGGATTTTCGTGCCCGTCGGAGATCCGAATGCCTTGGCTGCAGCCATGGCGAAACTGGTGACCGATCCAGAAACCTGCATCCGCCTCTCAGTCCGGGGGCGCACGCATTACCTCAACCATTTCAGCATGAAGGCCTACATGCGGTCGCTCGAGAAACTATACGAAACCGTTTCCGCGAAACCTCAAGCAATGGTTGGCGCACGATGACGATTTCCACTCTTCCGCCGGACCGCAATCTTCCGATCTCGCCGATGCGCTATGACCCACGCTTTCAGGTAGAGACCAAGGCGGACAACTTCGATCTGGCATCCATTTACCGTCTCGTTCGCCGAAGAATGATCATGATCATCACGATAACCATGCTGCTCATGGCGCCCGCGGCGATTATGATCTTTGGGCTGAAGCCCACCTACCAGGGCTGGGCCCGGTTGATTGTCCACCAGCCCCTCGCAACATCGCTTGATACGGACGATGCCAACCACAGTGATCTACTTGACGCGAAATCGGAGACTGAGCGGCTTCTATCCAGAAGTATCGCAGAGCGAGTTGTCCGCGAACTGCAGCTTGACGTGCGGGAGGAATTCAATCCAGCGCTGCGGGAGACCTCGTTCATCGAAAGGATCCGGACAAAGGTGCGCGCCCTGTTCGACACAAAAAACCCCACCTCGCCTTTACGGGACAACATCAACGCCATCATCCCGGAATATTTTAGGGCGCTCGGCGTGTGGCATGAAGATAAGAGTGACGTTATCCAGATCAGCTTCAATTCGACTGATCCTGAACTCGCAGCCGCGGTTCCGAACCGGGTCATCGGCATTTACCTCGATGAGCGGAAGGAGAGTGTCCGTGGCCGCCTGGATGCGGCGGAAGAGTGGATACGACAGCGCATCACGGAACAACAGGTTCGCGCTGACACTTCTCGAGACGCTGCCCGCAACTATCAAGAATCGATGGACGTCGTCTCGAAAGAGGACGCTCAGGAGGAACGGATCAAGTCATTTCTGGAACTCACTGGCCGAGAAGGGAAAATCGAAGAAAGCCGGGTTGAGGTAGAGGCGGCGATCTCGACGCTGGAAACAGCCGATAACGCTTCGGTCGCAGCGCAGAACATCGTCGTCCCCGACAGCATTGCCATAAAGCAACGCGATCTTCGCGGACAGGAACAGGATCTCGCCCGTCTTCTCGAGACATATGACGGCAATGCCGACGCCGTGGTGGAGCTACGTGGAGAGATCCAAGAATCCCGTGCCGATCTCGAACTTGCGACCAAACAATATCTCCAGACAATGCGGATCAAGCTCGTCGCACTTGATCATGAAGCTGAAGCAGTACAATCCAGGTTGGTTGTTGCTAATGAAAAACGCATACGCGATGCGCTGGTGCAGACGGAATTGTTGCGACTTCAGAAGATCGCGGAAAAGGAACAAACGGCACTCGACAAGCTTGAGAACCAGCGCCGTGACCTCGCCGCGAGGGCCCTGCTGCCGGGGGCGGAGTTGGAAGTTTTAACACCGGCTACAGTGCCGCTTGCATCACAGGGACGTGGACGGCTTTCCTATCTGGTGGGCGCCCTCCTGGCCGCAATCTCGGCCGCCATAACGGCCGCTTTCGTGATCGAAATGTGGGACCGGACGGTCCGGAGCTTCGACCAGATATCTGGAATGGCGCGCACGATACCGGCTGGACTTATCCCGCGTCTGGCGCGAAGGGAACATTCGAAGACGATGTTCACACATATACCGGTCCCGATGTTTGACGAAGCAATCCGTACCGTGGTGCTTTCACTCAAGCAGTCCAATGGCGGTAAGTTGCCGAACAGCATCGTCGTTACGTCGGCTCACAGCGGGGACGGCAAGTCGCTTGTCGCGCGATCGCTGGCTATCGAACTTGCCGCCGCCGCGATTCCGGTGCTGCTGGTCGATGGCGACCTTCGGCGGGGAAAACTCGATTCGTTTTTCAGGTCGGAGCTAACGCACGGATTGAACGAATTCCTGAATGGTCAAGCCGATTTCCGCGACATCGTCTACCACCATCCAAGCGGTATCGATTTCATTCCGTCTGGAAATTTCAGTCTCCAGCGGCGCGTCCGTCCGAACGGCCTCGCAGAAATCATCGAGATGGCGGTCGCGGCCGGCCAGGTTGTCATCTTCGACAGCGCGCCTGTGCTCGCCTCGACAGATACCGTGCATTTGACTGCCCTGGCGGAAAGAACACTGGCAATCGTTGGATGGGGAAAGACGAGCCGCCGCGCCGTCGAGTTCAGCCTGCAGCAAATGAAAAGCTCGCGGAACTCGGAAATCGTTGTCGCGATCAACAAGGTAAATCCCGAAAAGCACGCACTGTATAATTTCAGCGACTCGGAGCTTTTTTCAAAATCCCTGATGAAATACTACAAACTCAAAGTGTGAATACATCACACGCACTGATTAAATGCTCATTTTTTGAAATTGCACGAACTACACAGCATAATTTGCTTCTGCATTGGCATCCAAGTTGGAGGACCCATGGATACGAGAATGAGAGAGAACCGAAAAGTTGCGCTGATTACCGGTATAACAGGTCAGGACGGCGCGTATCTGGCCGAAATGCTCTTGGAGAAGGGCTATATCGTTCACGGCCTCAAGCGACGCTCATCGTCCTTCAACACCAGTCGTATCGAGCATCTCTACGAGGATCCCCACATCGAGAATCCTCGCTTTATTCTGCATTTCGGGGACATGACCGATTCAACGAATCTCATCCGTGTCGTTCAGGAAACGCAGCCGGACGAGATCTATAATCTCGCCGCACAGAGCCACGTTCAAGTCTCTTTCGAGACGCCGGAATACACGGCTAACGCGGATGGAACCGGCACTCTTCGGCTACTTGAAGCAATTCGCCTCCTGGGGCTGACCAAAAAGACCCGCTTCTATCAAGCGTCCACCTCAGAGCTCTACGGCAAAGTCCAGGAAGTCCCGCAGAGCGAAACGACGCCTTTCTACCCCCGATCACCCTACGCGGCGGCCAAGCTCTACGCCTATTGGATTGTGGTCAATTATCGCGAGGCATACGGCATGCACGCCTCGAACGGCATTTTGTTCAATCATGAAAGCCCAATCCGCGGCGAAACATTCGTGACACGCAAGATCACCCGGGCGGCGGCGGCGATCCATCTTGGCCTGCAGGAAAGGCTCTATCTCGGCAATCTGGATGCCAAGCGCGACTGGGGACATGCACGAGAATATGTCCGCGGCATGTGGCTGATGCTGCAACAGGACGAACCGGAGGATTATGTCCTGGCGACAGGCGAAACGCACTCGGTTCGTTCCTTTGTCGATAAGGCTTTTGCCAAGGTGGGCATGCCAATTGATTGGCGTGGGAACGGGGTTGAGGAAAAGGGATACGATAAGACATCCGGTCAGTGTGTGGTGGAGATCGATCCAGCTTACTTTCGTCCGACTGAAGTTGATCTTTTGATCGGCGATCCGACGAAGGCGCACACCAAGCTTGGCTGGAAACACGAGACCAGCCTTGATCAGCTGGTTGCGGAGATGGTTCGCGAGGATCTGAAAGTCATGGCACGAAATGTTCCGTCGCTAGGCGCAACCAAAGGCTTTGCTCATGCCTGAGGTGATCTACAGCCTTGCCGGAAAAAGGGTCTATGTCGCGGGCCACCGCGGCATGGTGGGCTCTGCGATCGTGCGGCGTCTCGCTTCCGAGGGTTGCGAGATTTTGACGGCCACCCGCGCCGAGGTCGACCTCAGACGGCAGGAGCAGGTGGAGGCCTGGATGAGTAAGAATCGTCCCGACGCCGTCTTCCTGGCTGCGGCGAGGGTCGGCGGCATTCTGGAGAACGCTACCTATCCGGCCGACTTTCTTTACGACAACTTGATTCTCCAAGCGAACGTCATCCACGCAGCCCATAGAACTCACGTCGAAAAACTGATGTTTTTGGGCTCGTCCTGCATTTATCCGAAATTCGCCGACCAGCCGATCGTGGAGGACTCCCTTCTGACTGGATCGCTTGAGCCCACGAATGAATGGTATGCGATCGCCAAAATTGCCGGATTAAAGCTCTGCCACGCCTATCGCAAACAGCACGGTAGAGATTTCATCTCGGCCATGCCGACCAATCTTTATGGTCCCGAGGACAATTTTGACCTCGGGTCAAGCCATGTCATGCCGGCGCTCATACGCAAGGCGCATGAAGCCAAGGTCAACCAGCAGCAAGAGATCTGCATCTGGGGTACTGGCACGCCGCGGCGCGAATTCCTGCATGTTGACGATTGTGCCGACGCCTGCCTCCATCTCATGAAGACCTATTCCGCCGAAAGTCATGTGAATGTCGGTTCCGGCGAAGACATTTCCATCCTCGAATTGGGACAACTCGTCTCCAAGGTCGTTGGCTTCGAAGGCAAGATCAAGCACGACCTCACCAAGCCAGATGGAACGCCACGTAAACTCTTGAGCATCGACAAGCTTCGCGCTCTCGGCTGGTCTCCCAAGATCGGTCTGAAGGAGGGTATCGAAGACGCCTATCGCTCTTTCCTTGACGGTCATTATCTCGAACGCAGCAACAGGATTATTTCCGGCGACCTGGTCGGCCAAAGCGACATCGGTATTGAGAGAGCCGAGACTTCGGCGCTGCATGCGTCCACGCTCTCTTCGGTCGCACATCATCCTCGCGCATAGCGAATTTGCGCGAGGCACAATGAGCTTTTGTCTCGGGGGGACGCATATGCGGGGATGGAGCAAACAATGCGACCGGTAGAAATCAGGATTGTAGCGCTCATTTTCCTGATAGTCGTGTGGGCGCTGATTATCGGTGCGGCAATGGATTTTTTCGCGGTCGAGATGCCGATATCGCTTGTCGCTCTATTAAACGGATAACCACGTCGGATGGCTCCACGAGATCGCCTTCGGCCGGGCTGTCGGACGACGATTGCTACGGTAAAGTCGGCAGGCGCGGCCGCACCCACATGCAAACCGTTGCTCGAGCCAGTTTGCCAAACCAGCTCCGACTTTGCCGGGCTGCGCCTTGAGACAGGGTGGTTTCTGGAGCAATAGAATCAGTTAGTTACGCGCATCCACAGGAAAAATTGTTACGAGCATCGACCGGAAGCGTGGTACACAATCGAAATGGTGCTTTAGAACAGGATGATTTTAGGCCCGGTCGGCCTAAAATCTGAATCCTGTTCTACATTAGATAGTTAGAGCATGATGTCATGAGAAAACCGCTCACACTTTTCGGCATCATGCTCCAGGGAAGACGATCATGCGGTATCTTCGATCAGGGCCGCGTCGGCTTCAAACCCAGGACATGGGTGCCCCGCGCGCCAAAACAATTGGCCTCAGGTCCGGTGAAATCGCCGATCGAAATATTCGCGTCATTCTGGAAGCCATCCGCCGCCATGGTCCGTTGACGCGGATGGAGCTTGGCCGGCATAGCGGCCTGTCAGGCCCCGGCATCACCAATATTCTTCGCCGATTGGCCGACCAGAAGCTTGTCACCTCCCATCGCCGCAGCGGTGCCGGTGGCGGGGCGACCGCCACCGAGTTCGCCTTGCGTCCGGAAGGCGCCTTTTCGATCGGCGTCAAACTCCGCCAGCGGCGCGGCGAGATCGTGCTCATCGATCTCAGCGGCCAGGCTCATGATCGGGTCTATTTCAGCCTGGGCCCCACAGACAGGGTCGGCGCGGTGCACGCCGCCGTCAAGGACATCGCCGATCGCCACGCCGCCATGCCGATCCTCGGCCTTGGCATCGCCGCCAACGATTGGACGGACGAGCAAAGCGATCAAATCGCCGCACTGTCGGCGATCGCCCGTCCCTATGCCGAGAACGAGTGCACCGCGAGCCTACTCGCAGAGCGCACGATCGGCAGCTCTACGCGGGAGGGCGGGCTGGCGATGATCATCATCGATGACGACGTTCAGGCTGGTTTTCTCATTCGCGGCATTCCCTATTCCGGCGTCCACGGCAGGGCGGGCAGCATCGGCGAAATGCTGACCGGCCCCGACAATGTCCAGCTGAACACCGTCGTCGGTTTCGAGTCCCTGCGGTCGAGGATCGGCGACCAGGAATTCACGCGCTTGCTGGACGGGGAAGAATTCTCCTCGCCATCATTGTCGCAATGGATACGCGAGGCCGCCGGCCATCTGCTCGACCCGATCATCGCCATGGCCGGCTTTCTTGCGCCCAGCGTCGTCATGATCGGGAGCGATTTGCCACAAGGCGTGATCGAAGCCCTGATCCATCAACTTTCCATCGAGCGGCGCGACACCTCGACGAGGCCGTTGCTGACACCATGGATTTCGCCGATGAAACCGGCGAGCTTCAGCGGCGGCGGGGTGGCACTCGGTGCCGCCCTCCTGCCCTTCCTCAACACTTTACTGCTGCCGCCAGCTTCCGCCTGACGCCATTGCGTATCATGCATCACGCTAGAGCATGATGCCGAAAAGTCTGGGCGGTTTTCGGACGACATCATGCTCTAGCTATCTAATGTAGAACAGGAATCAGATTTTAGGCCGACCGGGCCTAAAATCATCCTGTTCTAGCGCTTCGTCGGCATGGCTGAGATCGGATGCCAGCGCCTTGTCGAGGATCTTCTGGATATTGGCGGCGCGGCGGAACGACGGTTCCTGCGTCCTGCCGGCTCGCACGGCCTGGACGAAACGCTGGTAGTTGGTCTCGACAGGATCGAACGGCACGTCGCTCCAGGTCGCAGTATGCACGTCTTCGCCGAGACAGGCGCGCAGCGTCGATTGTCCCGTATCGTAAATCATCTCGATCGAGCCGGTTTCGCCGTAGACCCTGAGGCGCAACTGATCCATCTGGCCGGCTGCCGTGCGTGTGGCCTGAATCGTGCCGATCGCACCATTGGTGAAATCGACATTCATCGTGAAGCTGTCGTTCGCATCGAGATCATATTCGCCGATCTTGTGGCCTGGCGCCTTGTCGAAGGTTTTCAGCCGCGCGAAGACATGGGCGACGTCGAGCCCCGAACCGTATGAGGCGAAATCGACGATGTGGATGCCGATATCGCCGAGTGCGCCGTTCGATCCATGCTTCTTGCTCAGCCGCCACAGCCATTTGCTTTCGCTCTTCCAGTCGCCCCAGTGTCGACCGACCAGCCAGCTTTGAAGGTGGGAGGCCTCGACATGGCGCACCGCGCCGATTTCGCCGGCGAGCACCATCTGCCGACCTTTCTGCAGCGCCGGCGAGTTGCGATAGGTGAAATTGACCATGCCGACCTTGCCCGATCGCTCGATCGCCTCGGTCATCTCCATCGCCTTGACCGCATCGGTGGCAAGCGGCTTTTCGCAGAAGACGTGTTTTTCGGCGGCGATCGCCTGAAGCGTCGTCGGGTGGTGGATGTTATCAGGCGTGACATTGGCGACCGCATCGAACTCGCCCCAGGCGAGAGCCTCTTCGAGGGAAGTGAATTGATTGGCGATGCCATGTTCGGTGCAAAAGGCAGTAAGCCTTTCCGCAACGACATCGACGCCTCCAACGACGCTGACGCCTTCGATCGCCTTGAATCTCGCGGCGTGCTGGTTGGCCATGCCGCCTGTGCCGAGAATGAGTAACCGCATCTTATCCTCCATGAGTTCGCTTCCGGCTACCGCGCAGCCGGACAAAACCTTTGCCTTGCCATCGCGGCCATCCGCGATCGCCTCGTGCTCTTCTTCAGGAAAATTGCGGATGGATGCGCCACGTGTCCGAAAGGCACGCGCTCCGTCACTTTAATTGGCGCATATCCCTTCCGAAAACCAGCGTGCGCGCTAGCTGCTGTTGAATGTCGCCAGCATTTCGATCCTCCCAAAAGCTCTGGCTTGACATCAAATCAAAGTAACTTAATCTATTTAATGCAGCACGGAAATGAGGAGAGGTCAACTGACCGCCAGGCTGTATTCGTTCCAAATGGGGAGGAGACCCATCATGAAGAGCGCCACCGTCAGCGCATTTGCGCTGAGCACAATGTTATTTTCAGCATCCGTTTCATTTGCCCAGGAACTCGCTACCAAGGACAGGATCGGCTTGGCCGATGCCCCGAAATCCCTCGTCGTCCGTCTGACGAACGACAGTCCGAACAATGCGGATCCGGCGATCGCCGAGGGCTATCAGAAGCTCTTCGTCGATTTCATCAAGAAGCATCCCGACTGGAAACTGCAGATGCAGTTCATGTCGTCGGACATCGGCACCGAACAAGCCAAGATGCTGGAGCAGGCCAAGGCCGGCAATGCGCCCGATTGCGCCGCCGTCGATTCCTTCGTGCTTTCACAGTTCATGGTCAATCACGTGCTTGCGGACTTCACACCCTACTTCTCGAAGGAAGAAGTGGCTGACCTCTTCCCCTTCATCCGCAGCGGCATCACCGACAAAGACCAGACGGTCCGGGCATGGTGGTGGGACACGGACCTTCGGGTGCTCTACCGCAACAAGTCGATCGTCGCGGATGCGCCGCAGACATGGGACGACCTGAAAAAGGCCGCGCTCGCCTCCACCAAGGAAGGCATGGAAGGCGTGCTCTTCAATGGCGGGCGCTGGGAAGGGACGACGTTCGACTGGCTCGCAAATTATTGGGCGCTCGGCGGCAAGCTCGTCGACGACTCCGGCAAGCCGGTCTTCGGCGAAGGCGAGAACAAGGAGAAATTCCTCAAAGCGCTGAATTACTTCAAGGATCTCGTCGATTCCGGCGCAGCGCCCAGGCGCGTCAGCACGATCGCCAATTACGACGACATGAATGCTGCGGCCGCAGCGGCGACGACGGCGCTCTTCATCGGCGGCAACTGGCAATATGCGCAGTTGAAGACGACGCTCGACGCGGACGAATTCAAGAACTGGACCTTCTCGCCAATCCCCGGTCCCAGTGCCGATCAGCGCTCGACCGGCACCGGCGGCTGGACGATCGCCTCCTTCAGCAAGGACAAGGACAAGGTCGAGATGTGCGCCAACCTCGCACGCGAGGTCTATATGGGGCCGGCAAACGCGCTGCAGCAGCAGCTGCCGACCCGCAAATCGCTCTTCGACAAATATGAGGTGTTCTCCACGGAGGCCAACAAGACCTTCGCCGCGGCTCTGGTCGACGGCCAGGCACGCCCCGGTGTGCCGATCTATCCGGAGATCTCCAACCAGATCCAGATCATGATGGGCGACGTGCTCTCCGGGACCAAAAAGCCGGAGGACGCTTTGAATGCCGCCTTCAACGCGGCAATGGAGGCTTACAAGCGCCTGTAACCCCGCGCCAAGCAATCGTAACGCTTCAGACAGCGGCGACGCCTGCCCTTCAGGCGTCGCCGACTTTGCCAAACCCGGACAGAGAGCTAATGAGCCCCATTGCCATCGAGGCTGACAGCCCGCCTCAAAGCAGAACGTTCATGCGCCGTTTCGCCGGCGCGCCCTTGCCCTGGATCATGCCCGTGATCATCGTCATCGGCATTTTCTATCTTTATCCGGTCATCGACGTTTTCAGGCTGTCATTTACCAATGCGACGCTGATCGGCGACAATCAGCAATATACGCTGGGCTCGATCACCAATGCCTTGAGTTCGCCGCAGCTGCCCGACATTTTATGGGCGACGCTGATTTTCGTCGGCGGCAGCGTTATCGGCCAGCAAATTCTGGGCATTGCCGTTGCCGTCGTGGTTATCCGCGGCGAAAAACGCGGCCTGTTCGGCACCACGATCCTGAGAACGACGGCGCTGATCGCCTGGGTCGTCCCCGGCATTGCCGGCGGCATCATCTGGCAGATGCTGTTTTCCGAAGCGCCTTACGGCGCATTGAACAGCATTTTGCGGCTGATGCACATGCCTGTTGTCGCCTGGCTTTCCGATCCCGCAATCGCCCCATGGTCGACGCTGATCTCCAACATATGGCGCGGCACGGCCTTTTCGATGGTCGTCATGTATGCGGCGCTGAAGGCGATCGATCCCTCGCTCTACGAAGCCGCCGAGGTCGATGGCGCAACCGCATCGCAGCAGTTCTTCTTCATTACCCTGCCGCAGCTGCGCGCGGCGATCCTCGTCAATATGATCCTCATCACGATTCAGACGGTGAATACTTTCGATGCGATCATCACGCTGACCGGCGGTGGTCCGGGGCGCGCGACCGAGGTCATCTCGCTCTACGTTTTCAATATCGTCTTTAGAAACTACGATCTATCAGGCGGCAGCGTGCTCTCCGTGCTCATGCTGATCATCAGCCTCGGGCTTGCTTTCGTCTATGCGTCATTCCTACCGAAGGAGGAAGAGCAATGAGCGGACGGACCGGAACGCGGCTCGGCGATGCCTTCAGCTATCTCTTCATGCTGGTGATGTTCATCTTCTTCGCCGGCCCCCTCACCTATCTCCTGTCGATGGCGATGCGTGACAAGCGCGAGATCTATCGCGGCGCGGCGCGCTATATTCCCCAGAATCCCACCATCGACAATTTCATCACCGTTCTGAACAACAGCTATTTCCCGGTCTATCTCTGGAACGGTCTCAAGCTTGCGGCCTTGAGCGGCTTCGGCGTGCTGATCGTAGCACTGCCCGCGGCTTACGCCTTTTCCCGCTTTCAATTCCGCGGCAAGGGCCTGTCGATGATGGGTCTGCTGCTTTTCCAGATGATTTCGCCGCTTGTCATCATGGTGCCGCTCTACCGCTACATGAACCGCCTCGGAATGCTGGACACCCATTTTGCCGTCGTCATGGTCTATATCGCCCTCGGCGTTCCGCTGGCGACCTGGCTTTTAAAGAGCACCGTCGACGGCATTCCGCGCAGCCTCGACGAGGCCGCCATGATCGACGGCTGCAACAGGTTTTCGGTGTTCTGGCGTATTGTTCTGCCCTTGTCGGCGCCGGGCATCGCCTCGGTCTTCATCATCACGGTGATTGCCGGCTGGTCGCAATTCCTGGTGCCTTTCCTGCTACTCACCAAAAATGACCTGATGCCGATCGGCGTCGGAATCTTTAACTTCCGCGGCATGCAGACCGACTCGTCCATCCAGCTTCTCGCCGCCGCCTGCCTGATCTCGGTCGTTCCGGCGATCGTGGCCTTCCTGTCGCTCCAGAGGCTGATCCTCGGCGCAATGACCAGCGGCGCGGTGAAGGGATGAGGGACGGCCAATCTCCATGCGTGAGGAAGGATACGACCCCATGAACCAGACGCTCGGCGCCAGGCTTTCCCCGGATTTGACCGGCGCCAATGTCGAAGATGCAGGCGAGCACAACAGGGCCGTCGTCCTGCGCTGCATCCATCGCCAGGCACCGATTTCACGCGCCGAAATCGCTCGGCAGACGGGTTTTACCAAACCGGCAATCGCTCGCATCGTCGATCGTTTGCTGGATGAGGGCCTGATCATGGAAGCCCGTCGGCGGCATGGGCTGAGAGGGCAGCCGGCGATTGAACTGGAGATCAATCCGGACGCCTGTTTTGCGATCGGCATCAATATCGATCGCGATCATCTGACCGTCCTGGCCGTCGATGCTGTCGGCAATGTCCGTGCCCGCGTGCATCATGAAAAGCGCTTCATCCTGCCGGCAGAATTCCTGCAGCTGACATCAGATGCGATTTCGCATTTCCAGCGCAGCCGGCTGATCGACGACGCGCGCCTGGCCGGCATCGGTCTGGCGATGCCGGATTGGCTTGGGGAGATTTCGCTGCTCGGTAAGCCCAAGGCCTATCAGGAATGGACGGCATTCGATGTGCGCGCGGCACTGGAAAACCTGACACAGCATCCTGTCTTCATCGAAAATGAAGCCAATGCCGCAGCCCTTGCCGAGCTCGATTATGGACTGGGGGCCGAAAGCAGCAGCTTCTTCTACATCGCCATCAATGCCTGCCCCGGCGGAGGTCTCGTGCTTGACGGCAACGGTCATCGCGGCGCCATGGGCCTCAGCGGCGAGATTGGCTGGCTTCCAATTGCCGACGGCAGAGACGAAAAGAGCCAAAAGGTCCAGCTTCTCGGCGAGATATTTTCGCTGTTTTCCCTTTACGATTTTCTTGCGCGGCACGCCGTCGAGGTGAGTGTTCCGCACGATCTCCTGAGCCTGGATGCGCATGGCAGGCGCCTGGTTTCGCAGTGGCTGAAGGAAATGAGCGCGCACCTGGCCGTCGCCGTCAAGCATATCGGCATGATCGTCGATCCCGACGCCGTCCTCGTCGGCGGCAGACTGCCGATCCGCATCGTCGACGAGTTGCTGCGTTATGTGCACGAGCATCTCGACCCCGAGGATACCAACCTGCCCTCGCTTCATCGCGCCTCGCTCGGCGAGGATGCCTCGGCGATGGGGGCGGCAGCCATGCCGATGGCGGCAGCACTGATGCTCGCATCGGCCGACGCGGCTCAACGCACCCGGTCGCCGCTCAAAAACATGGATCGCCTGAACAGCTGAAAACGGCCGGCACGGCCCCAGGCATTTGGTGAAGATGGGAGGATTTTGGTGAAGATCGGCTTTTACACCTCGACATTCAATGATCGCCCACTGGAGGAAGTGGTGGATTTCGCCGCATTGGCGGGGTTCGATGCCATCGAAATCGATGTCGGCGGCCATATCAAAACGCCCGACCGGGTTGAGGCCGCCGTCGCCCTCGCCCGCAGCCGCGGCCTCTTCGTCTCCTCGATCACCTATTTCGGCAATCAGCTCGACGCCGACCGCGACAAGCGCCGGGAGCTTCGGGCGAAAACCGCCGATTTTGCCAAGGCAATCGGTGAGGCCGGCGTCCCGATCTTCGTGATTTTTCCCGGCCGCGACGACAGCGCCAGCGAAGACGCCAATTATGACGACTTCGCCGAATTCGCAATCAGGCTGATCGGAGAGACGCAATCCGTCGGCCTGAACTTCGCGATCGAAAACTGGCCGGGTCCGAAGGACAGTTTCATCGGCACGACGCCGAGAGGATGGCAGGAGCTTTTTCGGCGAATCCCGGATCCTCGCTTCGGCTTGGAATTCGACCCGTCGCATCTCATCCGCATCGGCGTCGATCCTTATCAGGCGATGGAAGCAGTGAAGGATCGCATCGCCATCCTGCACGCCAAGGATACGGCGATCGATAAAGATGTGCTGGAGGCTGTGGGGTATCACGGCAAGGGCTGGTGGCAATACAAGCTGCCCGGTCTCGGCCTCATCGACTGGCCGCGCTTTCTGCGCCAGGCGCGTGGGGCCGGCTTCGACGGCACGCTGTCGATCGAGCACGAGGACGCCGCCTATGGCTGGCCCGGCAAGGATTTGTCGGCGCGTAAGGAGGGCGAGCGTCTCGGCCTCGATTATCTCAGAAATGTCTTGAGCAGGCTTTGATAGCGATTTCAGGAGGACTGCAATGGCCCATGTTTCGGTCAACAATGCACGCAAGGATTACGGCGCTTTCAAAGCCATTAAAGGCGTATCGGTCGACATCGGCGACGGCGAGTTCGTCGTTCTGGTCGGCCCCTCGGGCTGCGGAAAATCCACGTTGCTCAGGATGATCGCCGGCCTGGAAGGCATCACCTCAGGGCAGATCCAGATCGGCAGGCATATCGTCAACGAGCTTGCGCCCAAGGATCGGGACATCGCCATGGTGTTTCAGAATTACGCGCTCTATCCGCACATGACCGTTGCAAAGAATATGGGTTTTTCGCTGCGGCTGAAACGAATGCCGAAGACGGAGATCGATCAGCGGGTCGGCAATGCCGCCAAGATCCTCGGCCTGGAAAGTCTGCTGGAGAGATATCCGAAACAGCTGTCGGGCGGCCAGAGGCAGCGCGTCGCCATGGGCCGGGCGATCGTGCGCGACCCGGCCGTCTTCCTCTTCGACGAGCCGTTGTCGAACCTCGACGCCAAGCTCAGAGTACAGATGCGCTCAGAGATCAAGGAACTGCATCAACGGCTGCAGACGACCACCATCTACGTCACCCACGACCAGATCGAAGCCATGACCATGGCCGACAAGATCGTCGTGATGAAGGACGGAGTGATCGAACAGTCAGGCTCGCCGCTGGAATTGTACGACCGCCCCAACAACCTTTTCGTTGCTGGCTTTATCGGCTCACCCGCGATGAATTTCATCAGCGGCAACATGACGCAAGACGGGTTCCGAACCGCCGACGGGCTGCTGCTGCCGAGCGAGCGCCGCCCGGATGATGCCGTGACTTATGGCATCCGTCCCGAGCATATTTTGCTGGATTCCAACGGCATCGAAGTGACGACCGTCGTCGTGGAGCCTACGGGTTCGGAAACGCTGGTTATCGTCCGGTTAGGAACGCAGACGCTCACCTGCGTCTTCCGGGAGCGGATCAGGGCGGCTCCGGGCGAGGTGCTGAGGATTGCTCCGGTCCCTGATGCCGTTCACCTGTTTGCCGCCGGCGAGCAACGGATCACATCAGGCGAAACCCCGGTGAATTAAGCCGGCCGATTGCCCCTCCCCTTCGGCCGGGTGTCGGCCGGGGGCGCGTTTTCCGCGCCCCCGGCCGCGAAAACTCTTAAGTCTTCAGGCACTACAGCGCAAAGGACGCTGTAACTTGGAATTGCTGCAGCACCGGCCAAGTGCTTGAACCAACGCCGAAAAGGTTAATATGCGTTAACCTTAAAATTCTTGGCTGGCATCGGAGAATCGCGGATAATAACGGTTAGCAGGGCTTTTGATCCCGAAAATCGTTATCCGAGAGATTGCTGCCAATGAACGCTAGTTTGATGCCTTTGAACAAGGCGCCGTTGCAATTCGAGGATCAGATCCTCGAACATGGCGACGTGATTTCAAAGAAGCTGCATCTGCTCAGCGTGCAGCGCTTTCCGCCCAATGCGAAGAAAACGCTGCGCAACTTCTCCCTGGCGGAGGTCGCGAATTTCGTCGGTGCCTCGCAAAGCACGCTGAAGAAACTCCATCTCGAAGGCAAAGGCCCCTGCCCGCAAACGTCGCCCTCCGGACGCCGCTCCTACACCGCCGAGCAGATGCTGGAACTGAGACGATATCTCGATGTCCACGGCCGCTCCGAAAGCCGCATGTATGTTCCCCATCGCCGCGGCAATGAGAAGCTGCAGGTGCTGGCCGTCGTCAATTTCAAAGGCGGCTCCGGCAAGACGACGACGGCCGCCCATCTTGCCCAGCATCTTGCGCTGACCGGCCACCGCGTGCTTGCCGTCGATCTCGATCCGCAGGCATCGCTCTCGTCCCTGCATGGGTTCCAGCCGGAGTTCGACCAGGCCGCATCCATCTACGAAGCGATCCGCTACGACGGCGAGAAGAAGCCGCTCGCCGACATCATCCACAGGACGAATTTTCCCGGCCTCGATATCGTGCCGGCCAATCTCGATCTGCAGGAATACGAATACGACACGCCGCTCGCCATGGCCGACAAATCGACCAATGAGGGCAAGACGTTTTTCACCCGCATCTCGCGCGCCCTTGCCGAAGTCGACGATCGCTACGATGTCGTCGTCATCGATTGCCCCCCACAGCTCGGTTACCTCACCTTGACGGCGCTGACGGCGGCAACAAGCGTGCTGATCACCATCCATCCGCAGATGCTCGACGTCATGTCGATGGGCCAGTTCCTGCTGATGCTCGGCGGCATCCTGAAGCCGATCCGCGCGGCCGGCGCCGAAGTGAACCTCTCCTGGTACCGCTATCTGATCACCCGCTACGAGCCGACCGACGTGCCGCAGGCGCAAATGGTCGGCTTCATGTCGACGATGTTCCACGAGTTCATGCTCCGGAACCAGATGGTCAAATCGACGGCGATCTCGGATGCCGGGATCACCAAGCAGACGCTCTACGAGGTCGAGCGTTCGTCGATGAACCGGGGAACCTACGATCGGGCGCTGGAGGCGATGGGCTCGGTCAACGCAGAGATTGCCGATCTCATTCACCAGGCATGGGGGCGATGAACTTGTCGGCTGACAAATTCATCGTTTCCTTAAACCGAATCAATTGATTGACCGCAATCGGAGGACGTGATGGCACGAAAGAATCTTCTGGAAGGGCTGGGCGACATGCCTGACGAGGGCGCAGGCGCGCCGAACTATCCGATGCGCGGGGCAGGCCGGTCGCTTGTCCGCTCGCTGGATGAACTGGCCAAACAGGCGGAGAAGTTCCTGGAGGGCGAGGCGGTCGTCGATCTCGACCCGGATGTCGTCGATGTCTCCTTCGTCAAGGACCGTCTGTCCGAGGACGACGAGGAATTCCGCGCGCTGGTCGAAGCGATCCGCGCCCGCGGGCAGGATACACCGATCCTGGTGCGTCCCCATGGCAAGATCGACGGACGCTATCAGGTTGTCTTCGGCCATCGGCGCCTGCGCGCGGCCCGCCAACTCGGCCGCAATGTCAGGGCCGTCGTCAAGGCGATCGACGATCGGACCCATGTCATCGCCCAAGGGCAGGAGAATTCGGCCCGGGCCGATCTTACCTTCATCGAGCGCGCCCTCTTTGCCAGCCGGCTGGAGGAGCTTGGCTACGACAGGGAGGTCATCTCGACCGCACTCGCCGCCAATGCGGCGTCGATTTCGAAGATGATAACGGTAATGGATCGCATCTCGCCGGAGGTCGTCGAGGCGATCGGCGCTGCGCCCGGCATCGGCCGTGAGCGCTGGGTGGAGCTTTCGCTGCTCGCCGGCAAGTCGGCCAATGCGGCCGATATCGCCAAGATCCTGGAAGACGACGATTTTCTTGGATCGCCCTCCGACAAACGTTTCGAAGCGCTCTACACGGCGCTGAACAAAAGCGCCCGGCCGGTGAAGAAAACCCAAGCCGCGGCAGGCAAGGTCAAATGGCAGCCGCGGGACAAGGCAGTTCAGGCAGAAATGAAGAATGACGGCAAGGCATTTTCGCTTTCGATGAAAGCCAGGAATGCCGGCCGCTTCGGAAAATTTCTCTCCAGCAGGCTGGATGTGCTCTATGAGCAATTCCTCGCCGAGGAGAGCAATCAAGGAGACTGAAACCGCAAAAGAAAAAGGCCCCCAAACGACCAGGTCGTGGAAGCCCTTCTCCTATCCTTAAGCAAGACAGAGAATCGCATTTTCACGAATCCCAGTCAAGAGTCCTGCAGCGCCGCCCGTGTCTTTTTCAGACACGTAAGGAACGCTGTAGCGCTTTGAAGCTACGCGCCGTTTGGTGAGCGGATTTCTTTTGCCTGATGAAAGGTGAAGGAAATGGAGAGTGAATGTGTGACGACGCCCTTCGGGCGGCGGCCAATGTCGCTTGCCATGCTGCTGAAACAGCGGCGAGGCGAAGCGATCGAGCCCGGGACGAGACGCAACAAGTGGAAACTGTTCAGATCTGTCTGCGAGGCCCGCGCGCGTCTCGGCGTGAGCGACCGGGCGCTGACGGTGCTCGATGCGCTGCTGACATTTTTTCCCGACGACGAGCTGTCCGGTGGGAAAGGACTGGTCGTCTTTCCCTCGAACGCGCAACTTTGCCTCAGGGCACGCGGCATGGCCGCCGCGACATTGCGCCGGCATCTCGCAGGTCTCGTTGAAGCCGGCCTCATCTCCCGCAAGGACAGCCCGAACGGCAAGCGCTATATCAGGCGCCACAGGGAAGGCGGGCTCGACGAGGCCTATGGCTTCAGCCTGGCGCCGCTTCTTGCCCGCGCCACCGAGATCGAAACGATCGCCGCCCGCATCGCCGCTGACCGACAGATGCTGCGCGCAATGAAGGAGCGGCTGACGATCTGCCGGCGCGATATCGCCAAGCTCGTTTCCGCAGCCGTCGCGGAAGCGGTTCCCGGTGACTGGGAGCGCACCTCTTCGATGTTCCAGGCGCTCCTGCAGCGCATTCCGAGGGCAGCAACGCCCGAAAACCTCTCGCCGGTCCTCGAAGAGCTCGAGACGGCGCGCCGAAACATCATCAACACATTGGAATCGCACGATAAAATTCAGATAGCGAGCACCAATGAATCCCAGATTGAGCGCCACATACAGAATTCGAACCCTGAATCCACATCTGAATCTGAACCGGGCTTGGAAACGGGGCAGAAGGCGAACCGAGATTGCGAGCCGAGGGCAGGGCTGGAAAGGTGCGAACCCAGAATGGTGGGGAAGGACGGGGAGGGATCGCGGGCCATCGCCCGGACGAATGCTGCGGGATTGAAATCTTTCCCGCTCGGCATGGTTCTGCAGGCCTGCCCTGACATTGTCGACTATGGGCCAGGCGCCGCGATCGCCAGTTGGCGGGACCTGATGATGGCGGCGATCGTCGTGCGCTCGATGCTGGGCGTCGGCCCGTCGGCCTATGAGGAAGCGGCGAAGGTGATGGGACCGGAGAACACCGCTGCCGTCATGGCCTGCATCCTGCAGCGGGGAGAGAGCATCAACTCCGCCGGCGGTTATCTCAGGGACCTGACGCGACGCGCCGAACGCGGCGAATTCGCGCTCGGTCCGATGCTGATGGCGCAGTTGCGCACGAGGGGCTCATCTCCCTCGCACCCCGCTCAGGCAGCATTGCGATAGGCCCGCGTGCCGGACGCCGCCCTGCCCAGTTCGAACTGGGTAACCAGCTCGCGCAGGCGCTCGGCCTCGCCGGCAAGCGTGACGCTGGCGGCTGTGGTTTCCTCCACCATTGCGGCGTTTTGCTGGGTCACCTGGTCGAGTTGGTGCATGGCCGCATTGACTTCCGACAGGTTGGTAGACTGTTCGCGCGCCGCGCCTGCCAGTGCTTCCATGAACCGATTGATATCGACGATGAAGCGGCCGATATCACCAAGTGCTGCGCCGGTCTGGTTGACCAGTTCGACGCCGGTGGTGACCTTGGCGGACGACCGCCCGATAAGGTCCTTGATCTCCTTGGCGGCCTGGGCCGAGCGCTGTGCGAGTTCGCGCACCTCCTGGGCGACAACGGCAAAACCCTTGCCGGCCTCGCCGGCCCGGGCAGCCTCGACACCGGCATTGAGCGCCAAGAGGTTGGTTTGGAAGGCAATCTGGTCGATGACGCTGATGATGTTGTTGATCTGCTTGGACGATTCCTCGATCTGCCCCATGGCATCGACTGTCTGGGCCACGACCTTGCCCGAGGCTACGGCGCTGCGATTGGCACTGTCGGCGACACCGCGGGCCTCTTCGGCGATCTTGGAGGCTTCGTTGACCTTGGCAGTCACGGCGCTGAGCGCCGCGGCGGTCTGTTCGAGCGTCGCCGCCTGCCGCTCGGTGCGGCCGGAGAGTTCGTTGGAGCCGTCGCTGATCTCGCGAGTGCCGGAATTGATGATCGATACGCTTTCGGAAACGGAAAGGAGCGTGCCGCCGAGCTGCTCGACGGAGGCGTTGAAATCATTTCGGAGGGGCTCGAATTCCGGCGCGAACCGGTCCAAGAGCTTGAAGGCGAGATCGCCCTCCGCGAGCCGCTTCAGCCCGGCCGCGAGACCCGACGTGGCAACCGTCAGCCGCTCGGCCGCGCTCGCCTCCGCCTGCTCCTGGTCAGCCAGCCGGTTTGCTTCCGCCAGCCGCCGGTTTTCCGCGGCTTCGCCTTCGAGCCGGGTGCGGGCGATGGCGTTCTGGCGGAAGACTTCCACCGAGCCCGCCATCAGGCCGATCTCGTCGCGGCGCCCCGCATAGGGGATCGCCTTGTCCGTCTCGCCGCTCGCGAGCTCCTGCATGGAGTGCGTGATGCGCTGGATCGGGCGCGACACGTGCCGGGCGATGGCGATCAGTATGCCGAGACCGATGATGGCGGCAAGGCCCGCCAAGGCCAATTCGATTTCGATCTTCGTCTCCAACGCGCTGCCGGCGTCAGCCACACTCTCCGTCGCAATCTGATCGACGATGGCATTGACGGCGGCAATTCCGGTCAGGATCGCCTGCTGCGAACGCGCCAGCTTTTCGGCCGTCGGGACCTCTTCCGCCTGCTGCAGTCCAAGGCTGATCCTGACATTCTTATCCCAGACCTCATGCGCCTGGCGGAGCGATCGTACCCCCTCGGTCAGCGAAGCGGCGAGATCGATGCGGCCAAGCTCATCGAGCGATTGCGAGAGCACGCTGTCGGTCGCGTCAAACTCGGCCTTGACCTCGGTCGCCGGCACGAAGTTCGTCATCGACAGCACCCGCTCGACCACCGATGTGGCTTGCCGGAACTGCTGTTCGATATGAGCGGAGGCCAGCTTGGCGTTCACCGCCTCCTGCACCACCGCGGCGACCCGGGTCTGGCCGGTGACCGCCTGGTAGCCGATCAGGAATGCGCTGCCGAAGCCGACGACGATCGTTGCCACCATCGGCACGAGAATCTGCATGCGTATCGAGAGTTTCATTGCCTGCACCTCAGTTCGGCAGCGTCGGCAAGGGGATGTCTTGCTTTTCCGCGGTCAAAGTTCCCAGAAAGGCGATCAAATCTTTGCTCTCCTCTTCCGTCAGCAGGAAGGGCGACATCGCCGGATCGAGCGACGGACGGCTGACGCCGCCGCTTTCATAATGGGCGATCACCTCGTCCATGCTCTTCAGGCTTCCGTCATGCATATAGGGACCACGGTAGAGCGTGTTGCGCAGGCCGGGTGTCTTGAAGGCGTATTTATTGTTCGGGCTGCTCGCGTCGATCTTGTAGCGGCCGATATCGTCGCCTGGCAGACCGATGTCATGGAATTTGTTGTCGGTGAAATTCCAGCCCGTGTGGCAGGAGGAACAGCCCACAGTGCCGGTGAACAACTCAAAGCCCCGCTTGGCGCTGTCCGAAACCGCCTTCTCGTCGCCATCCACCCAGCGATCGAACGGCGACCAGTTGGAAACCACCGTCCGCTCATATGTGGCGATCGCCGTCAGCAGGGTCTCCTTGCTGATGCCCTTGTCGGGAAACACCTCACCGAACCAGTTCTTGTAATCGGGTATGCCCTGCATTTCGATCACGGCGTCGTCGAGCTTTCCGTTCATTTCGGCGGCAGCGGTGATCGGACCTGCCGCCTGCTGCTCCAGGTTCGGCGCGCGCCCGTCCCAGAAGAAGGGCGACACCCAGGCAACGTTCAGAACCGTCGGCGCCTGGCGCGCCAACGGGGTATTGGCGGCGCCGATCGGCGTCGTCACCGGCGTCTCGAAGCCGAAGGAAGGATTATGACAGCTGGCGCAGGTCATGTTCTTGTTGCCGGAAAGCCGGGGATCGAAGAACAGCATCTTGCCGAGCGTCGCCAATTGCGGGGAATAGGCCGTCACCCCCTCGAAAGGGACCGTCAGCGGTCTTTTATAGGCGGAAAGATCCGCGGCCGCGCTGGGCTGGACTGCGGCCAATGCGAAGAGGGAAGCTGCAATCAGGAGACGCGTCATTCTAGCAGGTCCGGAGAACGTTTCTGGCTGATGCTAAAATTAGCGCAATTGCATTAATGGTATGTAAAGCAAAATCTATTTGAGGCCGACGTGAAGATTTTGCCAGCCAGCATTGCAATGCGGATATTTATCCCAGCGAAATACAATACCAGGTCTACTTATATCGATGTTGCGGATGCACGAACGACTTAAAGGAAGCCGGATATGGGCAAACCCAATGTCATCCTGCTCTGGCCGACGCGCCCTTCTTGCCGAGAAGAGCTGCGCGGATCTGTTCGCTCTTGCTCAGCAGGGGAAGGGGAACCGGTACTGGCGCTTCGGGCGCTTCGGCCTTGCCGGTGCTCTGCTTGAGACTCAGGAAGCGTTTTTGCGCGACCAGCCGGTCTTCGGGCGTCATTGGTTCGACGGGTTCGCCCTCGAGGCCGTGGCGCATGGAATCGGGCTGGGCGCTTGCAAAATAGTAGCGCCGGCAGTGAACATAGGCGGCGGTCGCCCGACGCAGCGTCGTCACGCCGGCTTCGGGCTTCAGCAGCGGACGCAGTTCGTTGAAAAGGCCGACGGCAAAGGGAAGGATCGGATCTCCTGCTTTGGCCGGAAGGACGGCGACCGACCGGATCAACAGCATGTTGATCGCGGTTGCCTTCTCAACGTCGAGCTCGGTTGCCGCAATCGGTCCGCGGCTGATCTTCCAGGGCTTGTCCATGCGTCCTCCATATAACGTCCATAGCGACCGACTATGATGGTATTTTGACGAAAAGGGCGAGTAACGGACGTGGCACATCGTCGGTCCGGCTGCAAGCCGCACTGAAGCGGTGCGGCAGCCCTGTGGCGAAATGCCGTTTCCTGGGTTGATGTCGCTCGGTGTTTTCGGAATGCCGTTTCATCTAATCGTTTTTATCGAGCAATATGCATTGACCTCCAGCATCGATTACAGTCCTTATCCGCGCCCAAGATAGAGTGACCGGCCGCGGGGAGGATGTATGCGGGTTTTCTCGAGTATTGACGAGCTGCGCCACACGCTGGATGCGCTGAAGCGGCAGGGGAGGACTGTCGGCCTCGTTCCGACGATGGGCTATCTTCATGCCGGTCATATGGAACTCGTCTCGCGCGCGCGCGCCGAGAACGACATCGTCGTCGTCTCGATTTTCGTCAATCCGCTGCAGTTCGGCCCGGCCGAAGACCTGAGCAAATATCCGCGCGATCCGGAACGCGACGCAGCCATGCTGAAGCAGGTCGGGGTCAATTTCCTTTTTTCGCCCGACGTCGAGGATATGTATCCCCAGCCGATGCTGACCGTCGTCGACGTTCCCGATCTCGGACACGAGCTCGAAGGGGCGGTCAGGCCTGGGCACTTTGCCGGTGTCGCCACCGTCGTCAACAAGCTCTTCAACATCGTGCAGCCGCAGACCGCCTATTTCGGAGAAAAGGACTATCAGCAGGTCGTCATCATCAAGCGCATGGTGGATGATCTGGCCGTGCCGGTGCGGGTGATATCGGTGCCGACGGTTCGGGACGGCGACGGCCTCGCATTGTCGTCGCGCAACGTCTATCTCAGCGAGGCGGAGCGGCGTGCCGCGGTGATCGTGCCTCAGACCCTCGACGAAGCGGAGCGTCTCATCGCCGGCGGCCTGACGGATCCAGCTGAACTCGAGAAAAAGCTCAAGGCGTTTCTCGGTCGAGAGCCTCTGGCAAAGCCCGAGGTCGTTGCCGTCAGGGATGCTTCGACGCTGCAGCCGGTCGCGTCGATCACAGAACCCGTCGTCGTGGCGCTCTTCGTTCGGCTCGGCACGACACGGCTTCTCGACAACCGGGTCCTCGGGGGTAACAGAGTGATCGGCGGGCGGGGCTTGCCGGGAAAGGGAGTGACCAGATGAGTGCGGCCGGAATTCAAAAGCGCCTTACGCCAGCCCGCATTTTAGCAATGAAGGGCGGCAAACCGATCGTCTGCCTCACCGCCTATACGACGCCGATGGCGCGGCTGCTCGATGAGCATTGCGATTTGCTCCTGGTCGGGGATTCGCTCGGCATGGTGCTCTACGGCATGGAGAACACCATTGGCGTCACGCTCGACATGATGATCGCACATGGCAAGGCGGTGATGCGCGGCGTCGGCAAGGCTTGCGTCGTCGTCGACATGCCGTTCGGCAGTTATCAGGAATCGAAAGAGGTTGCCTTCCGCAACGCCGTCCGCATCCTGCAGGAAACTGGCTGTGATGCCGTCAAGCTGGAGGGGGGCGAAGAGATGGCCGAGACCATCGCCTTTCTGACGAAGCGAGGGGTCCCGGTGATGGGGCATATCGGCCTGATGCCGCAGCAGATTAATACCGCAGGCGGTTATCGTTCCGTCGGCCATTCCGAACACGAGACGTCGAAGATCCGGCGTGACGCGCACGCCATCGGCGGCTCGGGCGCCTTTGCCGTTGTCATCGAGGGCACGGTGGAACCGCTCGCCCGAGAGGTGACTTCAGCCATGCACATCCCGAGCATCGGTATCGGCGCCTCCTCAGCCTGCGACGGCCAGGTTCTGGTCTCTGACGACATTCTCGGGCTCTTCAACGATTTCACGCCGCGTTTCGTCAAACGCTACGACGAGCTCGGCAAGCGGGTCACCGAGGCTGCCGCCGCCTATGCCGCCGAGGTGCGATCGCGAAAGTTTCCGGCAGCAGAGCACACGTTCAAGCGGCGATCCTGAGGACATCCGGCCATCACCGTGCGACCTGTCGTTCGCGCATAATGTCGGCCGACCGGCGAACCGCCTCGGAGACCTGCAGGAGCTGTTTGGCCATGGGGGTCGAATTGCGCCAGACCATGCCGATCGTTCGCGACGGCTGCGGAGACTGGAAGCGGGAGATCGAAACGTGCGCCGAGCGCGTTTCCACAGGAACCGCCATCTCCGGGATCAATGTGATGCCGATGCCGGCGCTGACCATCTGGACCAGGGTGGAGAGCGAGCTGCCTTCCATGACTTCCCGGGGGCGGGCCGACCCGATCTTGCAGAACGACAAGGCCTGGTCGCGGAAGCAATGGCCTTCTTCCAGCAGCAGCAACCGCATTTCGCGCAGCGCCTCGCGTTCGGGCACCGGCTTGCCCTCGTCTTCTGGCCGCCGCACCAACACGAATTCTTCCTTGAAGAGCTCGAGCTCGGTCAGCGACGGTTCCGACACGGGCAAGGCGACGATTGCCGTGTCCAACTGGCCTTGGGTAAGCTCCTGAACAAGCTTTGCCGTCTGCGTCTCGCGCACCTCGATCTGAATTCCGGCGAAAGTTTTGTTCAGATCGTTTATGATGACCGGCAGCAGATAAGGCGCGATGGTCGGTATGATACCGATGCGCAGCCGCGTCAGGAAGGAGTCGCTGGAGGCGCGCGCCAGCTCCCCCAGCTCGTCCACGCCGCGCAGGATCGCGCGGACCTTGAGAGCGAAGGTCTGGCCGAAGGCCGTCAGCTTTACTTCACGCGCGCTGCGCTCGAAAAGCGCGCTGCCCAACTCCTGCTCAAGTTCTTTGATCTGCATTGAGAGTGCCGGCTGGGAGATGGCGCAGGCGTCGGCAGCGCGCCGGAAGCGGCCATCCCTCGCCAGGGCTTCAAAATAACGCAGCTGTTTCAAGGTCAGGTTCTTCATAAGCTCAGCTTATCGCAGCAATCAGTAAATCCAACTTAAAATTATCATATGCTTCCGATATGAAGACAGCAAGGGAGAGCGGGGCGCCCACTCGGCTCAACGTTTGAATGGCAGACAGATCAAGCAATGAAGGAGACAATCATGGACAACCCCGCTGACAGCACAGGCAAATGTCCTGTTGCGCATCACAAGGCTCCAGCCGCCCGGTCGAACCGTGACTGGTGGCCGAACCAGCTGAACGTGCAGATTCTTCACCACAACTCCGGCCGCGCCGACCCGCTCGGCCAAGCCTTCGATTATGCCGAGGAGTTCAAGAAGCTCGATCTCGAGGCGCTGAAGGAGGATCTTCATGCGCTGATGACGGATTCGCAGGATTGGTGGCCGGCCGACTTCGGACATTACGGCGGCCTGTTCATCCGCATGGCCTGGCACAGCGCCGGCACCTACCGCATCACCGACGGCCGCGGCGGCGCCGGCCAGGGCCAGCAGCGTTTTGCGCCGCTCAACAGCTGGCCTGACAATGCCAACCTCGACAAGGCCCGCCGCCTGCTGTGGCCGATCAAGCAGAAATACGGCAACCGCATCTCCTGGGCCGACCTTCTGATCCTCACCGGCAACGTCGCCTTGGAATCCATGGGCTTCGAGACCTTCGGCTTTGCCGGCGGCCGTGCCGACGTGTGGGAGCCCGAGGAACTGTTCTGGGGTCCTGAGGGAACCTGGCTGGGCGACGAGCGCTACAGCGGTGAACGCCAGCTGGCAGAGCCACTCGGCGCCGTGCAGATGGGTCTCATCTACGTCAATCCGGAAGGCCCTGGCGGCAATCCCGATCCGATCGCTTCGGCGCGCGACATCCGCGAAACCTTTGCCCGCATGGCGATGAACGACGAAGAGACCGTGGCGCTGATCGCCGGCGGCCACACCTTTGGCAAGACGCATGGCGCAGGCGATCCGTCCCTTATCGGCGCCGAGCCGGAAGGCGGCGCGATCGAGGATCAGGGCCTCGGCTGGAAGAGCTCGTTCGGCAGCGGCGTCGGCAAGGATGCCATCACCGCCGGTCTGGAAGTGACTTGGTCGCAGACGCCGACCAAGTGGAGCAACTACTTCTTCGAAAACCTCTTCGCTTTCGAGTGGGAACTGACGAAGAGCCCGGCCGGCGCGCATCAGTGGCAGGCCAAGAACGCCGCCGCCTCCATTCCGGATGCCTATGATGCCTCGAAGAAACATCTGCCGACCATGCTGACCAGCGACCTGGCACTGCGTTTCGATCCGGTCTACGAGAAGATCTCGCGCCGCTTCCTCGAAAATCCAGATCAGTTCGCCGACGCCTTCGCCCGCGCCTGGTTCAAGCTGACCCACCGCGACATGGGACCGAAGGTCCGTTACCTCGGCCCTGAAGTGCCGGCCGAAGACCTGATCTGGCAGGATGTGATCCCGGCCGTCGATCATCCGCTGGTCGACGACAAGGACATCGCCGAGCTGAAGGCAAAGGTGCTGACAACCGGTCTTAGCGTGCAGGAACTGGTCTCGACCGCCTGGGCGTCGGCCTCGACCTTCCGCGGTTCCGACAAGCGCGGCGGCGCCAATGGCGCGCGCATCCGCCTTGCCCCGCAGAAGGACTGGGACGTCAACCAGCCGGCACAGCTCACCAAGGTGCTCGGCGTTCTTGAAGGCATCCAGAAGGACTTCAACGCTGCCCAGACCGGCGGCAAGAAGATCTCGCTCGCCGACCTGATCGTTCTCGCCGGTGCTGCCGGTGTGGAGAAAGCGGCAGCCGCCGGGGGTCATCCCGTCAGCGTGCCGTTTACGCCGGGCCGCACGGATGCATCGCAGGAACAGACCGATGCTGCCTCCTTCGCTGCCCTTGAACCGCGCATCGACGGCTTCCGCAACTATGTGAACGGCAAGCGCCTGCAGTTCATGAAGCCGGAGGAAGCCTTGGTGGATCGCGCCCAGCTTCTGACGCTGACTGGACCCGAAATGACGGTCCTCGTCGGCGGCCTGCGAGTCCTGAAAGCCGGCACGCCCGATCATGGCGTCTTCACCTCCGGCCCGGAAACGCTGACGAACGACTTCTTCGTCAACCTGCTCGACATGGCCACGCAGTGGTCGCCCGCAGCTGGCAAAGAAGGCGTTTACGAAGGCCGCGACCGCAATACGAACGCAGTCAAGTGGACCGGCACCCGCGTCGACCTGATCTTCGGCTCGCATTCGCAGCTTCGCGCCTTTGCCGAAGTCTACGGCCAATCCGACGCCAAGGAGAAGTTCGTGAGAGACTTCGTCGCGGCCTGGACCAAGGTCATGAACGCCGACCGTTTCGACCTCGTCTGATCGGTAAGCATTCCCCCGGGCGCAGCTTCGGCTGCACCCGGGCATTTCTTTCTTTATGGAATGCCGCGCATCGGGAACTACCGCCCGACCATCCAATCCTCGACGCGCAAGCCATCCACGCGCCGGAACTCCCCGACATTGTTGGTAATGACAAACAGATCCCGGGCCTTCGCCTGGGCGGCGATCAGAACATCGTAGGGACCGATTGGCCTTCCCTTTGCCGCCAATGCCGCGCGGATCTCGCCGGCGGCCAGCGCATCCTCGCGTTCGAAACCAATGGCTGGGAAATCCGCCATGAACAGGCGCAGGGTCTCAAGATTGTAGGAAATTTTCGCGCTCCCATAGGCGCCGTAATAAAGCTCGTGCATCACGATCGTCGACAGTCCGATCGATCCCTCGTCGCTCTCAATCACGCGGCTCAAGAGTATGTCGGACTTCCGGCCGATCAAAGCGATCACTGCATTGGTGTCGACGAGATGGGTGATCACTTGAACAGGTCCTGTAGCCCAGGCCTCTCCTGATCCTCCGGCTGCCCGCGTCCTTCCGCCATGAAATCGTCACTGAAGCCGCGCTCCAAGGCGCTCTGCAACGACGCCCAGCGCCTGCCGTGATCGGTCCGCGGCCGCAGGATTATGGCATCGCCTTCCCGCGTCACTTCTACCTGGTCAACGTCGAAACGGAATTCCTTCGGCAGACGAACCGCTTGTGAATTGCCGGATTGAAACACTCGTGCATATTGCGGCATAGGAGCCTCCGCGATTTGTATATATTAGAACGTATATACGCGGTGCGCCATGTTTTTAAAAGAAGGAGAAGGCGTGCCAGGCACACCCCTCCTGTGTCATGCCGGCTCCGTGCCTCGAGCATCTGCCATCGATCGATGACAGATGCTCGAGGCACAAGCCGCGCACAACGAATATGCAGTCAGCAGTAGGAGACCCCGTGTGGGGTGAACACGGGATCTCCCTGCCGGACCAATAAGTCGATGAAACCTTACTTCTCCGGCATCATCGACGAGTGGTGCGAGGTGATCAGCCAGGTGCCATCCTTGAACTCATAGGTGTAGGTATAGCGGGCCGGCACCTTCGAACCGTCCTTCAGCGCGAATGTATAGGTGCCGGTATCGACTGCCCAGTTGCAGCCGGTCTTGATGTCGCGGCTGTCGATGTGGCCCTTGGGCTCCTTCGCCAGGAAGTGCTCGAAATAATCGATCCGTTCCGCCTGGGTCAGGCGAGGTTTGTCGGACAGGGTGGCGAGAAGCACGGAATCCTCGCTATAGTTCTTTGCGACTTCCTGCGGGCTCAGCGTCGCCAGCGACGTATTCCAGCGGTCGAAAAGCTTTGCCACTTCCTCCTCGCTGACTGGCGCGCAAGTCGCCGTTTCGGCCGCTGCCGCCGACTGGACCTGAACGAAACCGAGGACGAGGGCGGCAGCGATGATCATACGCATGTTTGACTTTCCTTTATGGCGGCTCCAGCGGACATCGCATCGGTCAACCGCATGACCAATATCTAAGCGGCCGGCGCTGCGGCCCCATCTGCCGGGTGGCTCCGATCCGATTTGCCGAACGGCATAGATGACATTCCCACCGGAATGACTATCGTGCCCGCGTCATTCATTTCAGGAGCAGTCCCGTTGGGTCTGGAGCGTAACACAGATACGGCGCATTCGCCTGATGTCGCGGAGATGAGAGCCCTTTACAGCGCGGGCGGCACGTCTGCGTTTCATCATCGAAGTGCGGAACCTTCTCGACACACACGCCTTCGAAACGGCCGCCCCAGAGGTCTTGTCCCGGCTTGCCGATTTCGCCGGAGCGCCGCTTGCCAGGCTCGTCTTTCCGCCCTTGCAGGGAGAGGCGCCCGTGCAGCTTACGGTCGTGCAATCGAGGAGCTCGGAAAGCGACGGCATCCTGTTTGCCTCGCAGGATGGTTCCGCTCTCCATCTGACGCTCATCGGTCCTTCGAGGGCGCGCGCATACGATGCCGACGACCGGCAGACCTTGGAGGTGGTGGCGGGCCAGCTCGCCGACGCCTGCAATCTCGAACGTCAGGCGGCAGAAAAGCAGGCGCTGCTCGGCGATCTCGAACGGCAGCGCAGCGAGCTTGCCGCCCTGGTCGCGCAGCTGATCCAGGCACAGGAGCAGGAGCGGCAACGGGTGGCGCTCGATCTGCATGACGGCTCGGCGCAGCCGATCCTGGTTCTCACCGCCGACGCGACCTTGCCGACGCGCAGGCGGGCGCTGTCCCTCGGCGCCAAGGATTTCCTGACGAAACCCTTCGATGCGATCGAGGCGGTCCTGCGCATCTTCAACCTTCTTGAAACTCGCATTCTGACGTTGGAGCTCGCCAGACACGGGCTGGCGACGCCGAAGTCGGAACGGCCGTGGGTCGATCCACCCTTATCTTGAAGGGGCGTTGGCCGTCGGCGGCGGTTTGCGCGCTCGCGCGTCAGGCGAGCAGCACCTTACCGCCCGTCCGGAAGGGAAGGGCGGATTGCAGCGCCTGGCGGATATTTTCCAAGGGAAAAACCTCCCGCACCTCGGTCGCGATGATCTTCGAGGCGATCTGCGCCGCCACGTCGCAATAGGCGTGCTGGACGTCGCCCATGGCTTCGGAATGAACCCATTCGCGGAGATGGAAAAACGAAAAAGTCATATCGGGATGGGAGGCCCAGAAGGAATTCGGGATGCTTTGGCCTGAGAGCAGGCCGTAATGCACGAAGTGCCCGCCCGGCCGTAGCGCGTCGGCGAGCAGGCCGGCGCGGGCGCCGCCGACGCAGTCGAGTACCGCGTCGAGCCCATGCCGGCCGGCAAGCCCCGCGGCCAGGTCGCCGTTCGCCCTGTCGATGATCACGGCCTCGAGACGACCGTGGAGGCGCTGGAGGGATTGTTCGCTGCGGACGATCGCCACCGGTTCCACGCCGCCGGCATTTGCCAAGCCGATCAATATCGATCCGATCGAAGAGGCGGCGGCATTGACGGCGATGCGCATGCCCGGCCTCAGCCCGATCTTCTCGTGCAGCATCAGCCAGGCCGTCATCGGGTTGACGTAGCTCGTCGCGGCTTCGAAGTCGGAGAGCGCCTCCGGCACACGGAGACACCAGCTGGGATCGGTATCCTTGAACTCCTGCCATCCACCGGCGCTGCGCACCGGCAGTACACGCGTTCCCGGGGAAAGGCCATGAACCTCCTCGCCGCACGCTTCGACCACGCCGAAGGCTTCGAAGCCGGGGATGAACGGCAAGGTCGTCCGCCCCGCATAGGCGCCTGAAATGGTGATGATATCGGACGGATTGATCGAACGCGCGAGCAGGCGCACCCGGACCTGATCGCGCCGCAGCGTCGGCAGTGCGGTCCGTTCGATCTCGACGACATCCTGGGCCGGCCCGATTTTTCGCACGACCGCCTGATATTGCATTGCATCCCCCAGACAACAGCGGTTAGAACAGCCCACCAATTTTCGGTGATCGAATGAGTGTTGACGACAGGCCTTTAGCATCCTTCCGGGTGTCGATGCGAGACATCGACATCTATGGTCATGTCCATAACTCGGTTTACCTCGACTATTGCGAGGATGCTGTCGTCGAGTTCCTGCGGCACCGGCAAATTCTCAGCCACTTCCGCCACACCTCCTCGGGTGTGGCCTATCACGTGAAGAAGGCGGAGATCACCTTTCACAACCCCATCGACGTCGATGATGTCGTCGAGGCCAAGGTGGCTGTCGAGAAAATCGGGCGCACGAGCCTCTCCTTTGCGCTCGAACTGTTTCGCCGGCGCGATGGCGCTCACTGCGCCTCGGCCGGGCTCGTCTGGGTCTGCGTCGGCCTCTCCGACAGCCGCCCGACGCCAATTCCCGACGCCACCAGGGCCGCTTTAGGCTGACGGCCGATCTTCAAACCAGCGGGTGTCCATGCCGATCCATGCGCAGCTTCTTCGACATGCAACGGAAAGGCCTGACAAGCCGGCCCTGGCGATCGACGGCCGCTCCCTGCGCTACGGCGAACTCTCTTTACGCGCCAAGGCGATTTACGGTTTTCTCCAGGAATTGCCGCACTCGACCCGCCGCACGCTCGATCTGCCCGGCGTGGAGAAACTTGCGGCCCTCAGCCTTGGCAACCACATCGGCTTTGCCGAATATTTCATCGCCGCCACCGCCTGGCCGCATGCCGCCGCGGTCATCGACCCGATGATGCCGCCGGAAAGGATCGAGCGCATCATCGAGCGGCTGGCGCCCGACGTGCTCATCGTCGACGACGAGGCGAGCCCGAGCGCCGAGATCGGCCGCAGGCTCGGCATATCAGTCATCACCGCCGGAGCGGAGCCCTTCGATTTCACCGAGACGGAAGGCGATCTGCCTGATGATGCCGAGGGCATCTTCCTGATCGGCTTTACCTCAGGCACGACAGCCGAGCCGAAAGCCTATTATCGCTCGCGCGGGCAATGGCGCCGGAGCCTTGATCGCGGACGCGTCATTTTCGAACTCGAAGATGCTCCGTCCACCATGTGCCCCGGCGCCCTGGCGCATGGGTTGGCGCTTTACGCCATGGTCGAAGCCTTGGATGCCGGCGCCACCTTCCATTCGGTCGGGAAATGGGATGCCGCTGGCGTCGCCCGCACCCTCTCTTCCGAAGAGATCGAACGGCTGGTCGCCGTGCCCACCCATATAGCCGGCATATCAAGGGCCTGGGCCGCCAAACCGGCTCTGACATCCCTGCGCGATGTCCTGACCGCCGGCGCAAAATTGGACGTGAACGGGGTCGAATCCATGCGCCGTCTTTTTCCGAAGGCGCGCATAAGGGAATATTACGGCGCATCCGAAATCGGTTTCATGACGGTCTCGACGCTCGTCGGCGGCGCGGTCGATTTTCCGATCGATCGGGTGGGACAAGCCTATCCCGGCGTGGAAATTTCCATTCGCGACCCTGATGAAAACAACGTCGGGACCGATGTGCCGGGAACCATATTCGTCAGGAGCGACCTGATCGCCGACGGCTATCTCTGGGGTGACGACGGTCAGGCATTCCGGGTCACCGAGGCGGGAGCGACGGTCGGGGACCTCGGCGAACTCGATGAAAACGGCATGCTGCGGGTGATCGGCAGGGCAGGCGGCATGATGATATCCGGCGGCAATAATGTTTATCCCGCCGAAGTCGAAAGCGCCCTAAAAGCTTGCCCGGGGGTCGACGATGCCGTCGTCTTCGGGCTGCCGGATGCCTATTACGGCCAGCGGATCGTCGCGGTCGTGTCGGGAGAGGCGACAGATCCAAAAATCCTGGCCGATTATTGCGCGGATAAGCTCGTCAGGTACAAGATCCCCAGGCAATTCTACCATATCGGATCCTGGCCGATGACGAGCAGCGGCAAGATTGCCAGGGGGCACGTGGAAACGGCTGTGATCTCGGGAGACGATCTTGTCCTACGCCTATCAGCCTGACGAGGATTGGCAGCCGGTCGTGGTTGCCGCTTACCGCACGCCGATCGGGCGGGCTTTCGGATCGCTTTCGACAGTTGCGGCGGAAGACCTGCTCGCGCCGATCATCCGTCGGATCCTTTCCGAAACGGCAATTGCGCCCGACGTTATAGACGACGTCCTGGTCGGTAACGCCGCCGGCGGTGGTGGCAACATCGCGCGGCTGGCGGCACTCGCCGCAGGGCTGCCCATGGCGGTTCCGGGTGTGACGATCGACCGGCAATGCGGTTCAGGCCTGGAAGCGATCATCATGGCCGCCCGCCTGATCCAGGCGAAAGCGGGCTGCTGCTTTCTGGCCGGCGGCGTCGAGAGCGTCAGCACCGCGCCATGGCGTGTCGAACGACCAAAAGCCAATGGGGCACTACCGCGCTTTTATGGGCGCGCCCGGTTTTCGCCTGATGCCGTCGGCGATCCTGAGATGGGAATTGCCGCCGAAAACGTCGCCCGTCAATTCGGCATATCGCGGCAGAGACAGGATGAATTCGCGCTCCGCAGTCACCAGCTCGCCGCCGCGGCGGCCGATGCCGGCATCTTTCGGCCCGAGATCGTCGAAATCTCCACCGGCCACGGACTGGTCGAACGCGACGAATGCCCGCGCCCATCCACATCGCTCAAGGCGCTCGCAAACCTCCGGCCGGTCTTTCTCCCCGGCGGTTCGGTGACAGCAGGCAATGCCTGCCCTGTGAATGACGGCGCCTGCCTGGTGCTGGTCATGAGCCGCGGGATGGCGAAAAGTCTCGGCATCGACAAGGGCCTCGCCTTCATCGACAGCGCGGCGGCCGGTGTCGACCCCAACCTGCTTGGCATCGGTCCGGTTGCCTCGACCAAAAAGCTCTTTCAGCGTCAGCCCGGGCTCTCGCTCGCCGCCGTCGATGCCATCGAATTCAACGAGGCTTTCGCGGCCCAGGTTCTGGCATCGCTGGATCAACTCGAAGTTTCCGCGGACGCGGTCAACAGCAATGGCGGCGCCATTGCCTTGGGTCATCCGTTCGGCGCATCCGGTGCAATCCTCGTCACCCGGCTCTACAGCCAGCTGATCCGCGCCCATAAAAGCGGCTCAGCTGCCGGCGCGACCGGCCTGGCAATGATCGGCATCGGCGGCGGCATCGGGCTGACCGCCATGTTCGAGACCGCCACGCTTTCCTGATCATAAGGGTATCGTGTGTCGTCGCCACCAAACATCACACCGAGTAACAAACCAGGTTTTTAGCAAACTGAGCCGGGCGAAGCTCTTCGCCCGGTCCGTTCTTCATGCTGCGATCCCGTCAGGCGGCGATGCGCTTGTGATCCGCGGGGTGCTGAAGCCGGAAGCCGATCGCCAGCCTGTTCCAGGCGTTGATCATCGCAATGCCGATCGAAAGGGCCACGAGTTCGTCATCCGAAAAATTGCTATGCGCCTCTTCATAAACATTATCAGGCGCATGGCTTTTCGCGATTTCTGTGAGCGCCTCGGCCCAGGCGAGGGCGGCCCGCTCCCGTTGGGTGAAGAGCTGCGACTCGCGCCACGCATTCAGAAGCAGCAGCCGGTCGTCCGTTTCGCCGAGCTTCAGGGCGTCCTGACGGTGCATATGCAGGCAGTGAGCGCATCCGTTCATCTGGGAAACGCGCACTTTGACAAGTTCGAGCAGCTTCGGGTCGAAGCTCTTGGCGATCCAGGCTTCGACGGCGACCAGACCGTCAACGCCGCTGTTCTTATGGGCTATGAAGTTCAAACGCTTGATCATTCTCGTCTCCATCGAGAGGGTTGATGACGCAAGCCACGGCTTGCCCGACAGTGGATACGCCGTGCCATCAGGCTCGCCTATCTGCTCCGAGGGTAGGTTCGGCCGATCCCGGATGACGTGAAACTCCTCCATTTCGGCCGGATGGATCGAGCGCAGGGCGAGCCCGGCTACTGCCTACGCATAGGGTGACCGCGACTGGGGGAGAATGGTTCGGGGCCGCGATCCGGCGCATTCTGCAGCCCGTCGGTTCCGGCCGGCCGCGCCGGAAAATCCCCGCGGCGACGGTCCCCATTCCGATGAAGTCGCTTGCCTCGCCGAGGAGGCGATTTCGGCAGCCACCTCAGGTCAACAGAGGAAATCCTCGCAAGGACAAGGAGACTACCCATGAAGATCGTCATTATCGGCGGCACCGGGCTGATCGGCTCGAAGACCGTGGAAAGATTGCGCAACAAGGGACACGAGGTGCTGGCGGCGTCGCCGAATTCGGGCGTCGATACGATCACCGGCAAGGGCCTGACGGAGGCGCTCGCAGGTGCCCAGGTGGTGCTCGATCTCGCCAACTCACCCTCCTTCGAGGACAAGGCGGTCCTCGAATTCTTCCAGACTTCGGGCCGCAACCTGCTCAAGGCAGCGGCTGCCGCCGGCGTGAAGCATCACATCGCGCTGTCGATCGTCGGCATGGAGCGGCTGCAGGGCAGCGGCTACATGCGCGCCAAGATGGCCCAGGAAGAGCTGATCAAGGCTTCCGGCATCCCCTACACCATCGTGCACTCGACGCAGTTCCATGAATTCATGGCCGGCATCGCCCAGTCGGGCACGGTCGGTCAGATGGTGCATCTGTCGCCGGCCTATGTGCAGCCGATCGCATCGGACGATGTCGCCGACGTCATGGCCGAAGTGGCGCTTGCCGAGCCTGCGAACGGCACGATCGAGATTGGCGGACCGGAGAAAATCCGCCTCACCGACATCGTGACGCGCCTCCTGAAAGCGACGAACGATCCGCGCCAGGTGATGGCGGATCCCCACGCCCGCTATTTCGGCGTCGAGCTCGAAGACGACTCGCTGGTAACCGGAGCCAAGGCGCGGCTCGGCCGGATCCGCTTCGACGATTGGCTCAGCCGGCAGCCGCCGCAGAAAAAGAGCGCCTAACAGCGAGACCACGTCCCATCAACGCAGGAGACCACACATGCTCAGAAAAATGATCTCGGCGGCCGCGCTCGCCATTGTCCTTGCCGCCGGCACTCAGGCTTATGCTGCAGGCGGCGACGCGAAGGTTCGCGTCGTTTTCGACCAGAAGCTTCCCAATGTTCCCGGCAAGAGCATGCGGGCGGTGCTCGTCGAATATGGGCCGGGCGGCTCGTCGCCCGGCCATACGCACCCGGCCTCGGCCTTCATCTACGCCACCGTTCTCGAAGGGGCGATCACCAGCAAGGTGAATGACGGGCCGGAGAAGGTCTATAAGGCCGGCGAAAGCTTTCCCGAATTTCCGGGTGATCATCACGCCGTCAGCAAGAATGCCAGCAAGACAAAGCCGGCCCGCCTGCTTGCGGTCTTCGTGCTGAATACCGACGAGACGGAACTGACAACCGACGACAAGTGACGTCCCCACGATGCCCGGCGCCGCCGGGCATCGATTTCCCCGCCGTATCAGGCCGCCTGCAGCGCCATCTCCAGGTCGGCGATCAGATCGTCCGGATGCTCGATGCCGATCGACAGGCGGATCGTCGATTCCAGCACGCCGATGCGCTGGCGGACATCGGCGGGCACGCCGGAATGCGTCATGGCGGCCGGATGGCTCGCAAGCGATTCCGTGCCGCCGAGGCTGACCGCAAGTTTGAAGACCTGCAGCGCGTTCAGGAATTTGAAGGCGGCCGGCTGGCCGCCGCGAATGTCGAAGGAGAAGGTGGAGCCGGCGCCGGTGCATTGCGCGGCGAAGGTCCGGCCGGATGGTGAATCCGGATCGTGATAGGGCAGGTAGTGGACTTTCTCGACCTTCGGATGATCGCGCAGAAAATCGGCAACGGCCCGCGCATTGCTGTTTGCCCGTTCCATGCGCAGCTGCAGCGTTTCCAGCGACCGGCCGAGCATCCAGCAGGAATGCGGATCGAGCTGCGTGCCGATCGCGCCGCGCAGCGCCTTGACCTGCTTGATGACAGCCTTGCGGCCGAGAACGGCGCCGGCGATCAGGTCGGAATGGCCGCCGACATATTTGGTCAGCGAATAGAGCGAGATATCGGCGCCGTGTTCGATCGGCCGCTGGAAAACCGGGCCGAGCAGGGTATTGTCGCAGACGATGATCGGCGTATGCCCCTGCTTTGCGCCGATCGTGTGGGCCACGCGCCGGATCATCGCGACATCGACCAGGCTGTTGGTCGGATTGGCGGGTGTTTCGATCAGGATGACGGAAACGCGGCCCTTCGCCATCGCCTCTTCCGCCGCCTTCTGCACCGATCCCTCGCTGACGCCATCGGCAAAGCCGACGGCGCCGACGCCGAAATTGAGGAACGTCTTTGCCAGCAAGGTTTCCGTGCCGCCATAAAGCGGCTGCGAATGCAGGATCGCATCGCCCGGCCGGACGAAGGCGAACAAGGTCGTGGCGATCGCCGACATGCCTGAGGAAAACAGCGCGCCGCTTTCCGTCCGCTCGTAAACGGCGAGCCTGTCCTCGACGATCTCGCTATTGGGATGATTGAAGCGCGAATAGACGAGACCCGCGCCTTTCCCCGCCGGCGGCTCGCGGCGGCCCGAGACGTAATCGAAGAAATCGCGGCCATCCTCGGCCGACTTGAAGACGAAGGTGGAGGTGAGGAATACCGGCGGCTTGACCGCCCCTTCCGAGAGTTCGGGATCGTAGCCGTAATTCAGCATCTGCGTTTCGGGATGCAGTGCATGATTGCCGATATGGGTTTTGGAAGGATGCGGGGCCGTCATGATCGTCTCCTCTGTCGGGGTTGCGGAAGGATAAAATACATCAAAACCACAGGTGAGGCGCAGTCATTGATGATGCTCCTCAATGATCAGTTGACGGCCTCGCCCAGAGTGTCTGCAACATAGGCGCCACGCGCGCCCATCGGCAGCGGCGTGCCCGTCGTCGTATCCCTCGCGGTCTGATGCTCCAGTTCGGCGTTGAGCTCCGCGCCGATGACGAGAATGACGACGGAAAGCCAGATCCAGATGAGGAGGCCGATCAGCGCACCGAGCGTGCCGTAGGTCGCGTTATAATTGGCAAAATGATCGAGGTAGAAGGAGAAGCCGAGAGACATGGCGGCCCAGGCGACCGTCGTCAGAACGGCGCCCCACGTCATCCACCGGAGCTTGGCAGGCTCCCGGCTGGGGCCAAAGCGGTAGACTGAGGTAACCGCCACCGCGACGACCAGCAGCAGCAGCGGCCACCGCAGGAGAAGGGCCATGTGCTCGTTGAACTGATCGAGCCAGAGATAGGAAAGCACAACCGGCATGACGCCGACAAGCGCCACCATCACCACCGTCAGAAGCATCGCGCTCAAGGTGAAGCAGAGTCCGACGAGGTTCAACCGGATAAGACCGCGCTTTTCATTCTCCTCATAGGCGACGTTCATCGCATCGAAGATCGCCAGCGTGCCGCTATGCGTGCTCCATAGCGCGATGCCGAGACCGACGAAAAAGGTGATGCCAAGTGCACTGTCGCGCTTATTGACGAGTTCCTTGATCTGATCGGCAAGTAGATCGAACGCTCCCGGCGGCATGAGGCCGGCCAATTCGCGAAGATGTTCGGATATGGTGATCGGATCGGCAACCAGCCCGTAGAGCGCCACCAGAGCCGCCATGGCGGGAAACAGCGCCAGCAGCAGATAAAAGGTCACACCCGCGGCAATGAGTGTGACCCGGTCGTTCAGGACTTCATGGTAGACGCGCCAGAACACATCGCGAAGTCCGCGGAGCGGAATAGCCTCGGGCGTCGCGGCGCTGCGGCCATGATCGTCAACCGCGCGGCGGGGTTCGGCACTCGGGGGAACGGAACTGCGCTCCGTTGCCTGCATCAACGCAAGTGCGCCGATCGCCGCAGCCACCATCGCCGCTGCGATCGACATCTTCTTGAGGTGAAGCACATCTGGCATGAGGATGCTCTCCGCTCTGGTGCGGGGATAACGCAGAGTGCCGCTAAAGGATGCAAGCCGCTGCCTCCCGCGACCATTCGAGCGGGGGGCAAAATCATTCCGTTCCTCGAGCCTGTCGAGTAACGGCAATTTTGACCGATTCGGGCTTGTCAAACCGGTCGCTGCGGGGGAATCTATCGCCTGGTGGCGGGGGGTATGGTGCAGCTTACAAAATTCTAAGCCATTGATCTCGTTATTATCACTTCCAGTTATGGAAGTGAATTCGCACTTTAGTTTCGTTACTGACTGGGCGGTCTTTTCGACAAGCCTGCCCGACAACCATCGTTTCGGTCTCAAAGGCAGCGAATTCTGGCTCCAAGCGTCTGCAATGTTGCGACCACAGCGCCTGTCAGCGATCGACAAAACAATAACGCCAGTGGCAATCCCCTGCAATAGCTGCTCTCGTTATCGACCGCGAATATCGGGAACCGGACGCGGAGGTGCTTCTGCCCGGCATCATCCATGCTGCCCGCCGCCGAAGCCGGAGCATTGCCTGCCCGCGATCGAGATCGAGATCTCAATACCTCGGTCGCAGCCGGACAACGCATTCACGATACGCCCCCGAAAGTCTCGTCTGCAGACCGGGTCGGCGCTGCTTGAGAACCAGCCCCTCCCCTGCTTCATGGTCATTCGGTTCGGCCGCATGGCGAGGCCGGCCAGACTGCCGTGCGCCTCGACCAGCCATCGCGCGATGGATGCGGTGTCACATGGCGGAAGGGCAATCGGCTCGATATCTCCAAGCATCGACCGATGAAAAATGCACGTCCGACGATGCACGCGATCGCCTCGTCACGGGCGTGCGACAGCCGAGCCTCGGCCGGGTCAGACCTCGGCCAAAGGCTCTTCCCGGCACGAGGCCTGGCGCGTCACCAGGCGAATCCCTGAACTCGGATGTAGGTCCGCTTGCCTGATTGCCCGTTGTCCGCGGACAACTTCCAATCAGACGATGGCCGCAAAGCCTATTCAACACGCCCCGCAACTGGTGTGCATGGCAGCGAAATGCGAGGGGCGCACCGACGCCGAATGGATGCAAAGAGCAGCGCTGCGGCGTCTCCCTCGAGGCAATGGCCTTCGGCCTGTGCCCCTTAGGATGAGGGACGCCTAGAGGGTGCCGCCGTCCATAGGAGACGCCAGGAATCTGCGCCCAACAACGAGCGCTGGAGAATGCCGTGCCGTGGCCCACGAGAGCCTCATCCCGAGGCGCACCGCCTCGAAGGACGAGGCGGGCGCGCCGACGTCGAAGGAATGCAAGGAGCAGCGCTGGAGCGGACCCTTCGAGGCTCCGGCCGTCGGCCTGCGCGCCTCAGGATGAGGAACGCCCTGAGGGTGCCGTCCTCAACAAGGGACACTGCGGATCTGCGCTCCAATAGTGCGCGTTGAAGAACCCGCGCCACCGCACACGAGAGCATCATCCTGAGGCGCCCCGCAAGAGGCCTCGAAGGGCGAGGCCGGTGCGCCGACGCCGAAGGAGTGCAAGGAACGGCGCTGAGCACGTCCTTCGAGGCTCCGGCTGTCGGCCTGCGTGTCTCAAGATGAGGCGCACGCTGGAGGATGCGCCCCCAACAAGGGGCGGTAGATTTCCTGCGTCTCAATTTCAGGCGTTGAAGATTCCGATACTACCCCCGAGAGCCTCACCCTGAAGCGCGCCGCTCGGGGCCTCGACGGGCGATGCGGGTGCGCCGACGTCGAGGGAAATGCAAGGAGCAGCGTCGGCGCCGCGCGCTAAAGGTGAGGAAGGATCAGCTATGCGAAAGCCTGAGCGTCGAGAATACGGGATTGATCGTAAATGGGTTGTCCGCGGACAACCCGGTGACCATCGAGACAGAACAAGTTCTCGAGAACACTTCACCTTACGCTGTCGTCCAATTGAGCCTGAGGCGCTCCCCGCAAACGCCTCAAAGGACGCAGCGACCTGCTCGCTTCGGGAATGAGTGGCGGCGCAGCGCAAGTTGTCCGCGGACAACGCCGCCGAATCCGGCCGCGAGCAATAATCAAAAGCTGCGCCCAATTCGACCCTCTTGCAGCGTCACCCGTCTTGCCACCCAGCCGCCAAGCTTGAATTTGCCGCGTCGCGGCACTACCTCGTGATGGACCGAAGCGCTTCACCCCTCCGAGCCGCTTGGGTCCGACAGACAGTCATTCCTCCTCCCAGGCTGTCGCTCACTATCGAAGCCCGGTGCCTCTCCCGCGCCGGGCTTTCGCTGTTTCGGCAAACCACTGGAGTAGCCGGACAGGCCACATCCTCCATTTCTTCCGCTCCTATCGATCCGGTCCTCAAACGGGATCGGCGGAGCCGGCGGCAAAGTTCATTGCCTGCGTCGCCAACCTGCGCCGAAGCTGCCGCCTTGCCGCCGGCGGTGGTGCGCAATTCATATGAACTTTCGCCGCATGGCCGCGGCTCGAATACTCGGCGCCTCCGGCTCGATCTCGAAGATCATCGACAGCAAATTTCAACAGCAGAGTTTCCCGCTTCAACTGGGGAGAGGCGCCGTTGGCGAGCTTGCGCTAAGCTTCGGGAAGGCCGGATCTAAGGTCGACACTCCGAACGTGTCATCGCCCATACCATCTCCGCCGGATGCTCGGGTGTTGCGATGTCGTCGCTGATCAAACCTGCGGCCGACTGATCGCGCCGGGCGAAGGGGCGAGGGGCATCGAGATCTTCGGCGTGGTGGGCTGCGTCGCTGTTCGCAACGGAGATGCAGCAGTCGGCACTCTGGAAGGAATGCTTCAGGGATCGTCATAGCAGAGCGCCCATTGGTCGCCGATATACCAGCAGCGTCCTATCCGCGGGTCCGTCTTCCAGAGCAGGCTTTTGATGAACTCGATGCCGCCGCGCTGGAAGGCGGTCGTCAGCGCCTCGATCTCGTTCTCCTCGATCATCAATCCACCATCGGCGCAGACAAAATAGGCTGTGCCGATCCAACGCGCTGCAAATCCACTCGCGCCGCGCTCAATACGAAGTGCGGCGCCGTGAGAGGCATGACGACCGCCATTCGCCGGCCGGCCCTGGCGCGGTACAACGAGGGGCAACACCAGGCGCCCTCCGGCTCGCAGCTTTTCGATCCACGGCGCTGCGGGACGCCCGACGGCGAAATTCACGCAGATCGCATCCACTTCTTGCTGCGGCCATTGGTTGCCGTCGGCGGTGATGACGCTGACATTGGACCGGTCGGCAAGCGCTGCTTGGGCATGGCCGGCCAGATCGGGGTCCATTTCTACGGCATAGACATGCCCGGTGGCGCCCACCAGCTCCGCGAGAATGGCGCTATAATAACCGGTGCCGGCACCGATATGAGCGATGCGATCACCGATCTGGGCGTCCAATTCCGCCAGGAGACGGGCATGCAGCGACGGGCTGCCATTGTTGACGCCCTTGTCGGGCTGCAAGGCGAACAGCGCATCCTGATAGGCCAGAACCACATCTGAGGAGAGCAGGGGGCGATATCCGCCACCGAGATTGGCGATCTGCCATGGCGGCGCACCGAGGAATTTTTCGCGGGGGACAGCGGCAAAGGCAGCCTCGATCCGCGGGTTCGTCGTTCCGGCGGTTGCTGCCACCTGATGGGCGTAAGCGCGGCGGATCAACGCAAGTTCGTCGGTCGTGAACATCGCAGCGGACATGGCTAATCTCCGGATATGACTTTGATCTGTGCCGTTTTCTCCGTCTTTGCGCCTGCAAATCTATCCACGCTCGACACCTGGCCGCTGTCGACGGCGGATAGCATCCTGCAGCAGTCCGCACGTATGGCGGAAGTTAAGCCCATGTTTGCTTCCATTACAGAAAACTACGTTGTTACGTCATAGACTTAACATGGCAACGCTATATAATTCGAACCCGCCGCCGCAGGTCAGAACCGACCTGCACGCGGGCATCACCGGCGCGTGGCGTCGACACCTCCCCATAACGTCGTCGAGGCATTCAGCCGTGCGGCGTCGCGCGACCCATGGCGTTTACGCTGAAACGCTTCTTGATCCTGTCGACTTGCGTTCCGTCCTGAAGCGGAACCTGAACCAGCCTGTCATAGGTCTCAAAGCCCATCTTCGCGTAATAGCCAAGTCCGCTGATATTGTCGGCGCGGATGGTCGCATTGATGAATTCCAGCCCGAGCTCTTTTGCTGCCGCTCTTGTCGCGGGAAAAAGCGCGCTGCCGACGCCCGCGGTCTTTGGGCTCAGGCGGGCAAAGGTCGCAATGTCGGCGACGCCTTTCGGCGGATCGCCGTATAAGCTCAGCGATTGAAAGCCGACAAGCGACTGATCGTGCTCTGCAACATGGCAGACAAGCGGAAACTCGCCGTCGATGAACCAATCGACGAACTCGCCGGCCGAAAGCGGGGTCTCGAGCGCTGTCGTTCCGCCTGCCCGGATGAGCTCGTTCAGGAGAGCGCTCAGCTCCTCTGCGTCGGAGGAGGCGGCTTTTCGGATGTGCATGTCTTGGCTACCTCGTCGTTCGCCAACAACCTATCGGCGAAATTTCGAGATGACAAGTCACCATTTCGTCTGCCAGATGAGGCATCGTCCAGCGCACCCGACACCGATTTCGCGTTCGCCGATTGCGCGCAAACTGTCGTCAGGCGTTCAATCGCTGCTGCGTCTGCCGGTCGAAGAAATGAACCTTGGAGGTTTCGAAGGAAAGCTTCACCGGCTGTTCCGGGACGAGCTCGACACGTTCGCGCACGACCCATGTCAGCTCCCGGCCGTCGACTTCCACGGCGACATGGGTTTCCGATCCTGTCGGTTCGACCACCTTGACCACGGCATCCACCCCGTTCTCGTCGCCGAAGGCGATGTCTTCGGGACGGATGCCGAGTGTCAGCGGCCGTTTGGCGGAATTGGCCGGCGCCCGCGAGAGCGCTACGCGCGAACCGCTGGACAGCGCCAATGCCGGCTTTCCCCCATCGTCGATCGTCCCTTCGAGAAAATTCATGGCGGGGGAGCCGAGGAAACCGGCGACGAAGATGTTGCGCGGCCTGTCATAGAGCTCGAGCGGGCTGCCGATCTGCTCGACGCGGCCGGCATGCAGCACGACGATCTTGTCGGCCATGGTCATGGCTTCGATCTGGTCATGGGTGACGTAGACGATGGTGGTCTTCAGCCGCTGGTGCAGGGCCTTGATCTCCGCCCGCATCTTTACACGCAGTTTCGCATCGAGATTGGAGAGCGGCTCGTCGAACAGAAAGACTTTGGGATCACGAACGATGGCGCGGCCCATGGCGACGCGCTGGCGTTGCCCACCGGAAAGCTGGGCCGGCTTGCGGTGGAGAAGCGGCTGCAAGCCGAGAATAGCGGCGGCTTCGCCGACCTTCTTCTCGATCTCAGGCCGCTTGGCGCCGGCAAGCTCCAGCGCGAAGCCCATGTTCTGGGAGACGGTCATCTGTGGGTACAGCGCGTAGTTCTGGAAGACCATCGCGATATCGCGATCCTTCGGCTGCAGATTGTTCACCACCCGGCCGTCGATGCTGATCTGGCCGCCGGTGACGTCTTCGAGCCCGGCGATCATGCGCAGCAAGGTCGACTTGCCGCAGCCGGAGGGGCCGACGAGAATGGTGAATTCACCATCGGCGATCTCGACGTCGACACCATGAATAATATCGACGGTGCCGAAGGATTTCTTGACGTTTCTGATGCTCAAGCCTGACATTTTGGACCCCTTGATTAGTTCTTCCCGCGCCGGCGCACGCGCAGCGCCTGGTATGGCTTGGGCGGGATTTTGACGCCGAAGGCCGCGTCCGGCTTGCCGCCGCGCACGATCGAGCCATGGCGGGTCGGATGCGGAACGGGCGCGGCCACCTTTTCAGCCGGCGTGATCGTCATCTCCCAGGTGTCGATGATATCGACATCGTAATCGTCGCCATCGACAGGCAGGCCAGTGGACCAGATGACCGGCTGATGTTCGCCGAAATAGATCAGCCGGAAATCGCCGTCGCCGTCACGCGCGCCCGATACCCGCGACCAGGGCCATTCGCCGATGATACCGAGCGGCTCGAGCCCATGTTTGACGTCGGCCTCCAGCAGATCGCGAAGGAAGCCGATGCGCTTCCAGGCCTCGCCGCGCAGCTCGCCGCCCTTGGCCCACCAGATCAGATCCTCGGGATGGGAATAGGTCTCGCCATGGCCGGCATAACCGCCGCGCGCCATGGTGATCCAGAAGCGATGCACGAGTTCCCCCGCATGGAGATTGCCCCATGACTGCAGGATGTCGCCCTCATATTCCGGCTCGTCGTTGACGACAGGCTTGCCATAGGCATCGCGCCATTCCTGGGTGCGCTTGACGTCAGGGTTCTGAATGCAGCTATGCGTGACCCACGGCTTGCGATGATCGAAATTCGCCGTAACGTCGCCATTGTGGATGGAACGCAGGTGCTGGTAGGGGTCGTTTTCCTCCAGGATGTGGAAGTAGCGGTCCCACTGCGCCATCGGTTTGGTGTCGATGAGGAAATCATATTCATTGGCGAGCGACCACCAGACGTTCCGGCAGGCGGAAAGACGCGCGGCCAGATATTCGACATAGCGGAAATCCTGCGCGGCCGACATGTCGGCATAGCCCCAGCGGTCATAGGGGTGGAAGATGATGATATCGGCCTCGATGCCGAGTTCGCAAAGCGCCGCGACCTGCTTTTCGAAATGCTGGAAGGCGGCGGGGTTGGGCCGGTCGAAATCTTGGCCGCCATCCGCGCCGCGTTCGAAGCAGGCATGCAGCGGCTCGTTGACATTATAGGGATAGTCCTTTGGAAACACGCCCATGCGCATCTTGTTGAAACGCGCCGTCTTGAGGGTTTCCAGCGTCTGCTTCTGCATGTCGAGCGGCTGGTGCGTCCAGGCGTAGCAGGTTGTTCCGAAGGAGAGGAACGGCGTGCCGTCGGCATAGGCGAAGTGGAATTTGTTGCGCACGCGCACCGGGCCGTGATTGCCGGCCGAAGGTGCGGTCGCGGTCAAAACACCGGTCTTGCCGTCGAGGGCCGCGGTCTTGGAGCGCGTCTTGAACGACCACTCACCCTCACTGTCGGGCATGAAACGGATGCGATAAGTGCCGTTGCCGTCATAGAAGCCCGGTACGCGCACATCGCGGCTCTTCTGGGTGAACACGGCATCGAATGCCACGTCGAGATAGGGATTGCCGCCGGCCGGCCCCTCGAAGGCGGCCTCGAACACACCCCATTTTTCGACTGTTGCATCAGACATTCTGTCTCTCCTCGTGAGATAAGATTTCGCGATCAGCCCTTGACGGCGCCGGAGGTGAGGCCGGAGACGAAGTAGCGCTGGAACATGAGATAGACGATCGTCGCCGGCAGAACGGTCATGACGATCGCCGCGTTGAGCTGGCCGTAATTGCTGGAGAACTGCCCCTGGAATGACATCAGGCCGAGCGGCAATGTCCACATGTGCTGGTCCTGCAGCAGCACCAGCGCCATGGCGAATTCGTTCCAGGTGGAAACGAAATCGAGGATGAGCAGCGCGGCAAGCACGGGCAGGCACACCGGTAGGAAGATCCGCCGGAAGATGGTGAAGTGGGTTGCGCCGTCGATCAGGGCCGCTTCCGACAGCTCCTTGGGAATGCCCTTGAAGAAGCCATGCAGGATGAAGACCTGATAGGGAACGCCAAAGGCGATATAGGGAAGGATGACGCCGGGATAGGTGTCGATCAGGCCGAAGGAATTGACCAGGGTGAAGAGCGGCGCCAGCATCACCTGGAAGGGGATCATCGTGCCGAAGACGACGACGAGCAGCAGGGCCTTGCTGATCTTCAGCTTGATCTTGGCCAGAGCATAGGCGGCCATGGCCGACAGGAACAGGCCGAGCGGCACCTTGATGACGGTGATGACGACGCTGTTCAGAAAGGAGTTGGCGAAATTGCCGCGGCTCCAGGCAGCGCTGTAATTGTCATAGGCAAGCTGGGTCGGCGGCATGAAGGCGCCGGTGCTCGTCACCGCCGCCGGCGTCTTCAGCGAGGTAAAGACGATGAACACGAAGGGCGCGACCCAGACGAGGGCGACGATGATAAGCGTGATCCAGAGGCCGATCAGAACGGGATCGCGCTTCATCGACGACGGCTGGACTTCGAGATGCACGGCGGCGGTATCGCTCGGCACTGCTGTCACGATTCGACCTCCTCGTGCTTCTGGGTCCATCTCAAATAGGGAATGACGACGGCCATGGTGATCAGCAGCAGGACGACGGAGATCGCCGCACCCCGGCCGAAATCGAAGATCTGCATGGCCTGCGTGAAGGCCCAGAGCGCCAGCATCTGGGTGGACTGCGCCGGCCCGCCGCCGGTCAGGCCGTAGACGATATCGAAGGCCTTCAGCGAGGAGATGATCGAAAGAACGAGAACGATGGTGATCGTCGGGCGCAATGCCGGCAGCGTCACATGCTTGAACACCGCCCAGCGGCCGGCGCCGTCGATGCGCGCGGCCTCCACCAGCGTCTGCGAGACATTCTGCAGGCCGGCCAGGAACAGCACCATCGAGAAACCCACCGTCTGCCAGAGATAGGCGACGAAGACGGAATAGAGGGCGATATCCCTGTTGCCGAGCCAGTCCTTGATCCAGCTCTGCATGCCCCAGGAGGTCAGCAGCTGGGCGAACAGGCCAAAGAAGGGATCGTACATCCATTTCCACATGGTGGCGACGGCGATCGGCGCGATGATGACGGGCAGATAGAAAATCGCCCTCAGGCCGTTGCGGCCGAAGATCTTCTGATTGAGGCTGAGCGCCAGGAGCAGTCCGACCATCGGCGGGAAGATCAGGCTCATCAAAGTCCAGATCACCGTGTTGCGGAAGGCAACCCAGAAGACCGGGTCCCGGGTGAAGATCGCCGAATAATTGGCAATGCCCACGAATTGCCGGTTGGCATCCAGCCCGTTCCACTTCTGGAAGCTCAGGATGACGACGTTGAGCATCGGGTAGAGCGCAAAGACCGCATAGATCGCCAGCGCCGGCACCAGCAGGATCGCCGCTTGCACGCGCGGATCATGAGTCGATTGTCGAAGTGACATGCTTTCCTCCTGAGGGCAAAGCAGCCGCCAGCTGATGAAAGAATGTGCCAGCCGATCAACTCAGCGGTCGATCGAATGGCGCCTTGGAAGGAATCAGCTTCTGCTTGCGATGAAGCTCTGCAGCTGCTTGACCGCGTCGGCCGGCTCGGTGTTGCCGGAGGCGACGTCGTTGATGACACGGAAATATTCCGTCGTGACATCGAGCGGGAAGGCCTGATCGCCGTTCATGTAGACCTTGCCGAATTTCTGGAAGATCCCCAGCCATTCCGCCTCGAGCGGCTTCTGGTTGGCGTACTGCACGTTCTTGTTGACGGAAGTCGAGCTCAGCTGGCCGAGCAGATCCTGCTGCACCTTCGTCGACAGGAAATAGTCGAGGAATTTCGCGGCGGTGTCAGGATTTTTGCTCTTGGTGCTGATGTAATTGTACTCGGCGAAGCCATAGAGACGGTCGGTATTGGTCGGGAAGGGGAAGATGCCGTAATCGTCGAGATTGGCGCCGGAGCCGTTGAGCTGGCTGACCAACCAGTCGCCTTCGAGCATCATCGCCGCGCGGCCTGCGGTGAAGAGGCTGTAGGACTGCTTGTTGTCGATGCCCATGAACGGCTGCAGCGTATAATCCTTCGTCCACTTCGCAAACTCGGCGAAGGCCTCCGTCGCACAGGGTTCCTTGGTCCAATCCAGCGTCATAGCCTTCAGTGCATCATGCTTTTCGGCGCCGCACTTGGTTTCGAGGATGACGTCCATCAGGCGCATGACGTGCCAGTTGACCGTGCCACCGAAGGTGAAGGCAGGGATGCCGGCGGCTTTCAGCTTGTCGGCCGCGGCGAGAAATTCCTCATAGGTCTTCGGCTCTTCCTTGATGCCGGCCTGTTCGAAAAGCTTCTTGTTGTAATAGACGGCTTCGCCCTTGAAGGTGAAGGGAACGCCATGCTTGCCACCCGGATAGAGGTCGGCGAAAGCCGCAGCGGCGGGCAGCAATTCGTCGTTCCATTTATATTCGGCATAATATTTGTCGAGCGGCAGGGAGAGACCGGCCTTCACATATTCGCCGCCAAGGCCGAGGCCCGCCCAGCTGAAATAAATGTCGGGGCCTTTGTCGGAACCGGCCGCGACGCGGAGCGCCGTCTTATGCTCGTCGACGGCGCGCTGAACGATCTCGACATGGGTTCCCGGGTTTGCCGCTTCAAAATCCGTCGCAACCTTCTTGAGCGCGCCGTTGGCGGCGTTGTTGTCGAAGTTGAGGGTCCAGAGCGTGATGTCTTCGGCAAGAACCGGCGTCGCGGCGAAAGACGCCATGGCGATCGCGACGATGCTCGCAGTCTTCAATTTCGCGGATAGGGTCAGCATTACCGTCCTCCTCTTGATAAGCGGCCCCCTTGTTGCAGATAGTCATTCACATGTCAACTGGTATGATGAGATAACCATCATGCTGCCGAACGAATTTTGCGATCGCGGTGATGATGATGACGGCCGAGGCCGCTCCGGGGTCGATATGGCCGATCGCTCGTTTCCCCAGCCGCGATGCCCGCCCCTTGGCCGCCGTCATATCCCGGGTCGCTTCGCAGCCTTGGCGCGCTGCCCGCTCCGCCATGTCGAAGCATTCAGGAAGGGCGGTTCCCGACGCCCAGGCCTTGAGCGCCGCATCGGCCGCCGGCTTCCAGGCGTCGACCATGGTCTTTTCGCCGGGCTCCGCCTTGCCGCGTTCCTGAATGCCTTGCGCCATCGCCGCGAAAGCCCGCACAAAATTGTCATCGCTCAGGTTAGACCTGTCCTTGACCGAAGCGCCTGCGCGCATAAAGGCGGTGGCATAGAGCGGGCCCGATGACGCGCCGACCGCATTCAGAAATGCCTTTGCCGCAGCGTTGAAGGCAGGCGTCGGCGCAGTCTGCGCGGCATCGAGCCCGCCGACGGCCTTGGCGGCGGCTTCACAGCCGGCGTCCATGGCAAGGCCGTGATCTCCGTCGCCGATGGCGCCATCCAACTCGCAGAGATGATCGCGCTGCGCGGCGATGCCCTCGGCGATCAAGGCAAAGAGGTGCTGCAGGTCTTTCGTCGTGATCAGCATCGATCACCTCGTAAACATGGCGCAATCGCAGGGATGGTCGATTAGCCGCTGAAGCTCGTCGTCGAGGTGCATGAGCGTCACCGAAGCGCCGGCCATTTCGAGCGAAGTGCAGTAATTCCCGACGAGCGAGCTATGGATGACAAGCCCCGCCTCGTCGAGCCGCGCCTTCACGCGCCGCATCATGATGTAGAGCTCCATCATCGGCGTGGAGCCCAGCGAGTTGACGAGCACGGCGACACGGTCGCCCCGTTCTGCCTTCATCTCGCGGAGGATGCTGTCCATCAGTTCGTCGGTCACCGCGTCGGCCGCCTTCAGCGGCTCGCGAGCCATGCCGGGCTCGCCATGGATGCCCATGCCGATCTCCATCTCGCCGTCGCCGATCAGGAAATTCGGTTTCAAGGTCTGCGGCAGCGAACAAGGCGCGAGCGCCACACCCATCGTATAGGTTCGCGCATTGGCATGGCGGGCGGCGCGCTCGACCTCGTCGAAGGAATAGAGAAGATCGCAGGCAGCACCAGCGGCCTTGAAGATGAAGACATTGCCCGCCACGCCGCGCCGCCTGTCCCTCTGATCGGCGGGGGCGGACGCGACATCGTCGGTGGTCAGGACGGTGCGCACCTCGATCTCGTCAAGCGCCAGCATTTCGGCGGCCATGTCGAAGTTCATGACGTCGCCGGCATAATTGCCGTACATGAAGAGCACGCCGGCGCCGCCGTCGACGGCTTTGGCGCAGGCGATGATCGGATCGGGGGGCGGCGAGGCGAAGACATTGCCGATCGCGGCGGCATCCGCCAGCCCTCTGCCGACATAGCCGAGGAATGTCGGTTCGTGCCCGGACCCGCCGCCGATCACCAGCCCGACCTTGCCCTTGCGCGGTCCGTTTCGGGCAATGATGGCGCGCGGCATGTCGTCCACGGCATAAAGGTGCCCGGGATGGGCCGCGAGAACGCCTTGCAGCATCTCATCGACGGCATCTGCGCCTGCATTGATAAGCTTCTTCGTCTTCACGCCGATCCTCCCCAGAACGAGCTCCGACTGCATAGATGCGGCTGGCGCGCCGGACGTCAATCCGCCCGCGGCAAGACGACAGTCCCGAAAGGCGCGAGCCGCAGCTCTTTATCCAGTGCGCCGCCGTCGACCCTTCGCTCTTCGCTGGTCAGATTGACCACATAGATCCTGGCGCCTGCGGCATCCCGCGCCACGAAGGACAGCACTTCGGACGGCGAAGACGAGACGCATTCCTGCCAGGACGCGCCGGCGAGGGCCGACAAGGTCCGCACCGTGTTGAACAGCGGCCGCCGCCCGCCTTGCTCGACCGGTTCATCCGGGCCGGCGATCAGGCCGAAAGGGCCGGTCAGTGCCGAAAGCGTCAGGCATTCGAGATCGGCATCCAGCACCCGGATCGCGTAGCCGAGCGCGAAAGCCTCCGCGAAACGCCCGTTGTGGCGCGGGTCGCGATTGGCCATCGGGATGCGTCCGCCCGCAGGATTGTCCATGGTGCGGCTACCATAAGGGTTCTGCCGCATCGGGATCGTCGACGGGCCGATGCGATAGGGCTTGTCGCCGTAGACCGCGCGGACGGATCGCGTGATGAACGGCAGCGCTTCCAATGTCTGCATGACGCTGAGATCGTCGGCCGCATGCACGATCGGATTGGTGCAATGGCTGACGAAATCGATCTCGCCGGCCGGCACGCGCTTGCGGTTGAGTTCGGTGAAATAGCTCAGCATGCCGCCGCCGATGCGAGTGCCGGGGAAGGCGGCGCGGGCCGCGGCATAGATCTCTTCGAGGGGAGGGCAGTCCGGCCATTTGCTGCCAGGCGGCGTCGATTGCCGATCGACGGAAGGCGAGATCAGGATCGCTTCCGGCTCGAAGTCCGCGCGCTGCATCTGGCGGGCAATCTCGGCCGCTTCGCTCGATGGCGACGACTTGCAGGCAAGCGCGATCTCCAGCGTCGTACGGCCATGATGGGCGGCAGCGATCGCGGCAAATTTCTGCAGCGCTTCGACGCCATGTCCAGCGTTCGCATCGAAATGGAAGACAAGCTCGCGCGGCGCGATCTCCGACAGGAGGGACCGGGCCGAGAGCGTCGCATCGGCCTCCTGCGGCGTAACGACCACGCCGATATCGGGCATGGTGCCGGTCCGTGTTCCAAGTTCGAGCCTTATGACATCGCTCGACGTCGCGGCTGAGACCGCTGCGGAACGGCTGGCGTGGCTGATCATGAGCGACGTCTTCTGCCGAACCGGTTGGTTGGCGAAAATCCGATAGGGCCAGGGCAGGGCGAGCGGCCTGACATAGGTCTTGTAGGAGGCATCGGACCAGTTCCTCTGATCCTCCATTTCGAAAATGTCGCCTTCCATCCGGCATTCCGCCGCAACTCCGGGCACGACCTCATGGGAAATAGCGCGCATATCCTGGAACGGCTGCCAGGGTTCGATCACATCGGGAAAGCGTGTCTCGACGATCCGGCCGTCGACATGCTCGACCGTCGCCGCTGAACCGGCCACACCGACGATCGGATGCAGGATGCAGAAGCCGCACCGATTGGTCTCGAAGCCGGTCTCGCTCGTGGCTTCGGCCTCGAAATCGAGCCGGTCCTGATATCCGATGATGCGGACGTCGATGACGAGGCTCGTTCCGTCGGATGCCTCGCAACGTGCCCGATAAGCGACTTCGAAACGGTCGTCGCCCTGCTCGATCCTGAGATCGGCGATCTGGGGGCTGTAGGTGCCCCAGTCCCGGTCGCGAACGAGATAGGAAATCGCCCGCAGCACCTCGACACCGTCGTAACGGATGGTGCGGAGATTGCCATCGGCGAGATCGGCGGCCAGCTTTCCGGCCGTCAGGCGAACCGGCGGCGTTTCCAGAGCGTGGGTGCCGTAAAGCTGGAAGGCATCGACCGTCATCGCAGCATCGCCCCGACGTCGATGGTCTTTCCCCCGGCAGCACTGTCATAGGCAGCCTCGACAAGGGCGAAGGTCTTCAGATTGTCGACCCCTGACGTCGAGTGATCCGCGCCGCGCTTGAGTTGGTCGACCCAATGCTGCTGGATCGCGTAGACGCTCTCCTGGATATTGTGCCAGGGCCGCGAGGCCCATGATAGCAGCTTCGGAGAGACATCCATTTTGGTGGTGCCCTCGGCGTTGTTGATTTCGAGGCCATAACCCTGACTCAGGCGGATCGTGCCCTCGGTGCCATCGAGCTCGATCAGGGTCTCCGGGAACGGCTCTTTGGAAAGCTTGGTGGCGTAGCTGACATCGACGACCGAGGTGGCGCCATTTTCATGATCGAGCAGAATGGTCGCGACGTCCTCGCCCTTGATTTTTGGATTGACCCGCCTGGTGCGCGCCGTCAGCGAGCTGACATCGCCGAGGATATAGCGAGCGATGTCGAGCGTATGAATACCGAGATCTTCGATGATGAAGCGCTCGCCTTCGGCGAGATAGGGCTGGCCGGAAAAAACGTCGTAGCCCGAGCGGAAGGAGAAGCGGCCCCAGAAGGGCGTGCCGATCACGCCGGCAGCGAGCGCCTTGCGAACCGCCTGGATCGGCGCCTGCCAACGAAAATTCTCGTGCACCATCAGGGCGACGCCGGCATTGCGGCAGGCCTCGACCATCGCCTTCGCATCCGACAGCGTCTTGGCGAACGGCTTCTGGCAGATGGCCGGCACCCTATTGCCGGCGGCCATTTCCACCAGCGCGCGGTGGCTCTGGACGGTGGTGGCGATATCGACGAAATCGAAGCCGCCATCGGTAAACAAGGCCTCGGCATCGCTATAGCGGCGCTCGATGCCGAACTGGTCGCCGACGATCTTCAGCCGCTCCGGATCGCGGTCGCAGATCGCGACAATCGTGGCGCCGTCGACATCGCTCCAGGCGTGCATCTGGTTGATCGCAAAGAAGCCGCAGCCGATCAACGCGCCTTTCAATTCGGTCATCTCAACCCGCCTTTGCCATTTGCATGAGGGTGACGCGCTGCTGCAGGCGGCGCTGCGCCTGGTCGACGACCACGGCGATGATGATGACGAGACCCTTGATGACCATTTGCCAGAAGGAGGAAACGCCCATCATGACGAGCCCGTCGGAAAGGATGCCTATGACGAAGGCGCCGATAATCGTTCCGCCGATCGTGCCGCGGCCACCCGACATCGAGGTGCCGCCGAGCACGGCTGCCGCGATCGCATTGAGCTCGAAGCTCTCGCCCGTGGCCGGATGGGCGGCCATCAGTTCCGAGGAGATGACGACGCCGACGATGGCGGCGCAAAGACCGGAGAACATGTAGACGAAGATCTTCACGACATCGACGCGGATACCGGACATGCGCGCGGCTCGCTCATTGCCGCCGACGGCAAAGATGTGGCGGCCGATCGGCGTCGAGCGGGCGACATAGGCGGCCACAAGCGCCAGCACGATCAGGATCCAGATCGAGACCGGCAGGCCGAGAATGCGTCCCGCGCCGAAGAAGTCGAAGCCGGTCGTGGCATATTCCGGCCGGCCGACGAGGTTCGGAAAGGTCTGACCATCAGACGACAACAGCGCCAGGCCGCGGGCGATATAGAGCGTGCCGAGTGTCGCGATGAACGGCGCAACGTTAAGCTTGGTGATCAAGAGGCCGTTGATCAGACCGATGATAAGGCCGATCGACAGCGTGATCAGCACGATCTCGAAGAGGTTGAAATAGATGGTGTAGCCGATTGGCAATTCGATGCCGTAGAGGATCAGGCCGCCGGCAACCATGCCGCACAGCCCGACGATCGACCCGACGGAGAGGTCGATGCCGCCGGTGATGATGACGAAGGTCATGCCCATCGCCAGGAAGGCGTTCAGCGCCACATGTTTCGACATCAGGATCATGTTCGCTGTCGAGGTGAAGTTCGGCGCGAAGATCGCAAAGAAGATGATGACGGCGAAAAGCGCGATGAAGGTCCTGAGCTTCATCAGTGTCAGAAGCGCGGAGCCGTTGGCGCCTTTCGGCGCAAGAGTGGTAGATGTAGCCGCCATCATGACGCGAGTTTCCCTTGATGTCCGTGTCCCTTGGCCGAAGCCGCGATGATCGCTTCCTCAGTCGCCTCATCCCTGTCGAAGACAGCGACCAGCTGGCCGTTGCTCAAGACCGCGATGCGATCGGATAGCGCCATGACCTCTTCGAGGTCGGAGGTCGAAAACAGAATGGCGAGCCCGTTTGCCGCCAGCCGGCGCATGGTGCGGAAGACGTCTGCCTTGGCGCCGACATCGATGCCGCGGCTCGGCTCGTCCATCAGCAGCACCTTCGGATTGGTCATCAACGCCTTACCGATGACGACCTTCTGCTGGTTGCCGCCGGACATCGAGGTAACCTCGAAATCCGGATTGGGCGCCTTGATCGAGAGATCGCGGATCGCCTCCTGAATGGCGTTCTTTTCCGCGCTGCTGTCGATATGGAAGAGCCGGGTGAAGCGCGAAAGGCTTGCAAGCGTCAGGTTGGAGGCGATGGAGAGCACCTGCACCAATCCCTCCCGCTGCCGGTCTTCTGGGATCAGAGCAAGGCCGCGGCGGATGCGCCGCGTGGTGTCGCGGGCGCGCACTTCCTTGCCGTCGATGAAGATCCTGCCGGTCGAATGCGCATGGCGCCCGATCACGCATTCGAAGAATTCGCTGCGCCCGGCGCCCATCAGGCCGTAGATGCCGAGGATCTCGCCTGCCTTGACCGACAGGGAGACATCGTTGACGGCAAGCCCGCCGGTCGGCCTGGGAAGGCTGATATTTTCGGCGCGGAAGACCTCTTGGCCGATGGAATGGGTAACGGATTTTGCAAAATCCTTGGCGTCCGAGCCGATCATCGAGCGCACGATCCAGCGCGTGTCGATATCGCGCACCATGGCATGGCCGGTGATCTGGCCGTCGCGCAGCACCGTGATGTAGTCGCCGATCCGCATCAGCTCTTCCAGCCGGTGCGAGATATAGACGATCGCCACACCGTGGGCTTTCAGCTCGGCGATCACCTTGAACAGGATTTCGACTTCCGCCGCCGAAAGCGCGGAGGTCGGCTCGTCCATGATCAGGATGCGGGCATCGAGCGACATCGCCTTGGCGATCTCGACGAGTTGCTGCTGGCCGATCGGCAGATCCTCGACCATCGTATCCGCCTCGATGCCGGCATCGAGACGCCGCAGAAATTCATTGGCCTTTTCGACCTGCGCCTTGTGATCGATGCCGAGCAGGCCGCGGGTGATCTCGCGCCTTGTGAAAATGTTTTCGGCCACCGACATGTTGGCGAAGAGATTGAGCTCCTGGAAGATCATGCCGATGCCATTGGCCTGCGCGTCGGCCGGACTGTCGAAGGATATGGGCTTGCCATCCAGGATGATGCGGCCGAGCGTCGGGCGCTCGACGCCGGCGATGATTTTCATCAGCGTCGATTTGCCGGCGCCATTTTCGCCAACCAGAACGTTCACCGCGCCGCGGCGCAGCTCCAGATTGGCGCGCTTGACGGCGACGATGCCCGAATAGACCTTCGACACATCGTCGAGGCGCAGGATGATGTCGTCCTCTTGTGCCTCTGCCGCTGTCATGAGCCCACCTTCAGTTCCGAAGGTGTCACGAGCGGAAGCTCGCCGCTTTTCGGCAGCGGAAAGGCGCCGATCACCGTCACCGTCTTGCCGGCCAGGCCGTCGCGCGGAACGGCGGAGAGAACAGCGGCATTGGCCTTCTCGTTGAACGCCTTACCGAACTGCGCCCATTCGATCTGGTTCTTGAATTCATTGAAATTGACGAAGTCTAGCGTGTCGCGCAGTGCGGTGCCGCGCAGCGCCGGCCCGATCTGCACCTTGGCATCGGCCTTGCCGTCGCCATCGGCGTCGAGATCGAGCGTTGCCGCGCGCGACGCCGTGTCGGCCGCAACGACCGTGCCGGTGATCTTCACCGCATAGGTCCAGGGCGAGCTGCTCTGCTTGCGAGTATTGCCGTATTTCTCGCCGGCGGCATCCGGGTTGGAGGCGGCAAGCTGCATGACGTCCTTCAGCTCGCCGGCGCGCTTTTCGAAATACGGCACGACGTCAGGCTGCCAGATCGCCTCGACCTTGGCATTCGGGTCGAAAGCGGTCTTGGCCGCTGCCGCCGCCTTCTCCTCTGTAGTCGGCGTCTTGATGATCTTGCAGCCGGGCAAGGCCGCCGCCACGACGGCGGCTAGCAGGGCGCCCTTCATTCTCAACATGCGATGAACCTCGACGTCTTGCAAAATGCATTGCGGAGGGCGCAACACTGCACCCTCCGCAATTGGCGCTGATCAGTTCGTCAGGGCGAAGGTCTCGAGCTTGCCGGCATTGTCGGCATTGACGAGAACACAATCCATCAGCTGCTTCTCTTCCTTCGGCGTCGTCTTGTTCTTGATGTAGGCGTCCGCCTGTTCCACCGCCAACTGGGCCTGCGCATAGGCGGGCTGCAGCACGGTCGCCTCGATGCCACCCGACTTGATGGAGTCGCGCACGTCGTTGGAGCCGTCGAAGCCGACGACGATCACGTCCTTGCGGCCGGCCGCCTGAAGGGCTGCGATCGCGCCCATGGCCATGGTGTCGTTGCCGGAGATGACGCCCTTGATATCGGGGTTGGCCTGGAGGATGGTTTCCATCTTCGAATAGGCTTCCGTCTGGCTCCAGTTGGCCGACTGCTTGGCGACGGACTTCAGCTCCGGATAATCGTCGATGACGTCGTGATAGCCCTGTGAGCGGATGCCGGCATTGGTGTCGGACTCCTTGCCCACCAGCTCGACGTAATTGCCCTTCTCGCCCATCAGCTTGACGAATTCCTGCGCCCCGAGCTGGGCGCCCTGATAGTTGTTCGAGACGATCTGGGCGACGGCAACGCCGGTCGCATTGATTTCGCGGTCGATCAGGAAGGAGGGGATGCCGGCATCCTTCGCCTTCTTGACGGCGGCGACGGAAGCGTCCGCGCCGGCATTGTCGAGGATGATCGCCTTGGCGCCGCGCCCGATCGCCGTATCGATCATTTCCGACTGCTTGTTGGCGTCGTCGTCATGGGTCATGACGAGGGTCTCGTAGCCGAGTTCCTTCGCCTTGGCTTCGGCGCCGACGGCTTCGGCCTTGAAGAAGGGGTTGTCATGTGCCGGCGTGATGATGGCGATGAGGTCGGCCGCAAAGGCCGGCATGGCAGTTCCGAGCGCCAGCGCGCCGGCAAAGGCTGCAAGTGTTAGTCTGCGCGTCAGTTTCATTTTTTCCTCCCGTTGTGAATGAAGCCCCGTTCTCCCCGGAGCGGTTGCCCCGTCTCCGGGGCGGTAGAGGGGGAGGGACTTGCCTCCCCGGGCCGGTTCAGGTGATGCGCCGGATGCTCTCGGCGATCTCCTGCGGTTCGAATACGTTCTTCCAGTCGTCGCGCATCAGCGCCGGAATGCCGAACTCGATCGCCTTGTTGCAGGCGTCCGAGAACACGCCGTCGACCTCCTTGAAGATGACCGCGCCGAGCACGTTCATATGGCCGAGCAGAAAGTCGCGGGCTGCTTGTTCAGGCACGCCGCGCGCCACGCATTCGTCCATGGCCTGGCGCATGACGACGAGCAGCGATGCGCAGACGGTTTCGGAAAGGCCGGGTTCGAGCATGGCGAGCTGGTCGACAGTAACCCGGTGCGAGCGCATGACCGGCGCCCAGATGAGCTTGGCAATTTCCTCGCCGAGTGCATAGGCGCTGTCGGGCCCCTGCATCAGCGCTGAGACGATGTGCTGCTTGGCGAACAGGCCGCCGAAATGGTCCTTCTTGGCCTGCATATCCGTCTCGTCGTTGAAGATCGGCGGATGGCAGGGATGGGTGACGAAATAGGTGAGGTCGTCGCGCTTCGGCAGGTGGCCGGCAAAGGGAGCGGCGGCATCGAGCGCAACCACCATCGTGCCGGGTGCGAGCTTGTCGACGATGCCGGCTGCGACCTTGCCGATCGCCGTATCCGGTACGGCGAGGATGACAACATCAGCGCCGTCGAGCGCGGCCTCGACAGGCACGCAATCGAGACCGAGATCGTTCTTCAAACGCGCCTTGCCCGCGTCGCTCACCTCGACATGGCGCACCTGGAAGCGTGAGCCTTTGAGATTTTTGGCAAGCCGGTATCCCATTTTGCCGCCGGCGCCGAAGAGAGCAATCTTGGTCATGTTTTCCTCACTTTTTCAGTTCTGGATAGGATCATAAACTGGTATGATGAGTCAATCACCATATCACTACTTTAGTTGTTCAAGACCCATGTTTTTCGGCGTCGAGCCGGTCGATCGCCTCAACGTTGCCTGCCGATGGGCCGTCAGGGTCGAATTCGGATGCAAGCCAGACGTCGACGATCGATTTCGCCAGTTCCGGCCCGATGACGCGCGCCCCCATCGTGATGATCTGGGCGTTGTTCGATTTGGCCGCGCGTTCCGCCGAATAGGTATCGTGCGTCAGCGCGGCGCGGATGCCCGGCACCTTGTTTGCGGAAATGCACACACCGATGCCGGTGCCGCAGAACAGGATGCCGCGCTGATGTTCGCCGTCGACAATCGTCTGCGCGAGACGCTGGGAGAGATCGGCGTAGAAGCCGGCCTGACTGAGATCGTGAACTTCGAGATCCGCCTTGCCGGCGAGATGGGCGGCAATAACATCCAGGAGCGGTTTGCCGGCGCTGTCGGCGCCAATTGCAATCTTCATAGCAGTTTCCTTTCATCGCCCTCGGGCATGGAAATCACCTTTCGATCGCCGCGCTGACGCGGCGAAGAATGTCGAGGTAACCGTCGACGCCCCAGGCGGAGCGGCCGATGAACAGGCCGTCGATATGCGCCTCGGTGATCAGTTCCTCGCAATTTTCCGGATTGACGCTGCCGCCGTAGAGAACCGGCACCGCACGTCCAACAATGGACTTCGCCACCTCGGCGATCTTTCCGTGTCGCTCCGACGCGTAGTCGGCGGTCGCCGGTATACCCTTGGCGCCGATCGCCCAGACCGGCTCATAGGCAAGCAGGACCGGAGCCTCGGCCCCGGCGTCGACGCCCCTCAAGGCGGCCTCGACCTGCCGCCGTAAAACCGCGTCGGCCCGACCCTCCCGGCGCTCCTGCAACGTCTCGCCGATGCAGATCAGCGGCGTCAGGCCATGGCAGATCGCGGCGGAAACCTTGAGGCCGACGGTTTCGTCGGTCTCGCCGAAATGCTCGCGCCGCTCGGAATGACCGAGTTCGACGATATCGAGTTCGCAGTCCTTCAGCATCAGAGGCGAAATCTCGCCGGTCCAGGCGCCGGCGTCTTCCCAGTGCATGTTCTGGGCGCCGACCTTGACCGATGTCTCGGCCAGCACACGCTTGACCTCGCGCATCGCGGTAAAGGCGGGAATGACGAAGCGCTGCACGCGGATGTCGCGTTCGCTGTCTGCCTGGGCGAGGTGGCGCGCGAAGGCGAGCGCTTCCTCAACGGTCTTGTTCATCTTGAAACTGGTGCCGACCCAGACGACCATCAGCTTTTCCTTCCGTCGCGGATCTGCGCGAAATAGCCGTCCGTCCCGACCTGGCCGCCTTTGAGCGCGATCTGCAGGCCGTTGGTCGGCGGAAAGTCGCCATGGGCGAGGCACAGCGGCGACCCCGGCGTCTGGGGAAGCGGCAGAAGCGTCGTCAGCGCGTCGATCTTCAATTGCCGGAGTGCGTGACTGGAGGTGTCGCCGCCGGCGACGACCGCACGCGACAGCCCTTCCGCCTCGACCAACCGGCAGAGGATTGTGCCAAGCGCGCTTCCCAGCCGGTGACGCGCGCCAGGCAGCCGGTCGATATCGGCGCCGCGGTCCGCGGAGGGGCCGAGAGCCGTGTAGAGGATGACGCTCTTGCCTTCTTTCAGCTTTTGAATGCCTGCCTGTATCGCTCCATCCACGGCGCCTTCGCCATTCGAGACCAGCGTCAGCGGATCGAGCGCAATGCTTTCGAAGCCGTTCTCGACAGCGGTGCGGATTTGCCGCTCGGTCGTCGGCGAGACGCTACCCGAGACGACGGCGAGGCGGTCGACGGGGCCGACATCGGGAAATTCGCCGCTGCTCGCGCCGACCAAGCCGGCCCGCCGCCATGCGCTGAGCAGGGCATATTCGACCCCCGAGGAGCCGGCGACAAAGCTTGCCGAGCGGCTGGTGACACGCAGCATCTGCCCGCCTGCCGCGATCTGTGTTGCCTCGGAGTCGACATCGAGGAGCAGGATCCCGTCCGGGCTCGACGCTAGCGCGTCTATCCGTTGATCGGCGTCCGCCGCGGTGATCGTGACAAGATCGGCAAGCAGGACGGGGAGGGAGGTCTGCTTCGACAGGTGGACCGTAAGGTCCGCCTCGTCCATCGGCGTGACCGGGTGGCGGCTCATGACGGGATGGCGGTCGATGCGGAAGACGCGGCCCTGATAAGCGGCGAAGAGATTGCCGAAGGCGGTATAACGCTTCAATTGCGGCGCGCCGACGATAACTGGCACAATGGATTGCCCGAATATCGTGCGGCCGATTTCGATCGCCTTGCCGATATTGCCGATCTCGGGGCTGGAATCGAAAGTCGAGCAGACCTTGTAATGGCAGATGGCAGCGCCGAGCGATTTCAGCCAATCGAAAGCAGGCGCAAGGTGCTCCTCCATCCAGTCCGGCGTCTCGGAGCGGCTCGTTCCGGCAATGCCGATCGCCCGGCAGTGTTTGAAGCGAGCGAGCAATCCCGGCGTCGGAATGTCGAGGAAGAGTGCCGTCTCGACACCGTTCGAGGCGAGCGCCTCCATGACATCGGTCGAGCCGGTAAAATCATCCCCGTAATAGCTGACGAGAAGTCGATCCATATCGGTCACGCGCCTTTGCCGTCGCTGAATTTCGCAATCGAGGCGGCAAGCTCCGGATGATCTCTCGCGTAGATCTCAAGTGGTATGTCGGCGACAGCCGCCTGCCAGGCCTGCTGCACCGCCCGGACGCCGGCAGCCGGGCCGCCGGGATGGCTGACGATGCCGCCGCCGCAGAGATAGAGCAGATCGACAGTGCGGCCGGTGCGGCGATAGGTTTCCGGCGCCTGTCCGCCCCACTGGCCGGAGCCCGCGACCGGAAGCGGGCAATCGGCGGCGTCGAACAGCGGCGTGCTGACCGCCTTGAAGGATGAGACGAAGCTGTCGTCCGGCTCCCAGTATTTGACCCTGATGCCGTTGATCTGAAACTGATCGACCCCGAGCAGCCGCCAGAACTGCTGATAGACCTTGAAATCCAAGCCGGCGCCCGGATCGCGGGTCAGCACGTCCCAGCCGTTTCGATGCGCGTGCAGCACCAGGCTCGAGCGTTTGCGTAGAAAGCTCATGCCGCCGAAGCCGATCGAGTTGATGTTGACGACGGCGCAATTACCGCCGGCCGCAGCCACGATGTCGTGGTTGCGCATCATCTCGTCGGGGTCGGCATGCGAGATGCCGAAGGCATACATGACCTTTTTGCCGGTCTTCTGCTCGTGATCGAGAATGCGCGGCATGATCGCCGCGACGCGGTCCTTGAGCGGCGAGTAGGCCGGGCTCATCAGCTTCTCGTCGTCCTTGATGAAGTCGACGCCTGACGCAATCAGCTCGCCGACGAGTTCCGCCGTCTCGTGCGGCCTCAGCCCAAGCGCCGGCTTGACGATCGTTCCGATGATCGGCCGGCCTTCAACGCCGGTGAGGCGGCGGCTTCCAGGAATGCCGAACTGCGGCCCGGGATGGGCGCTCTTGAAGGCGTCGGGCAGCTTCATGTCGACGATGCGAATGCCGGTCATGCCCTTGATCGAATAAACGCCGCCGATCGCGATGGTCATCAAGGCCGAGAGATCGGTGCCGATCGCCTCCAGCGGAAAGCCGATGTCGACATCGGCGCGTCGGAGCAGCGTGCCGGCAGCGACCTCAGGCCAGGTCGGATGGCGCGCATCGTCGAGCGGCCGGATGGCCAGCACGCGGGCGGCGACACGCGCTTTCAGCTCCTCGGTTTCGCCCGGGACCGGCACGAAGGTTCCGGTCGACTGGTCGCTGGCGATCTTGTCCGCCATCGCCTCGACGCTGCCGGCCGTTTCGATGCGGTAGGTCAGGGTAATCATCATGAAACGGACGGCTGCTCCTCTCGCCAATGCAGATTGCCATGGCGTCAACTCATGATCTGGTATAATGAGTATTCCAACCAATGAAAAGCGAATTTTTTGAGTGTGCAAATTTCCAGTCGCAAGCTTTGTCCTTGGTCCGGAAAACTGTTAGGAGGAGACATTTTGAGCCAGCGAGATGTTATGACCCAGCCCCTCGAACAGATCGTCCGCCGCAAACTCTCTGACGAAGTGTTTGATCGACTTGAGCGATTGATCACCTCAGGCGAGCTTCAGCCCGGCGATGAAATGCCCTCCGAACGGGTGCTGATGGAGCGCTTTGGGGTCGGCCGGCCGGCGATCCGCGAGGCCATGCAGTCGCTTGCCAACAAGGGTCTCGTCAACATTTCGCACGGCGAGCGGGCGAAGGTTCTGAGGCTGACGGCAAAGTCGATCTTCCGCCAGGTCGATCTCACCGCCAAGATCATGCTGGCACAATCGGCTGACTCGCTGGAGCATCTGAAGAGCGCCCGCATCTTCTTCGAGCGCGGCATGGCGCGCGAGGCCGCGCAGCGCGCCTCGGCAAATGATATTGGCGACCTCAGGGAGATCATCGAGCGCCAGCGCAGGTCACTCGGGCAGCCCGAAGAATTCATCGATGCCGATATGGAGTTCCATACCCGCATCGCCCAAATCTCAGGCAACCCGATCTACGTCGCCGTCAGCGAAGCCATGCTCGCCTGGCTGAAGGAATATCATACCGAAATGCTGATCTGGACCGGCAAGGAAAAGTTCACGCTCGCCGAACACGACGAAATCGTCGGCCGCCTTGAAGCCAATGACGTGGACGGCTCGGAAATAGCGCTGCTCAAGCATCTCGAACGCTCGCGCGCGCTTTACGCGAAATAGCCTCAACTCTGTATGTGAGCGGTGCGCCGCCCACCTTCCTGCTGACGCTCAACCCTCGGCCGGCCCGGCTTCCGAACGGTAGCGTGCATTTATCCGCAGCAGCGGAACAATGCTGTGCCGGCGAGGTTGTGGATAGGCCAAGCACGCAAAGATCCCCAAGGAGGACACCACATGCGTATGAAACTCGTAGCAGCTTCGCTTCTCGCCCTCGGCATGGCCACTTCAGCCTTCGCCCAATCCAATCCGGCGCCGGCCGGTGCCACGATCGACAAGAACCAGGCCGATCAGGGTGGTGGTGCAACCAGCGACCCGAAGACTAAAAAGCCGATGGCAACCGATTCCACCATGACCAATTCGACGACCGGCGGCACGATGAAAATGGACAAGACCAAGTGCCCCAACCCGGTCAACAACTCCGCCAATCTCCAGACCCAGGGCGGCACCAGCAACGCCACACCGATGGATGAGGCCTGCGCGGCCCATAACAACTGATCGGCCTCACCACAAAAAACCCCGCTTCGGCGGGGTTATTGCGCGAGCCGACCCCCCCGGCAGGCGGCATTTGCGTCAGCGATTCCATCATAACTTGACTTACTGCAAAACGCGCGATATCAATTTGGGTAATCGATAACCCAAAAGAGATCCCGTGACCGCCTCACTCAACGACATAGCCGCCCGTGCAGGTGTCTCCGTTAAGACCGTGTCAGGTGCATTGCATGGCGGCTCGGCGCGCATGTCGGAAGACACCCGCCAGCGGATCAAGGAGATCGCCGCGGAGCTCGGATATGTCACCAACTTCGCCGCACGCAGCATGCGGCAAGGCTGGATGCCACTTGTCGGCCTGGTCGCGGACGACTTGATCACCTCGCCTTTCGCGACCGAAATCATCAGGGGGCTCGATGGCGCCGTGCGCGCCGCCGACATGGCCGTCTTCGCCATGACGCTCGGCGGCCATCGCAGCGTAGCGTCGATCCTCGACGAGATGCGCCGCTTTCGCCCGCGGGCGATTGCCTATGCCGCCATGTATCACAAGAGCGTCGACCTGCCGCCTGGATTTGCCGACACGGTCGGCGTCATGATCAACTGCCGTGATGCCAACGACCGCGTGACCTCGCTGGTGCCGGATGAAACGGGGGCGGCGCTCGAGATTACCAACTATCTGATCGATGCCGGCCGGCGCAATATCGCCTTCATCAATCTGCCGGGGCTGCTCGCCGGGGACCTCCGTGAACTCGGCTTCCGACAGGCGCTCGATCATGCGGGCATCGACGGAGCCGGCGCCATCGTCTTGCCTGCCGTCAGCAAGGCGATCTACAGCGACCGGGCGCACAGCCTCGTGGCCACGCATGTGCATGAGCTGATGAACGGCCCCCGGCGCCCCGATGCCATCCTGTGCGGCAATGACCGCGTGGCCATGGAGGTCTATGCCGCGCTGCACCGGACAGGCGCGGCCATTCCCGACGATGTCGCCATTGCGAGTTTCGACAACCAGGTCGAGATCGCCTCGCGTCTCGACCCGCCGCTGACCACCATGGCGCTGCCGCACCGCGCCATGGGCCGCCAGGCGGCGCAAATCCTGCTTGCCGAAGACCGGGTCCCGGTCGGGGTGCAGAAACTGCCGTTCCAGCTGGTGGAGCGGGCATCCGTATAAATTGAGATAGGCCCATCCAATTGAGGAGGAATTCTAATGGGTAAACGTTTACTTTGGTCTCTGATCCTGTCCTCGGCGTTGACCGCGCCATGGGCCCAGGCAGCCGAGAAAACCACAATCCAGGTCATGCATCAGGGCGATCCCGGCTTTGTCGCCGCCTATGGCAAGGTCGCCGAGCGGTTCGAGGCGGCCAACCCCGATGTCGACGTGCAGTTCATCTATGCGCCGCACGATGCCTATAACGAGAAGTTCAGCGCGGCCGTCATGGCCAAACAACTGCCCGACGTCATGGAACTCGATGCGCCGTTCCTCGCCAATTACGTCTGGTCGGGCTATCTTCAACCCATCAAGCCGCTGATCGACAAGGACCTCCTCGACGATATGACGGAGTCCAATATCGCCCAGGGCACATACCCGATCGACAAGGACCTCTATGCACTCGGACTGACCGACTCGTCGGTCGTCCTTTACGGCAACAAGAAATATCTCGAAGCGATCGGCGCCCGCATCCCGAAATCCGTCGACGATGCCTGGACTCGGGAAGAATTCGAAACCTATCTCGAAAAGCTTTCCAAGCTCGACGGCGTGAAGTGGCCGATCGATACCTTCCGCGGCTACGGCATCAAGACCGAATGGATCACCTATGCCTATGGCCCGATCCTGCAATCGGCCGGCTGCGATCTCATCGACCGCAAGGCTTGGAAATCCGAGGGCACGCTGGATAGCGACGCCTGCGTCGATGCTCTCGCCATGATGCAGAAATGGGTCAAGAACGGCTGGGTCGTGCCGCAGTCGGCCGGAACCAACCAGTTCTTTGCCGAAGGCAATCCGGCGGCGCTGGCGCTCGGCGGACACTGGGTCTATGCGGAGGCCGCCGCGACCATGAAGGACAACATCGTCGTGCTGCCGCTTCCAAAGTTCGGCGCCAAGGGCGCGAGCCCGAATGGCACCTGGATCTGGGCGGTCACCAAGACCTCGACGCATCCCGAGATATCAGGCAAGTTCATCAGCTTCCTGCTGAAGGACAAGGAGTTCCGGACCTTCGCCGCAAGCCAGTCGGGCTATCCCGGCTTGAAGAGCTTCGCTGCCGAATCTCCGCTCTATGCCACTGGCGGCCCGATGGCGATCGCCTTCGAGCAGGCATCGAAGACGGCCGTCGCCCGCCCGCCACATCCTGCCTATCCCACAATCACCTCGGCCTTCATGCAGGCCGTCGACCAGGTGTTCAATGGCGGCGATCCCAAGGAGGCGCTGACGTCAGCCGCCAAGAAAATCGATCAGGATATCGAGGACAATGACGGCTATCCGCCATTCGGCGACGGGCAATAAGCGTGATCGCTGCCGATAGGCGAACCCCTGCGATGTCTCAGGCAGATATCGCAGGGCGCGACCGGCATCTAAAGCGCGTCGCGATCTTTCAGATTCGCTCCTCGCGCTTTAGCTCTTTGTTTTTACGCATGTCGTTTGCGGCAAAAGCGCTCAGCGCTTTGCCTGGCAAAGCCGCTGCTCACTTTTGCGCGACATGCTTTAGGCTTGGAAAGGAGGAGTTGCATGGTCATGCAACAATCGACATCTTCGACATCCGTCCGAAAGGCTCCGGCGCGCCGGCATAACAAGGGACGGCTGATGCAGGAAGCCGCCATGCTCGCGCCGGCCATGATCCTGTTGACCCTCTTTCTGATCCTGCCGTTCCTCTTGTCATTCTGGACGGCAATGACCAACCAGCCTCTGGTGCCGCGGCCGACGCCCGTCCGGTTCGTCTGGTTCAACAATTTCATCCGCATCTTCCAGGACGATCTTTTCTGGACCGCCCTTTGGAACGTCGCGCGCTTCACCTTCTGGATCATTCCAGCGCAGTGCGGCCTCGCTTTCGCGACGGCGCTGCTGCTTCATCAAAAGCTGCCGTTCCGCAATCTGCTGCGCGGCATGTTCTTCCTGCCGGCGATCACCTCGATGGTCGTGGTCTGCGTCATCTGGGGCACCCTGTTCCAATATCCCACGGGGCCGTTCAACCAAATCCTCGGCTTTCTCTCAGGCGGAGCGATCCAGCCGATCGATTGGCTCGGCGATCCGCAATGGGCGATGTTCTCGCTCGTCCTGCTCTCGGCCTGGCAGGCCTACGGCTTCCAGATGATCGTCTATCTCGCCGGCCTCCAGGGCATTCCGGACGAACTCTACGATGCCGCCAAGATCGACGGTGCGAACGCTTTCCGGCGCTTCTGGCATGTGACCATGCCCGGCCTGCGGCCGACCCATGTCTTTGTCCTGGTGATCACCACCATCCAGGCGTTCAAGCTCTATACCCAGGTCGCCATCCTCACGCAGGGCGGACCGAAAAGCAGCACCGAAACGGTGGTGCACTACATGGTCCGCGCCGGCTTCGAAGAGCAGAAGATGGGCTACGCATCCGCCGTTTCGGTCATATTGTTCGTGATCGTTCTCGTCATCGCGCTGATCCAGCGCCAGCTGCTGAGGCGCTTCGATGTCTGATATCGCACTCTCGATCCCGCAGGCCCGCACAGCGCGGCCCCGTTCCGCCGTAAAGGTTCTTCGTATCATCCAGACGACGTGCATTTTCATCATCGCATTGGTGATCGTCTCTCCATTGCTGCTCCTGGTCGTGGCAAGCCTCAAGGATGACCGGTTCCAAATTCTGGCCGATATGGGCAGCTTCCGGGCCTTCTGGGTTTCGAACCCCACGCTTAACAACTATGCCGAGGTCGGCCACCTCTCGGGTGAACTCGCCTTCGGACGCTACCTCATCAACTCGCTGATCATTCTGGTCACGACGGTCTGTTCCGGCCTGATTGTCAATTCGATGGCGGCGTTTGTCCTGGCCTGGGGATCGCTCAGGGGCCGCGCCGTCATCCTGTCGATCGTGATCGCACTCTATGTGATCCCGCAGGAAAGCATCATCATGCCGCTCGTTATCATGGTCTCGCGGGCGGGAATGTCCGATACCTTCGCGGTGCAGATCGTGCCGTGGATCGCCAGCCCCCTCTATATCTTCCTGCTCTACCAGTTCTTCGCGCAACTGCCGAAGGAATTGCTGGAAGCCGCCGAGATGGATGGCGCATCTTTTTTCCGGGCCTATCGTTCCATCTTCCTGCCGCTCAGCCTGCCTGCGCTCGCCACCGTGTCGATCCTCATGGGCATCGAGACCTGGAACCAGTATCTCTGGCCGATCTTGGTGACGCAGACGGACTATGCCCGGCCGATCGCCGTCGCCATCGCGACCTTCTTCGGGCAGGACAGCATCTACTGGGATCGTGCGATGGCAGCCTCCGTTTTAATGATGATCCCGATCCTGGGGCTCTACCTCGCATTCCAGCGCTGGTTCGTGAGTTCCTTTATCGGCTCTGCCGTGAAAGGTTGAATTGATGACAAGCCAAGCGACTTCTCCGTCCGATGAAGCGGAGCTGGAGACGATCAGCGCCTTCCTGCCCGCAGGGTCCACGATTCATGCCTGGATCAGGGCGTCGCATGGCGACGCTCCGGGAAGGTTGACGGCACATGTCGATGGGAATCCGGCCTGTGCTGTCGAAACTTCAAATCCGCATGAGTTTGAGTTTCGGCTGCTGACGCTGGAAAGAGGCGGAGAGGCTGCTTTCTCCTACGATCCCATGACGACCGACGTCTCGGTCCTCTATGCCTTCCTTCAGCCCCACGTTCTCGAAGAAGGCGTCCGGCTGCTGCATATCAGCCCTGCCAATGCCACACCCGAGGTCCCCGGCAGCTATCACTTCCGCCCGCCTTTCGGCTGGATGAACGATCCCAACGGGTTTGGAAGGTTCGGCGGCAAGCTGCACCTCTTCTACCAGCACTATCCCCACAGCCTTCGGTGGAACAACATGCATTGGGGTCATGCGGTCTCGGAGGACTATCTTCGCTGGAAGCATCTGCCGATCTTTCTTTTCCCTTCGGATGAACTCGCTGCGCGGGCCGACGGGCGGGGCGGGGCATTTTCCGGCTCCGCGATCGCTCTTCCCGGCGATGAAGCCGGCCTTCGCATTTTCTTCACCGAGCATATGAAGGATCGGGAACCGGAGGAACAGGTTCAGTTCACGGCCACCAGCCGCGATCTTGTCAATGTCGAGCCGGCGAGCCTGATCCTGCCGGCGCGTCCCGCCGGGCTCGGTCTGACGACCGACTTCCGCGATCCCTATGTCTTCCTCGGGCCCGACGGCCAATGGAAGATGTTGCTCGGCACGCGAGACCGCGAGGGCGGCGTTATCCTGCTCTACCAAACCGATGACCCGGCTGCGGCGACGGGATGGAACTTCCTCGGCATGCTTCACCGTGAGAACCGCTTCGGGATGACGGCGGCGGAGTGCCCCTGCATGGTGCCGCTCGATGGTCCCGCCAATGATCCGACGACGCGCTGGGCCCTGATCTTCGGTCTGCTCACCAGCCGCGACCCGGCAACGGGCCGGCGCAACATGACGCTTGCGACTGTCGGCCGTTTCGATGGCCAACGGTTCTCAATGGAATTCGAACAGGAACTGGACTTCGGCACCGACGCCTACGCGTTCCAGGCCTTCGTCGACGAGGGCGACCCGATCGGCATCGCGTGGCTTGCGAACTGGACGGATATTTCCAGAGAGATCGACATGCCGACGGCGATGACCCTGCCGCGCCGGCTGGCATTGCAAAGTGGGGCGCTGATCACGCCGCCGGTGTCAGGTGTCGAAAGCCTGCGGCAACGGCGACTGGATGCCGGAGGTTTTCTCGATGGCCGGACCGTCGATCTTGCCAACGGCTCCGTCGAAATCCTTCTCACTCTCAGGCAAGCCGGCAATGCGTTCCGCCTCGATCTCGAACATTCCGAGGCGACGGTCGCGGTTCAGTTGGATGAGGCCGGGCTGAGCATTCCCTTCTCGGTGGCGAATGCCAAGGCATCGCCCCGCTATATCGCCGCCGGCGCACGCCCATCGACCATCCGGATCTTCCTCGATGCAGGCTCGATCGAGGTCTTCGCCGACGATGGCCGCTGGACGGGAACCAAGCGGCTGCCCGGCGTCAAGGGGGTAAGTGCTGCGCGTCTGACCGCATCCGAGGGAAATATAATCGCCGCTGAAATCTGGCAGCTCGGTCTTTAATCGCTGGAGGATAAAACGACATGGCATCGGTTACGATAGACGAAGCCCGCAAGCATTATGGCGCCGTTCCGGTGATCCACGGCGTCTCCGTCGATATCGAGGACGGCGAATTCGTCACGCTCGTCGGTCCCTCTGGCTGCGGCAAGTCTACCCTGCTCAGAATGCTAGCAGGGCTGGAGGAGATCAGCGACGGCGAAATCCGCATCGGCGGCCGGGTCGTGAACGACGTGGCGCCGAAAGAGCGGGATATTGCTATGGTGTTCCAGAGCTACGCGCTCTACCCGCACATGACCGTCGCGGAGAATATGGGCTTCGCTCTGAAGCTCCAGGGCCAGAACAAGTCGACGATCGAAAAGCAGGTGAAGGAGGCGGCTGACATCCTGGCGCTCGGACCTCTCCTCGACAGATTGCCCAAACAGCTGTCGGGCGGCCAGCGCCAGCGCGTCGCCATGGGCCGCGCGATCGTCCGTCACCCGCAGGTCTTTCTCTTCGACGAGCCGCTCTCGAACCTCGACGCCAAGCTGCGTGTGACGATGCGGGCGGAAATCAAGGAGCTTCACCAGCGACTGAAGACCACCACCGTCTATGTCACCCATGATCAAGTCGAAGCCATGACCATGGCCGACAAAATCGTCGTGATGCGCAGCGGCCGCGTGGAGCAGATCGGCAAGCCGCTCGAGCTCTTCGACCGTCCGGCAAACACCTTCGTCGCCTCTTTCATCGGCTCGCCCGCGATGAACCTGTTCGAAGGTGAAGTCAGGAACGGCAGCTTCGTTTTGGGCGGAACCAGCCTGCCTCTGCCGCCCGGCCGGCAAGAGGCGGACGCCGTCACCTATGGCATCCGCCCGGAGCATATGGCGATCCGCGAGGACGGCGTGCCGGCCACCATCGTCGTCGTCGAGCCGACCGGATCGGAAACCCACATCAACGCTAGGCTTGGAAGTGCCGATATCACGCTGCTTCTGCGTGAACGGGTCGACTTCAAGCCGGGACAACAAATCTCGATCGCCCCTGACCTGTCGAAGGTGCATTTGTTTGGAACAGGCGGCAATCGCCTAAATTAAGATGAATGCCCTGTGGGTCGCTTTGGGCGGCGTGCCGATTGTGAGCGTCGCAGAGGTCCCTCGCAAAATGCCCAACTTTTGCGAGGGACTTCTTCCATAGATCGTTCGGGAAGATCAAAGCGGGTGGCTCCGCAGGATTTGTGCAGCAACGGGCTCCGTGATTACGCTGGAGACTTGCGGTCCCTCACGCCGTTTATGGATGGCCCTTCTGAAAATCTGAGGTTTCTGATGTCTCAACCGACAGATTGGGGCCGAGAGCGCCCAGGAAACTCGCGGCATGGAAAATGGCAGCCGGCGGCTTTGCGCCGGTATCGCGGATATCACCGGACAAGATACGCTGGACCGCTTCGCAGATGATCGGCGCCGTGACGGCATAGATGTCCTGTCCCTGGGCGAGAATCCGGCGGCGCAGGTCGCCTTGCGTGACGATCACCTCAACGGCGAAGCGCTGCGCCGAACGTCCGGTTTCATCGATGGCCTGGGGCGGGGGCGTCGATGGATCCCGAACATCCCGCAGGGCTGTCGTGCTGAGAAAGGTGTGCAACTCCTTCGTCCGGACGTGGCGGGCGATCAGCGGCACTTCCGAAAATGGAAGCTCGACGAATGTCTGCTGGCCGAACGGGGCCGGTAAAACGGATACCTTCTCGGCCGGCGGCTGATGCACGGGTCCAAGCTGCCCGCCGCTGACGGCCAGGCGCTGCGCGGTGTTCTTCTCCCCGGTCACGCGCGTGCCTTTCGTGGGCAGCCAGCTGTCGAGCGCAACCCGGATTTCGACAGTGTCGGCATGCAGCCATTCGTCCATCAGGGCTGCCACCAGCAGGTCTGCCAATCCGCCGTAAAATCCCATGGCCGGGATGACGGCTACGCCCGCTTCCCGGGCCGCAACCTCATGCCGGTCGAATGTGGCCTGTACGCTCGGCTGTTCAGCCGTTACGTCGAGATAATGGATGCCGGCCCGGAGCGCGGCACGCACGACCGCGTCGGCCGTGTCCATGAACGGGCCGGCGCAGTTGATGACCGCCGCCGCTCCTGCGAACGCGCTGTCCAGCGCCTCGTCATCCTCTATCGCTGCTTCGCGGCATTCGACGCCGCGTTCCGGAAAGCCCGCCTCTGCCAATCGTCTGGCACTCCGTCCGATCGCAATCGGCGTCAGCCCGCGCCGCAACAGTTCGGCGACGACAAACCGGCCGGTATGGCCGTTCGCTCCAAGGACTGCCACCACGGCGTGGAGTGTTCCAGTGTTGTCGGTTTGATGAATGGTCATTGCTCTCTCCTGCGCTACCGACCTGTCTGTAGCTATAAAACATACAGGTCTGTAGCGTGTCAATCCGCTTTCTGCTAGTGTGGCTGAATTGGAGATGAGCGAATGACGAAAAACACAGCGAACGCCCCGGCCGTGAATGAGGTACGGGATAGAATTCTCGAGACTGCATCGGAACTCTTCTACCGGCGCGGTGTACGCGCCGTGGGCGTCGATCTGGTGGTGGAAAAATCAGGTGTCGCCAAAACCAGCCTTTACCGCCATTTCGGCACAAAGGACAATTTGATCGCGGCCTTCCTGAAGCGCGAGGACCTGGATTTCTGGAACACCTGGCATAGGATAACCGAGCGGCATGCGGATGACGCCTTAGCCGAACTCGACGCCCATTTCGAGTGGATCGGCGAAAGGGTCGGGCGGGATAATTACCGGGGCTGCCCGCAGATCAACACGGCGGCCGAGTTCCCGGAAGCCGGTCACCCCGCCCGCAAAGTCGCCGAAGCCCATATGCATGAAATGCGGCGGCGCTTGATGGCCATCGCCGGGAGACTGGCGGTTGCTGCACCCGACCGGCTTGCCGGGCAACTCGCGGTGCTGATCAACGGCGCTTTTGTCAGCATGCAGGTCTTCGAACCCGGCGAGGCGACGGGTTTGCTCCGCGATGCCGCGCACGCCCTGATCGCCGCTGGCCGCAATTGATTCACTGGAGGCACATTTCCCAGAATTGGGAAATGGGTCAATAGGAACTGGCCACGCATCGGGATCGAGAGTTCCCGACATTCGTCGACGTGCGGCACAGCCAAAATTTGTACCGCAACATCTACTGTCAGCGCTTTTGGCCGCCGGTTCGGATCCCTTCAAGGCGATCAAGCGGGGCCAACTTCGTCAAAGACGCGACGAACCCTCGCATGAGCCGGGCTACAAGGTGCGCGTTCACCCGAATGACCGCAACAACAGATTAAGAGAGACGGCAACCTTGTCGATGTCGCGAATATCCCGCGAATATTGACCGGTGTAGAGTTTGACAATCATGCTGTCGCGAGCAGCGCCGCTGAGTTCGAAATACAGGTGCAGGTAATAGGCTTGCTTGTCGCCGCTGCGACTTACGCTCCTTCGTCGCTGAGTGACCTGTCCGAGCTCCGCTTTGAACGGGGCGAAGCCGGGGAGTTTCTCCCGCTTTGACCAATATGGTCAAGCCATCTCCGGCGCGGCGACTGACGTGATGGGTGATGATGGAGTGGGAAATCACTGCGCCGCGCCTGACAGTGCTGCCATCTCATTCAGTCAGAAACAGCATAATTCCACGCGATCTTTTTTCTAGAGCATGATGCCGAAAAGTGTGAGCGGTTTTCTCATGACATCATGCTCTAACTCTTTAATCTAGAACAGGATTCAGATTTTAGGCTGGGTCGGTCTAAAATCATCCGGTTCTAATGCGGTCGAACCCTTTTGGTCGCGATCAGCATGACGAGATCTTCGGAGGCATCTGCGAGCTCCAATGCCAATTCCGCAGCCGACCATCCACGTTTCTGCAAAGTGACGAGCATTTCCACCATCGCGACTTCGACCTCTCGTCTGCAGCTCGAAATCGGCTTCAATTCGATATGTTTCTCATCACATGCGGTGGTCATCTTAGCCTCCGATCTGCCATAGAAATGGGCAGCGTTACAAAATTCGCCAATGGGTGGATATGGTAAGGGTTGCGTGCAAGCCTCGGCCTCATTACGCATCGACACAGACGGCCTCGGCCTGCGCGCAACCCCTTCGCGTCCTTATTTGCCGATTTCCGGCATCAGGAGCGTCTCGCACGAAGGTGAGCAGAGGAAACCCGCACTATTGGCGATAGGAATTTTTCCCGGCGCCTGAGGGTTATGCGGAGAAGAATTCCTGTCGTAAGCCGATGCTCGCGCAAAGCGCGCACGAATATTGCCCCGATAGTTCACGACCTATCCTCCTCTGCTTGCATATTTTGTTGTGAATTAGTGTCGTTTCACGTTGAGAGTGCTTGGAAACTGCATTGCACTGGCAAGTGAGTATTTGGGCTTTCCGAACGTCCTTCGGAACTAACCCTTGCTCATTTAGATACAGGAACAGGACGCAATTGTCGTTATCGCCGCATCCCGAAAATTATCGGTCCGTCCATTTCTGCTCGTAAAGGAATATGATAAGTAGCTTATGCACGTAGGACTTCAGTCGATTCGGTTTTGTCGGATGGGCTGCGCGGACGTTTCAGCCGCGAAAACGATTTTTTGCCTCAGTTTCAACAGCCCGGATCGGCTTATGCGCTGGAGGAATTGGATGGTTACGGAGTCTGGAGATGACCCCGCTGCTGGACAGGAATGGCCGGCCCACCTCGAGCGGCGGCGCTGGCCGCGCGAACCGTCCTCGCAGAAAGAACATCGGGTGGACGTTCCGCCTGCATTGGTGCCCTTGCGATTTTCGACGCGAGACCTGCCGCCGAAAGAACAATTCCAGTCCTGGCGATCACATATGGCGCCGCTTGTGGATGTTCATCTGCCGGACGGACAACCAGAGGACGACGGTTTTCTCGCGGAACAGACCGGCTGGCATCTCGGCGATATCCTCATCGTCCAGCAGCGGACGCAGGCATGCAGCTATGTTCGCGATCAGGCCATGCTGCGATCGAGCCCAATCGATCACTGGAACGTCGGCGTACTTCGCAGCGGCCGGGCCTGGACCGAGGCCAATCGGCATGTAACGGAGACCGGCCCGGGTGAGATATTTTTCAGGTCTCTTGGTTACCCATACCGGGGGCGGATGACCGATTCAGCCGCTGTGCTCGTCTTCTTGCCCTATGAACTGTTGACCCGTGATACGCCTCTTCTGCAGAGCGCCAACAACATCGCCCCCTCCGGTAGCCTCGCCGAATTGCTCGTCAGCTATATCAACGGCCTGGAGGCGAACCTGGGCAATTTGACGGTGGAGGAGGTGCCGCGGATCATACGGACGATCGGCGATATGGTCGTTGCATGCGCTGCATCGTCCGCAAGTTTGGATCGCGGTCAGGAACAGAACAATATGGGCCTGATGGAGCGGGCGCATCGCTATATTCACCTCAATCTTCTTTCAGATAGCTTGACGCCTGACGTCATGTGCCGTGCGCTGGGCATCTCGCGGACGCGGCTCTACCAATTGTTCGAAACGAGCGGGGGCGTCTTCAACTACATTCGCAAACGTCGATTGCTGCAGGCATATGCGGATCTTACCAACCCGACCGACAACAGGCCGATCTCGGAGATTGCCCAGGCCGCCGGCTTCGACGTTGCAGCCAATTTCACGCGCGCGTTCAGCCATGAATTCGGGCTCAGCCCGCGTGAAGTGAGAAAGACCATAGCAACTGAGCGCCCCGCCATCCCCACAACACGTTCCATGCAACGTTTTGGGACAACGATCGGCGATTGGCTAACGCTCGCACGTTGATGCGGTGGGCTAAGCTTTCCTCAACTCAGTCTGAGATCCACCCGAGGATTCACCTCGGTCAGATGATTTTCGACATCGCACGGCAGATCGAATATTGCTCCAGTTTCACGCGCCTGGAGTCGGGCGATGTCATTGTCAGCGGCACGCCAGGCGGCATTGGCTCGTAGGGAGGCAGCCGAATGAACTGGCATTCACAGTCTCAAAGCTGAAGCCGAAGAGGCAATTCCCTCACCCGCCCGCTCCTCCCTTGCAACCCGGCCCAGCCGGTCGGATCGGGGGCTGATCAACAGTGCCAGTGTCGCATCTCTAACTGGCTGGCGGCGTCGCATCTCTATCAGCTTTGACATTATTTGTAGCCGCAAAGTTAGAATGTCCTGTTTCTGCAAAGTTGGAATGCCACACTCTGCCCGTTTTGATGACGGCGGAGATTGCAGAAGGGATTGATAGCGATGAGCGAGCGTGATCTGCAGCGGATGACCTAATCCTGATTGGCAGCCACCGGCAAACTGCCTTCGCTCGAATGACGGGTTTCGGTCTGCCGGGCGGCAGAGACGACGCGGCGTTTTGCGCGGATGGCGTGCCATTGTTGGTCGATCAGGACGCCGATGAGGATCACGCCGCCCATGACGGCGAAATTCAGAGACGACGGGATGCCGAGCAGATTGACGAGGTTCTGCAACTCCTGGAGCAGGACTGTACCCAGCACGACGCCGACGATCGATCCCTCGCCGCCGCGGAGCGAGAAGCCGCCGAGCACGGCCGCGGCAATCGCGTAGAGTTCGTAGAACTGGCCATGGCTCGCCGGCGAGATCGAGCGCGTGTACATGGCGAAATAAATCGCCGAAAGCGCCGTCAGCAGCCCGCAGATGACATATGCCGACATGATCATGCGGCTGGTCCGAATACCGGAATAGCGGGCCGCCTCCTCATTCTTCCCGATCGCGTAGAGATAACGCCCGAAGACGGAGCGATGCAGCATGATCCACATGACCACGGCAATGATCACGAGGGCAGTGAAGGTATTGGGAACACCGTAGAACCGTCCGGCGGTCAGGAATTCGAGGTCCGGAAAATTTTGGCCAAAAGCAAAGCCCGCCGTTCCGTCGGCCGTATAGAAGCGCGCTGCCCCACGATAAATCAGCAGGCCGCAGAGGGTGACGACGAAGGGTTGCAGGTTGAGCCGGGTGATCAACCAGCCGTGGACGGCACCAACGACTGCGCCAAGCACGAGAATGAGCGGCAGCGCCAGCATCCACGACATATCCTGGACGGCGATGAAATCGACGAACAGCACACCGAGAAGAGCGACGAGTGAGCCCACGGAAAGCTCGATGCCGCCGGTAATGATGACAAAGGCCTGACCGATCGACAGAATGCCGAACAGGCCGATCAGGTTGGCGGTGTTGGCCAGGTTGATCGGCAGCAGGAAGCGCGGATTGATGACGGCGACGACAATGCCGACGACGACGATCAACAGCAGCAGTCCGAGATCTTTCTTGATCATTCGAGATCCATTCCCCGATACCTATTTGTATTGCCGCAGCCGCTATTTTACCCTTTTGCCGACCGCAAGCAAAAGGACGTTTTCCTGGCTGAATGCGTCCTCTTCCAATATGCCGGCGATCTGGCCCTCGTGCATGACGGCGATGCGGTCGGAAACGCCGATCACCTCTTCCATGTCGCTGGAGATCATCAGGATCGCCACTCCGGCATCGGCTAGCGCTCGCATCAGGCCGTAGATCTCGTTCTTCGCGCCGATATCGATGCCGCGCGTCGGCTCGTCGAAGATCATCACCCTCGGGCTCATCGACAACCATTTGGCAAGCACGACCTTTTGCTGGTTGCCGCCGGACAGAGTGCCGGTTCGCGTCGAAACGGATGGCGCCTTGATCCCGAGGCGAACCCGCTGCTTTTCGGCCGCCGCCGTCTCCCGTTCAGCAGAAAGCATGAAGCGGCTGGAAAGCCTGGGAAGATCGGAAAGGGTTATGTTCTGGGCGATCGGGAAATCGAGAAGAATGCCGTTGCGCTTGCGATCCTCCGGCACCAGGAAGATGCCGCGAGCGACGGCGTCACGGGCAGAACGGACCGAAATTTCCCGGCCGTCCTGCAGGATGGTTCCGCCGTAGCTCCGGTCGATGCCGAAGAATACCCTTGCAAGCTCGGTGCGGCCCGACCCGACGAGGCCTGCAAGCCCCATGATTTCCCCATACCTGATCTCCAGATCAACGGGACGGCCGGGATAGGCTTCAGTGCGCACGCCGCTTGCCTTCAGCGCAACCGAGCCGGGCGAGCGCTGCGGTTTTGCGGTCCGGGCCGCAAGCACCCGGCCGATCATCAGCTTGACCATCTGGTCGTGGCCAATGTCCTTCCTGGCGAGCGTGCCCACAAGCGTACCGTCCCGCAGGACGACGACCCGGTCTGCGACGCGCTCTACCTCGTGGAGGCGATGCGAGATGAAAATGACGCTGATTCCGTCGGCTTTCAGCGATTTGATAATGCTCAGAAGCCGCTCGGTTTCGGCCAGCGGCAGGCTGGAAGTGGGTTCGTCGAAGATGACCAGCCTGGCGTTGATCGACAGCGCCTTGGCGATTTCCACCATCTGCTGCTCGGCAAGGGAAAGCGACGCCACCGGTGTGTCGGCGGAAAAATGAGCCCCGACGCGTTTCAAGAGCGGCTTCACCATGTCGCGCAGCCGATCGCGATCGACGAGCTTGAAAGGTCCCGCCTTCAGCGGTTCGCGACCCAGGAAGATGTTGGCGGCAACGTCGAGATTTTCAAAGAGATTGAGTTCTTGGTGCACGAAGGCAATGCCGGATGAGATGCTCGATTCCACCGTCAGAGAACGAAGCTCCGCACCGTCGAGCAGGATCGTGCCTCGGTCGGGTGCGATCACGCCGCCAAGGATTTTCATCAGCGTCGATTTTCCAGCCCCGTTCTCGCCGACGAGGCCGATGACCTCTCCCGGCATGATGTCGAGCGACAGGCCCTCAAGCGCCACGACGCCCGGATAGGTCTTGCCAACGCCGGAAAGCGAGAGGAACGGCGTTGCAAGCGGGTCCGGTGACGTGATGTCGGAGCTATGGTTCATCGCCTGTCCATGGCAGCTAATGCTGTGTCGGCATAAGACGTCTATCGCGGCAGCGGCGAGTGCCGCCGCCGCGAAGGAGGGCTATTTTCCAGACATAGCCTTCAGGCTGGCGGCATACTTGTCAACGTCATCCTTGCCGATGACCACCGTCGGGATGATGATCAAGCCGTTGCTGGGAACGCCGGATTTGTCGCCCTTGAGGTAGGCGGCCATCAGCTTCATACCCTGATAGGCCCACTCGAATGGCTGCTGCACGACGGTTGCTGCGATCGTGCCTTCCTTGACGCCGCCCAGTGTGATCGGATCGTCATCAAAGCCAACGACGGTGATCTGGCCGAGTTTGCCGGCGTCGCGCAGCGCCTCATAGATGCGCGGCGTATTGTAGGAATAGAAGCCGACCATGCAGGTGACGTCGGGGCTCGCCACCAGCGCATCCTCGACGTTCTTCTTTGCACGCGTCTGGTCGATATCGTCGCCGCGTACATCTGTCAGCTCGATTTTCGTGCCCTTCAGGCCGTCTTTCATGCCCTGGATACGTTCCTTGGCATTATCGGCGCCGAGCAGGCCGACGAAGCCGATGCACTTGCCGCCGTCCGGCATCGCCTTCTTGGCGATTTCGGCGGCCTGCATCCCGGCGTCGACATTGGATGAGCCGATATAGGCGACGCGGTTGGTCTGCGGCGCGTCACTATCGGTCGTGAAGAGAGCCGTCTGCGAGCCGATCTTGCTCAAGCCCTCCGTCTGGGTCTTGGGATCGACCGCGGAGACCATGACACCCTTGACGCCGGCACTGACCAAGTCTTCCATCAGGCGTTGCTGAACGGCAACCGATGCCTGCTCAGGGTATTTCAGCTCCATCTGATAGTCCGGCATTTCGGCCTGCGCCTTCTTCACACCGGCCTCTGCGGCTTTCCAGAAGTCGGACGCTCCGTTGACGACGAATGCAAGCGTCGGTTTGTCGGCGGCATGGGATACGGCAATCGGGGCCGCGCTCAGCATCAACCCGGCGAAGAACAAGGCTGCATTGCGTTTCAGCTGTTTCATAATACACCTCCCGAGGGGCCGCAGTGCATGGGCCCGTTTTCGACTTACGGCCGGCCGGATGCGCCCCCTCCCAGGGCCGCCGCAAAGCGACGAGTGGCATTGGTTCCGATCGCTCCGTGACGGTATAGAAGAATTTTAATTAGTAAATAGTATTATCAATCCAGATCAAAACATTTCATCGTGCGTCGACACGGACGCGATTTTGTACTGGAAATTACCATTAACTGGCGGCGTTGCAGCAATTGATGCAATTGCCAGCGCTTTCAGATGGATGCTAATAGTAATTACCAAAACGGCAAATCCAGGCAAAGACAGTTTTCCGCGAATGCGACAACCCACGACCCAAAAGAGCAATAAGCCCGCCGCGGACAAGCCTGCCCGCGTGACGATGATGGATATCGCCGCCGCCGCCGGCTGCTCGCAGGCGGCCGTGTCCTTCGTTCTCAACGATACACCCGGCACCCGTATCTCACAGCAGACCCGCGACCGCGTATGGGAGGCGGCGCGCGCACTTGGCTACACGGGAACGACTTATACGACGAAAGCCTCTTATTCGGGGCTGGACAATGTGATCGGTTTCGCGGTGGATCAACTCGCCACCAGCCCGGAAGCGATCGTTGCGATCGAAGGCGCGCGGCAAGCCTCATGGAACGCCGGCAATGTCCTGTTGGTAACCCAGACACTCAGTGATCCCGTCATGGAGCCGAAAGCCATCAAGGCGTTGACGAGCGGAGGCATTTCGGCGCTCATCTATATGACGATCTATACCCGCCAGGTAGAGCTTCCTTCTTACGTCAGCAAGCTCAACATCCCGACGGTCCTGCTGAATTGTTATACGGCGGACCATGCCTTTCCGGCGGTGGTGCCGAGCGAGATCGCCGGAGGGCAGAGCTCCACCCGGCATCTGATCACGCACGGGCACCATCGCATCGCGACGATCACCGGTGAAATCTGGATGCAGGCTGCACAGGACCGCCTGACCGGATATCGGCGCGCGCTTTCGACCGCCGATATCCCCTTCGATCCGGAATTGGTCATCGAAGGCGACTGGTCGGCCGGTGCCGGCTATGCCTCCACGATGAAGCTGCTTGCTCTGAAAGAGCCGCCGACCGCGATCTTCTGTCAGAACGACCGCACCGCCATCGGGTGTTATGAAGCGCTCAAGGATGCAGGGCTTCGCATTCCCCAGGACATGTCGGTGGTGGGTTATGACGACGAGGAAATTTCACGGCATCTCGTCCCCCCGCTGACGACTTCGGTCCTTCCACATCTTGCCATGGGGCAATGGGCGATCGAACATCTCAACCCGGAAACCATGCCCGGCAAACGCTATCCGATTGCCAAGCTCGAATGCTCGCTCGTCAAGCGTCATTCCGTCGCCGCGCCAAGGGCCGAGGCGCGGCAGATGCTCGATGGCGTACATACCTCGCCATAGGCGCCGGACCGAAGGCCGGCAGCGGTGGCCGGGAACAGATCACCGACGAAACCCTTGCAAAGAACCTCACCTGTCGGTCGATCCTCCGACCGCGAACGCGATGCTGACCGCACGTTTCACGGCGGTCGCAAGAACGGACATGTGGGTCTCACCGGCGTAAAGCTCGAATTCGGCACGCAACCCGTCGGCCGTGCTATTTAATCGCTCCGCCATCTCCTGCGCCAGGAGGATCGTCCGCTCCATCTTCCTCTTCTCCAGGCGTATGGCGGCATCCTCGTTCCGATACTGAAAGGGTGCCAGTTCATCGCCTTCGTATTCTCCGGCGGACAAATGCAGGAAGGCGGAATTTCCCGGGATGAGTTGACGCTGCGCCTCATTGTTGAGGATTTCACTGTTCTCCCAATAGATGGTTGGGCTGGCCGCAATCCAATTGGCAAACAGACCCGGACGCTCGAACAAGGCATAGAGGGTAAAGAGGCCGCCGAAGGAATGCCCGAAAAGCGATCGGCGCAGCGGATCCAGGGTCACCATCTCCGCAATCCGCGGTATCAACTCGTTCTCGATGAAATCCACCAGTTTACCGGTCCCTCCGATGACAACCGGAGGACCGCCCTCAACGAAGGGCGGATAGGATTTAACCGGCGGAGGACCGAGGTCCCAAGACCGGCGGAGCGCATCATAGGGCTCGTCAGACGGGTAGCCGATCGCCGCGATCACCCCCCAATCGACATTCGTGCCCGTGGGATAAGGTGCCTGCGTGACCAGGCTGGCCACCGCGAAGGGAAAAGTGGCATTGCCGTCGGTCATAACCAGAAGCGGCCATCCTCCTGCCGGCGGTCTCTCCGTCGGAATGGACAGGAATATGCGATAAGGCTCGCCGCCCGCAGCCGGAGCCAGATCGAAAAAGCCCGTTCCGGGCAATGAATAGACGCTGACAGGATTAGTCATGAGAAGGTTTTCTGATGTTTGCACGAGAGGATAGGAGGAGCAAAATTGATGTTGGTGCGATTCATTGGTTGCTTTTGAAGGGTGGGGTCAAGGATGAAGCCTGACTTGCGACGGGTAATGATTTATCACCCGCAAGGAAAGCGCAATGAACCTCACCTACTCTCACGTCAACCTGGATAAACGCTGCAAGATCGCTCGGCAGCGCATGGCCGGCATCAATTGAAATCATTGCCGAGAAACTCGGGCGTCATCGCTCGCCGATATGGGATGCGGGCAAGGCGCCTATATCGGGTTGGCGGCAGCTGGAACAGTAAGGGTGTTCGCACCGAACGAGTAATCGAGGCACAAACGCAGCACGCGAAATGCGCGTCCACCACGGTGGCTGTTGTCACTGCGTCTTAGCTGACGCCAAGAAACTGTTTCAGTTCTGCAGTCTGTGGATTGGCGAAGACTTCCTCCGGGACGCCGACTTCGTGGACCCGGCCCTGATGCATGAAGACGACGCGGCTGCAGACGTCGCGGGCAAACTTCATCTCGTGCGTTACCATCAGCAGCGTCATTCCCTCAGCGGCAAGCTCGCGCACGACGGCCAGAACTTCGGCAACCAGCTCCGGATCCAGCGCCGAGGTGATCTCGTCGCAAAGAAGCGCGCTCGGCTGCATGGCGAGCGCGCGGGCGATGGCGACGCGTTGCTGCTGACCACCCGAGAGCTCATCGGGATAGGCGTCGAACCTGTGGGCCAGCCCCACGCGCTCCAGCATCTTGCGGGCGATGGCTTCGGCATCGGGCTTTGAAGTCCTCTTGACCACGGTCTGAGACAGCATGACGTTGCCGCCAACGGTCAGGTGGGGAAAGAGGTTGAACTGCTGAAAGATCATGCCGACCTTAAGGCGCAGCGCCTTGAGATGCATCTCGTCACCGATGAGTTGCGCACCGGCCACGGAGATGGAGCCGTCGGTGATGGTCTCCAGGCCGTTGATGCAGCGAAGCAGGGTCGATTTGCCCGAACCGCTTTTGCCGATAATGGCGATGACTTCGCCCACCTCCACATCGAGATTGATGCCTTTCAGCACTTCTGTGGTTCCGAAGCTCTTTCGGACTTCAGTGATTTCGATGAGCGACATTAAGCTTCCTTTCCAGGATCTGGCTGCTTTTTGACAAAGGCCAGCAAAGGGCAAAGTAGATAAGGGCGACGAGCCCGTAGACGATGAAGGGTTGGAAGGTCGCATTGGTGACCACCGTGCCCGCTTTCGACAATTCGACGAAGCCGATGATCGAGGTCAGCGCTGTTCCCTTGACGATTTGCACGGAGAAGCCGACCGTGGGCGGTATGGCGACCCTCAACGCCTGCGGGAGGATGACGTAACGCATCTGCTGCAGCCGGCCCATGCCAAGGCTGGCTGAGGCTTCCCATTGCCCCCCGGCGACCGCTTCAACGCAGCCTCGCCAGATTTCGGCGAGGAAGGCGGCGCTCCACAGGGTGAGCGCCAGCCCAGCAGCAAGCCAGGCCGGCACATCGATGCCGAAAAGGCCGAGACCGAAAAAAGCGATGAAGAGCTGCATCAGCAGCGGGGTGCCCTGGAAAAGTTCGATGTAATATTTCGCGAGCACCTTGAATGCCTTGCGCTTGCCGATGCGCAGGAACAGCAATCCCAGTCCGACCGCACCGCCGCCGACGAACGAGACGAGCGAAAGCAGGATCGTCCAGCGAGTGGCGAGCAACAGGTTGCGCAGGATATCCCAGAATGTGAACTCGATCATCGTGCTTCTCTCCGCGGGAAAATAAAGCCGCCGACGATCGCCAGCACCTGCCGGAGCAGGATTGCCAGCATCAGATAGATGGTTGTCGAGACGATGTAGGCCTCGAAGGCGCGGAAGGTTCGCGATTGTATGAAGTTCGCGGCAAAGGTCAGATCCTCGGCAGCGATCTGCGACACGACCGATGAGCCGAGCATGACGATGACGACTTGCGACGACAGCGCCGGCCAGATGCGCTGCAGTGACGGCACGAGAACGACATAGCGGAAAGTTTCGAAGCGCGTCATGGCAAGGCTTTCGCCTGCTTCGAACTGACCCTTCGGGGTTGCCTGGATGCCGGCGCGGATAATCTCGCAGCTATAGGCGCCGAGGTTGACGACCATCGCGAGGTTGGCGGCCGTCAGTTCGGAAAGCCGGAAGCCGAGCGATGGCAACCCGAAGAAGATGAAAAACAGCTGGATCAGGAACGGCGTGTTGCGGATCAGTTCGACATAGGTGGCAATGGCAGGCTTCAGCCAGATCGGGCCGAGTGCGCGCACCCAGGCGCAGAAGATGCCGAGCGAAATGCCGAGCACTCCGCCGACCGCGATAAGCTCCAAGGTGATCAGTATGCCCTTGATGATCTCAGGGTAATATTGAAGCAGCCAGCCGAATTCGAAATGGTAGCTCAAGAAATTCTCCCCTCTTGCGGTGACGGAGCGGATGTCATCCCGCCAGCCAGTGCGGGATGACGTCCGTGAAACCGGTTTCCTTACAGATCCGACGGGAGATCGGTGCCGAGCCACTTCTGCGATATGGTGTTCAGCGCGCCATCGGCTTTGGCGGCAGCAATAATGCCGTTTACCTTCTCCAGAAGAGCCGTCTGCTCCTTGTTGAGACCGATGTAGCAGGGCGAGTTCTTGATGAGGAACTTCAGCTCGGGGCGCTTGGGGGGATTTTTGGCGAGGATCGCAGCAGCCACCACGTTGCCGGTAGCGACAGTGTCAACCTGGCCGGACAGGAAGGCCGAGATAGTGCCGTTATTGTCCTCGTAACGCTTGATCGTCGCGTCGGCCGGCGCGATCTTCGTCAGCTCCAAGTCCTCCACGGCGCCGCGCGTAACGCCGATGCTCTTGCCGGCGAGATCTTCCGCCTTGGCGACCGAAAGATCGGCCGGCGCGAAAACGCCGTTGAAAAAGGGGGCGTAGGCGACAGAGAAATCGATCACCTTTTCACGCTCCGCATTTTTTCCGAGGCTGGAAATGACCAAGTCGACTTTGTTCGTCTGCAGATAGGGAACGCGGTTGGCGCTGGTGACCGGCACGAGCTCGGCTTTGACGCCCAGCTTTTCGGCAATGAGATTGGCCATATCGATGTCATAGCCCATCGGCGCCATATCGGTGCCGACACTGCCGAAGGGCGGAAGATCCTGCGGCACAGCGACGCGCAGCGTACCGCGTGCCATGATGTCGGAGAGAGTATCGGCGTGAGACGGCGAGCTGAAGCCGAAGCTTGCCGCCAGGGTCGCGATTCCGATGAGTGCTCGTCTTGTCAGCATGTGTTCATTGCTCCTTTGGAGTTGTGGTTTTGAAGTTTAACGATGGAGGAGAGGAGGACACGGTCTTGGGAGGGAGTGAGAGGGAGCTGCGCAGTTCCGAGAGCGGGTCCGGGCGCGTGGTGAGGTCGAGGCCCATTTCCACTTCATCAAGATGTTCGACAGAAAGCGCCGCAGCTCTGAAGAAATCGCCCGCCTGCATGGCCTCGAAGATACGGCAATGCCCGTCATGAGATTGCGCTGCGTGAAATTCAGACTGATAGAGCATCGAAATGAGGATCGTCCTCGCCGTTAGATCGCGAAGGATATCGACGATGATGGCGTTCCCGCTCAATTCGGCGATGCGGATGTGGAAATCGCCCATCAAATAGGTCAAGCGCTGGCGATCGGCGGCAGCCATTGCGCTTTTTTCCTCGTTCAAATGTTGCGGCAAGAGCCTTGCGTCCGTCATCTGTCAGCACGCGCATGCCGCGCAGCGATCCAGCCTCGACGACACGCCGTGCCTCATAGACAGCGATCGCCTCTTCTGCGGACGGCTCAACGACAAACCAACCCCGCCGGGGACTTACATGCACGGTGCCGCGTGTCTCCAAGCGCATCATGGCTTCCCTGACCCGGGTCCGGGACACCCCGAAGAGCGCGGCCAGCTGGTTTTCGCTGAGACGCGTACCGGGCCGAATCTTTGCCGAAAGGATCCCGGAGACGATCGTTGCCTCGATGGACTTCTGCGCGGTCTCGGGTGTGTGGCTATCTTGCATAAAAGAGAGAAAGCAAAGCATATGCCAAAATCCTGCGTTCAGGATTTTCAAGATGTCTCGAAGGCTTGGCCGGGAATTTGCCTGCCGGGAATGCAGATTGACCGAAATTTGTGCGCGCGCCCGCACCTCCTCGTCCCGACATTTGGTCCGGTCGTCATTGCCGCCGGCGCCCACTGGCAACGAGGACTAACAGTTCCCTCGATCGGTTGCCCTGTTGGCAGATTTCTTTCTTGAAGAAGGAGCGGCCGCGCGTCGAAACTCGCCTTGGATCGGGCGCCATGCAGGTAAGCAACGCTGATGGTCCACGCGGCCTCTTTTTCGTCTAAAGCGCGTCGCATCAAATTTGATGCATGCGACGCGCTTTTGCCCTTTGTTTTTATGCATGTCGTTGTCCCGGAACCGCTGCACACTTCCGGGCGACATGCATTAGTTGAAACTCGAGGTTTTGAGGAATTCTGCGAGCCGTTCGGTCTTCGGCCGCACGAACATTTCCTTCGGATCTCCCTCCTCGCAGATAACGCCCTGGTTCATGAAGATGACGCGCGATGAAACCTCGTAGGCGAAGCGCATTTCATGGGTGACGAGCAGCATGGTCATGCCGTCGGAGGCAAGCCCCTTGATGACCTGCAGCACTTCGCCCACCAGCTCCGGATCCAGCGCCGAGGTCACTTCGTCGAACAGCATCAGCCTCGGCGACATGGCGATGGCGCGGGCGATCGCGACGCGCTGCTGCTGGCCGCCGGAAAGCTGTCCGGGATAGTGGTTGGTGCGCGCGGCGAGGCCGACACGATCGAGCCATTTTTCCGCGATGGCGCGGGCTTCCGGCTTCGTCATTTTCTTCACCTTGACGAGACCGAGCATGACGTTTTCAGCGGCACTCATATGCGGGAAGAGATTGAACTGCTGAAAAGCCATGCCGGTCAGCGCGCGCTGGCGTGCAATTTCCTTCTCGCTCTTGCGGCGCCGCGTAGCGCCTTCGGCGCGGTAGCCGATCTCCTCGCCATCGAGGCTGATCGTGCCGCCCTGGAATTCCTCCAGCATGTTGACGCAGCGCAGCAAAGTGGTTTTCCCGGAGCCGGACGAGCCGATGATGGAAATGACCTCGCCTTCCGCTACGGCGCAATCGACGCCTTTGAGAACCTCGTGGATGCCGTAAGTCTTGCGCAGGCCTTTGATGTCGAGAATGGTGTTGGCCATCGGGGGAACTCCTCAGGACGGCAGGGCGGTCTTGCGCTCGACATATTTGCCGAAGTGCTCGATGCCGTAATTGACGATGAAATAGAGACCGCCGGCCAGGAAATAGAACTGGAGGCTCATGAAATTGCGGGAGATGATCTCCTGCGTGCGCAGCAGAAGCTCCGCGACGCCGATGACCGAGAGCAGCGTCGAGGCCTTCACCATCTCGGCGGCGGTATTCACCCAGGCCGGCAGGCACTGGCGCATGGCCTGCGGCCACAGCACCGAGGTGAAGGTCTGGGTAAAGGTCAGGCCGATCGCCTTGGCGGCTTCAGTCTGCCCCTTCGGGATCGCCTGAAGCGCACCGCGGACGATTTCGCCGACATGCGAGGAGCAGAAGATAGCAAGGGCGAGCACACCGGCTGAAAACGGCCCGAGATCGAGACCGACAGCGGCAGAGACATAGTAGCTCGCCAGCACCAGCACCAGCACCGGCGTGCCGCGGATGATATCGGTATAGGCGCGCACGGCCACACGTAAAACAACGCCGCCATAGACGAGCGCCAGGCCGACGAAAACGCCGAGGACGGAACCCGCGAGGATGGCCAGCAGAGAGATCGATACGGTCACACCGACGCCATTGATGATGACGTAGCGGGCGATCCAGAGTTGTTCGAGAAAGGTGTGGGTCATCAGGTCTATCTCGGCAGGGCCAGGCGGCGCTCGACGAAGCGCATCACGGCAGCGATGAGGAAACAGGTCACGACGTAGAGGGCCGATGTGACCATCCAGGTTTCGATGACGCGAAAGCTCTCGACATTGATCTTGCGGGCAGCAAAGGTCAGCTCCGGCACGGCGATGGCGGCGGCGAGCGAGGTGTCCTTGAAGAGCGAGATGATCGTCGAGGATAACGATGGCAGCACGTTACGCAGCATCAACGGCGCGATGATAGAGCTGCGGATCTGCATTCCCGTCAGGCCGATGGCGAGGCCGGCTTCCGTCAATCCTCTCGGGATCGACAACAGCCCGGCGCGGAACACCTCGGCCAGATAGGCGCCGGAATAGAGCGATAGGACCAGCACGAAGCTTTTTATCTTGTCGAGGCGCAAGCCCATCTGCGGCAGCGCGAAAAAGACGAAAAGCACCAGGACGAGAATCGGCAGGTTGCGGATTACCGTGACATAGAGCCGTGCAGGCACGACCGCGAAGCGGCTTTTGGACGTCAGCGCGAATGCCACGGCGAGACCGATCGCAGCCCCGATCAGGATCGAGATCACCGCAAGGCCGAGGCTGAGCGCGAGCCCGCTCAAAAGGAAATCGAAATTGCGCCAGACGGCGCCGAAATTCAACGTGTAACCCATACGGGCCGCCCTTTCAGACTGAACATGATGCCGAAAATTGTGCGCGGTTTTCTTATGACATCATGCTCGCACTGTTTAATTGAAAACAGGATTCAGATTTCAGGACGACCCGGCGTGAAATCATCCTGCGCAGCGGAGCGGGAGAACAGTCCCGCTCCGCATGGCCGTTACTTGAATTCAACAGGAAAGCCGATCTGCGGTGGCGTCAGATCCTTGCCGAACCAGGTCTTGAAGGACTTGGCGTAGAAGTCGAACTCGACGCCGGTCATGGCTTCATGCAGGGCGGTGTTGACGAAGTTCAGCCAGTCCTGGTCGCCGCGCTTGACCGCGCAGGCGTAGGTCTGCGGGTTCCAGCCGTAACCAGCGTCCTTATAGCGGCCCGGATTTTGGGTCATGTACCAGGCGAGCGACGACTGGTCGGTGGCGACGGCGTCGGCGCGTCCCGACTCCAGGGCCTGATAGATCAGGTCGACGGAATCATACTGATCGACGGCCGCCTCCGGCAATGCCGCATGCACCATTGTCTCGGCGTAGACGTTCTGGAGAACCGAGATGGTGACGGAAGAACCAGCCGCCTTGAGAGCGGCGTAGTCGGCATATTTTGCGTCCGCCTTGAGCATCAGGCCCACACCCTCGCGATAATAGGGAATGGTAAAGGCAACCTGCTGGGCGCGTTCGCCGGTAACGGTCATGAACTGGCAGGTGATGTCGACCTTGTCAGTGGTAATGTTCGGGATGCGGGCGTCGGAGGACTGGTTCACATATTCAATTTTCTCAGGATCGCCGAAGAGAGCTTTGGCGATGATATGGCCCATGTCGACGTCGAAGCCCTGAAGCTTGTCGTCTGCGCTCTTAAAGTGCCAAGGCGCGTTGGTGCTGCCCGTGCCGAGGACGAGGTGGCCGCGGGCCAGCACTTCATCGAGCTTGCTGCCGTCGGCCAGCACAGGCGTGGACAACATGGCGGCGGCGACCAGCGACATCACGCCGGTGCGAAAGGAAATGGTCATGGCGTTCCCCTTATGGATGGTTCCCATTATTCCAGTATAATGGACGTATGTCTGTTTTACTGGAATAATGTATCAAGTGCCATGAAGGATGAATTGTCAATGGGTACTGCCGAAAAAACGCGCAGTGAAATGCGTGGCGATTTTTTTGGCAGCGCAGCATTTTCCTGTTGCCACCGAGGCTGATCGCCTTGGGGCTTGCTGACCGTTTCAATGAAGGGATATCGAATCGAACAGTGCCGCGTCTCAACGGTCGGCGATGTCTTCGCTGTTTGGAAGCGAGGCAGACTTTAAAGCCGTCGGCATCAAGGCCGAACGCAGTTGATTGCTCGTGCGCCGCCGCCATGATCGCCGTGGCGTTGGTATTGATTTCATGCGCCTGACTGGCGATCTTGGCTTCTCAGCAATCGCGGTCTCGGTCGGCATTCACGCAATACTGATAAATCGGGTAATTTTGCGCGCTAAACGCCATTGCCGACGCATCGCGAACAGCTTCCGTCACCTTGCACAGATCGTCTCATTTAGGCAGGCGAACGGTACTGGTTTTCGGCCTCCAGCCCGCGGGCGGGTTCATTGCCGGAAGATTTGTCGTTTGCATCACGGGTTTCAGGATCGCGGCGTGACGGAACGAGCCCGAGCATTTGTTCGAGACGGACAGCATTGAGCGGAGCGCTTATTCCCTTGAAGTTCATGATCCATCTTTCGTCTGCGCATGGCCTGTGTGACGCCGGAGAGATAAGCGCAATTTGAACCCGCCGAGAACAACCCGTGGCAGTTATCACCATCTTTTCCCAAGCGAAAAAGGGGAGGGGCCTCCAGAGCTGCCGCTAACCCGGTTGACCAAATCGCATCTCCATCTTCCGCAAACGGGCACTCTTTCCTGTCGGGGCTTTTTTGGTTGGTTCGCCCCGGGCAGTGGAGTTGGAGCCTATCGCGCCTTCGTTGCCTCTCGATTCGTGAAATGCGCATTGCCCAGACCCGTACCGATCGTCAGTACCGCCCACCTCGACACGTCGGTCATAAATGGGATCTGCGACAATCCCTGCACGACGGCGTCGTTGTGCATCATCACGAATGTGCTGTCGTCACCAATCTCAGGAATGGCCTTCATCAGCGCGGCGGGAAGGTTGAAGCTGTCGCTTTCCCAGTTTCCGCCCGGCAGGTTCTGTCCGCCGCGTTCGATTGAGCCATCGGCTTTGATGATGCCGGGGCAGGCGATCCCGATGATGGGCGCAGGTTTGAGATTGGCCTTCTCCGCCTTGCCGATCAGTTCGTGCAACATCGCGGCCAACTTCTCGATGGTTGCGGTGCGACTTGGCTCATCATCGGCATGACGCCAGATGGCTGATTCCCATACGCTCGCATCCGCGAAGTTCGGCGCGTCGTCCTTTCCGAATTTTACGACGCCGGCGCGAACGTTAGTGCCGCCGATATCAACGGCCAGGATCGCCTCGTGGCCCTTGAACATCCAGCGCGGCATCAGGTGGACCGAGCCGATCAGTCCAGCCTCGTCAGGATGGTGAACGATCGGCACGACCTCGACGTCTATGCCGGCCGCCTTGAGAATAACCATGGTCCTGGCGATGGTCAGCTCGCCGAACCGGCTCTGCCGGAAGCCGCCGCCAACGACGATGCGTTCCGTCTTGACCCAGCGCTTGTCCTTAAGGAACTTTCCGATCACGTCGGCAAAGTCCTGAGCGAAGTCTTCCACCGCCCCCATGATCAATGCCGCTGCCTCCATGTCGTCGCCCTTGAGGAAGGCATCGATCTTCTTCTTGGAAAGCTTCGCCGTCGCGGTCTTGCCGATCGGGTCGTCTCCGACCTTGCGGATGCGTTTTCTCCAATCGTCAAGCTTCATTTGAAAAGTCTTCTTGTTGGCGTTGTCGCCAACGAAACCATTCTTGTCACGCAGCTCGTTGTTGTAGTCGTCGATCGTCACCAATGGCAGGTTTAACGCGCCATGTGCCAGCGGGGCATTGAGCTCATCACGGGGCTCGGAACTGCTTTTGGCCATCAAAATACCTTCTACGGCGCGAGTGCTCGAACGGGCGGCGAGATACAACGCGGACCAGCCGCTTGATGTTCCGGAGTCGGAAAGCTCACCTTGCCCTCATCGCTTGGCGACCTAGCTTCAATGACTGCAGCGTTTGGAGAATCCCGTGCAGGACGATAGCGCCACCCAGGAAATGCTTTCACTGGTCTTGGAAGAGCCGGATCATTGGGCGATGTTTCTCGATATCGACGGGACGCTGCTCAATCTTGCGCCCACGCCGGACGCGATCGAAGTTCCGGAGGCGCTTCCCGGGCAACTTCACCGCCTGTCGAACAAGCTTGGCGGCGCCTTGGCACTGGTCACCGGACGGTCGCTTGCTTATGCAGACACGCTGTTCAAACCCTTTGCATTTCCGACGGCAGGCCTTCATGGCGCGGAAATCAGGAGCGCCGCGGGAATGCAGACGGTCGATGCGACACCTGAGTTTCAGGCGCTGAAGCACGCGCTGACTGCGGAAGCCGAGCACTATCCGGGAGTCTTGATCGAGGACAAGGGCGCCGCCGTTGCCGCCCATTACCGGCTCGCGCCCGAATATGAAAAGGTACTCGAGGACCGCATGCACCACTATGCGGAGCTAGCAGGGTCGAACTGGGCGTTGCAGCTCGGCAAGATGGTCTTCGAGCTGCGTCCCGCACGATCGAGCAAGGGCGATGCGCTGGAACGGTTTTTCCAGTCCGACCCTTTCAGGAACCGCTGCCCGATTACCATCGGCGATGATCTGACCGACGAGTCGATGTTTGCGATCGCCAATGCGCGCGGCGGCGTTTCCGTACGGGTCGGCGCGATCGGCGCCCCGAGCTGTGCCACGAGCCGGCTGTCCTCCTCTGCACTGGTCAGAAACGTCATTGCCGCCTTGGCCGGCTGAAGCATGTCCTCGGATGATGTGCAATGCCGATTGCTGTCGTCTTTCCGCCAGCTGCGAAGCGTCGATCGTCAAAAAAGTATCAGTTTTGCCTGGGAATCGTGGTGGCGGGCGTGAGACGTGCCCACTACACTCCGCTTAACAATAAAGCCAAAAAGGGAATTTGGCACGCGGGCTTACCACCCGTCCTCGGAGGAGGAAACAATGGAACCTGACTTGGAAGTCATTCAGATCAGACCGGGCGAATCCTTCGCAACGAAGGCGCATGGCTATCCCTATCATACGGTTCGTTGGCATTTTCATCCGGAATACGAACTTCATCTCGTCGTGGCGACAACCGGACGATATTTCGTTGGCGACTTCATCGGCGAGTTCGAGCCAGGCAACCTTGTGCTTGCCGGGCCTAATCTTCCTCATAACTGGATCAGCGATGTCCCGAAAGGATCGAGCATTCCGCTTCGATGCCAGCTCATCCAGTTCAGCGAGAATTTCATCAGCGACACCATGAAGGTGCTGGCCGAGCTCGGCCCGTTCGATCCGGTTCTCGAAGCCTCCCGCCGCGGCGTGCTCTTCGGCGCCGAGACCAGCCGGCAGGTTGCTCCCCTGATGAACGAGGTGCAGCAGGCTCACGGTGTGCGTCGCATCGAGCTCTTCATGATGATCGTCGGCCTGCTCAGCCGGGCGCAGGATTCCCAGTTTCTTGCCAGCCCGAACTATCTGCCCGATCCGTCGGGCTACATGTCGGCCGGCATCAACAAGGCACTCGCCTACATCAGGGAAAATCTGACCAAATCCTTCGATGAAGCCGATCTCGCCAGGATTGCCGGGCAATCGGCCGGGGCCTTTTCGCGCGCCTTCCGCCGCCATACCGGCATGTCGCTGGTGCAATATGTGAAGCGACTGCGCATCAACCTCGCCTGTCAGATCTTGATGAGCGACGACCATGCATCGATCACCGACATCTGCTTCGAGGTCGGCTTCAACAATCTGTCCAATTTCAACCGGCAATTTCTCGCGGAAAAAGGCATGACGCCTTCCCGTTTCCGGCGGCTATTGGGCGACAATATCAACATAGCGAAAGCGGCCTGAGCCAGCCGAGCGAACAGGAACCCGGGAATAGGACGACGTTTCGCCGAAGACGGCGATAGGGAGGACGAGGAGGAGGAACGAAAACTGACATTGATTGAACGCGAGCGCGCAGTGAGCGGTTCGCGAGAGGAGACGCTTGTCCTCAGAAAACGGCAAACCGCCGGGACAGGCGTGGCGGTTCGCTCAGCCGAACGGCCACAGCGAAACACTGCAACGAAGAAGCTACACAATTTTTTTCCAACGGGAGGATATGGAAATGATGAAATTCTCAACCAAGGTGGCAGGTGCGACAGCAGTTGTCCTATCCCTGCTCGGCGGCACGTCCGCCTTCGCGCAAAACGCCGTTTCGGATGCGACGGTCGCATTCCTTATGCCCGACCAGGGCTCGACCCGTTACGAAGAGCACGACCATCCAGGATTCGTCGCGGAAATGAAGAAGCTTTGCGCCTCGTGCAAGGTTCTCTATCAGAATGCCGATGCCGATATTGCCAAACAGCAGCAGCAGTTCAATTCGGCCATTACCCAGGGCGCCAAGGTTATCGTGCTCGATCCGGTGGATTCGGCAGCCGCCGCGTCTCTCGTCCAGCTCGCCCAGAGCCAGGGCGTTAAGGTCATTGCCTATGACCGTCCTATCCCGAAGGGGAAAGCCGATTTCTACGTCTCCTTCGATAACAAGGCGATCGGCAAGGCAATCGCGGAATCGCTCGTCCAGCATCTGAAGGCTAAGAAAGTGCCGACCGATGGCGGCGGCATCCTGCAGATCAACGGTTCACCGACCGACGCGGCTGCCGGGCTGATCAAAGACGGTATTCACGATGGTCTTGCCAGTGGCGGATACAAGACGCTTGCCGAATTCGACACGCCGAACTGGCAGCCGGCGAATGCCCAGCAATGGGCAGCCGGTCAGATCACCCGCTTCAGCAAACAGATCGTCGGCGTGGTCGCCGCCAATGACGGCACCGGTGGCGGCGCCATTGCAGCCTTCAAGGCAGCGGGTGTCGATCCCGTGCCGCCGGTGACCGGCAATGATGCGACGATCGCTGCACTGCAGCTGATCATATCGGGGGATCAGTACAACACGATCTCCAAACCGAGCGAAATCGTTGCGGCTGCCGCTGCCGACGTTGCCGTCAAGCTCCTGGCTGGAGAAACGCCGAAGGCCGAAATGACGCTTTACGACACGCCGGCACAGCTTTTCGTGCCTGCGGTCGTCACTGCCGAGAACCTCAAGGCCGAGATCATCGACAAGAAGATCAACACCGCCGAGGAGCTGTGCACCGGCCGCTACGCCGACGGCTGCAAGAAGCTCGGCATCACCAAGTAATCGAACCAAGGGAAAGCGCGGCCGGTCCGCCGGTCGCGCTTGCCGTTTCGCTTTTTCCAAAAGGCCAGGCGATGTCTGAAACCTCTCATACTCTTGACCCTTCCCGCCAGCCCGTCCTCAGCCTGCGCGGAATATCGAAGAACTTCGGGGCGGTGTCGGCACTCACCGATATCGAACTCGATGTCCATGCCGGCGAGGTCGTGGCACTCGTCGGCGACAACGGCGCCGGCAAATCGACGCTGGTCAAGATCCTGGCCGGTGTACACCAACCAAGCTCAGGCGCGATCCTGTTTGAGGGTGAGCCAGTCAATCTGCCGAGCCCAAGTGCTGCCCTCGGGCTCGGCATTGCAACCGTCTTTCAGGATTTGGCGCTTTGCGAGAATCTCGATGTCGTCGCCAATATCTTTCTCGGCAAGGAGCTCAATCCTTTCCAGCTCGATGAGGTCGCCATGGAGATCCGTGCCTGGAAGCTTTTGAACGAGCTTTCGGCCCGAATCCCAAGCGTACGCGAGCCCGTCGCCTCATTGTCCGGCGGACAGCGCCAGACCGTGGCGATCGCCCGATCGCTGCTGCTCGAGCCGAAACTGATCATGCTCGACGAACCCACCGCAGCGCTTGGCGTTGCCCAGACCGCCGAAGTGCTGGATCTGATCGAGCGCGTACGGGAACGCGGACTCGCCGTCATCATGATCAGCCACAATATGGAGGATGTGCGCGCCGTTGCCGATCGCATTGTCGTCCTTCGGCTCGGCCGCAACAACGGCACTCTGCTGCCCGATGCTTCCAACGAAGAGCTCGTCAGCGCGATCACCGGCGCATCCAACAATTCCGTCTCCCGCCGCGCGTCGCGCCGCCAGGCGCAAAGCCAGCAGAACGAGGAGGGCAGGCCATGATGAAGACCATCCAGAATGAACCGGCAGCACCTGCGCTCCTCGACCGGCGTGACGAAAGAGTGCGCCATGACGATAGTCTTGCCGGCTCAATCCGCGCCTTTTGGGATCGCATCCGCGCCGGCGACCTCGGCTCGCTGCCGGTCATTGTTGGCCTGGCAATCATCTGGACGGTGTTCCAAGCGCTCAATCCAGTGTTTCTCTCCAGCGCCAATCTCGTCAACATGCTGTTCGACTGCTCGACGGTCGGCGTCATCTCGCTGGGTATCGTCTGCATCCTGATGGTGGGCGAGATCGATCTTTCCGTCGGCTCGGTCAGCGGCTTCGCCTCGGCGCTGGTCGGCGTCTTCTGGGTCAACCAGGGCTGGCCGGTGGTCCTGGCGGTCCTCGTCGCCATGGTCGTCGGCGCTCTGATCGGCTCTCTCTACGCCTTCCTGTTCAACCGCTTCGGCATGCCGAGCTTCGTCTCCACCCTATCCGGGCTGCTCGCGGTTCTCGGCCTGCAGCTCTATATCCTCGGAGCGACCGGTTCGATCAATCTGCCCTATGGTTCCTGGCTCGTGAGTTTCGGCCAGATCATGGTCATGCCGGACCCGATCGCCTATCTGCTGGTAGCCCTTGCCGGCATTGCATTCTTCTTCTCCAGCTACCGCACGGCGGCGCGCCGGCGGGCAGCCGGCCTGTCGGCGAAATCGGCCCGGGGGCTGCTCCTTCGCGCCGTCATCATCACCGCCGCCTTGGAAGCTGTCGCATTCTATCTCAACCAGTCGCGCGGCGTTCCATGGATGTTCGGCCTTTTCGTCGGACTCGTTGCCGTCATGAACTATGCGCTGATGCGCACCAAATGGGGACGCTCCATGCATGCCGTCGGCGGCAACAGGGAGGCCGCCCGCCGCTCTGGCATCAACGTCTCGCGCATCTATACGAGCGCCTTCGTCATATGCGCCTTGCTTGCGGCAACCGGCGGCGTGCTTTCAGCTGCCCGGCTGGCGACAGCAAGTCAGCAGGCCGGCACCGGCGACGTCAATCTCAACGCCATCGCTGCGGCGGTCATCGGCGGCACGAGCCTGTTCGGCGGGCGCGGCAGCGCCTATTCAGCCCTTCTCGGCATCATCGTCATTCAGTCGATCGCCAGCGGGCTGACGCTTCTCGATCTGTCGTCATCGCTTCGATACATGATCACCGGCGCCGTTCTCGCCGTCGCCGTCATCGTCGACTCGTTGGCACGCCGATCGCGGATTTCGCACGGCCGGGCCTAAAACCCATCAAGAAAGCAGAGGAAGAAAATGAGACAGGATCTGTCTGGAAAAGTCGCGGCCGTCACCGGAGCGGCATCGGGTATCGGCCTCGAATGCGCCAAGGCCCTGCTTGCCGCCGGCGCCCAGGTGGTGTTGGTCGATCGTAACGAGGAGGCATTGAAGGAAATCTGCTCGAAACTCGACGCGAACGCCATTCCGTTGGTCATCGATCTAACCGATCCGAAAAGCGTCGAAGGGATGATGCCGCAGATTCTGAAGAAGGCAGGCCAGTTGGATATCTTCCACGCCAATGCCGGCTCCTATATCGGCGGCGAGGTACTGGGCGGCGACCCCGACGCGTGGGACCGGATGCTCAACCTGAACGTCAATGCCGCCTTCCGCTCGGTGCATGCCGTGCTGCCGCACATGGTCGAACGCAGGACCGGAGATATCATCCTCACCAGTTCCGTCGCCGGCTTGATCCCCGTCGTCTGGGAGCCGATCTACACGGCCTCGAAACATGCGGTTCAGGCATTCGTCCATACACTGAGGCGACAGGTGGCCAAACATGGCTTGCGCGTCGGCGCCGTCGCTCCAGGCCCAGTCGTCACGGCCCTTCTCAGCGACTGGCCGCAGGAGAAGTTGGATGAAGCACTTGCCGCCGGCGGCCTGATGGAGCCGAAGGAGGTGGCCGAAGCGGTGCTCTTCATGCTGACGCGTCCGCGCAACATCACGATCCGCGATCTCGTCATCCTGCCGCAGAGCACGGATATCTGACGCGTTTGTACCGGCTCTGAAAATCACGGAAGGAAACGGAGATGATCTTCGATAGGTTTCGCTTAGATGGAAAGGTAGCGCTGGTGACCGGCGGCACGCGCGGCATCGGGCTTGCCATCGCCGAGGCGCTCGGCGAGGCTGGCGCCAAAGTCCTCATCACGGGAAGGACGCGCAATGCAGCGGCGGAGGACAGGCTCGCCAAGGCCGGTGTCGATTGCGATTTCGTCGCCGCCGACCTGATGAAAGACGATGCCGCCGACGCGCTCGTCACGGAGACGCTCCTACGGGCGGGCCAGCTCGACATCCTCGTCAACAATGCCGGCATCGCCATTCATGGCGACAGCGGCGCGTTCTCCGACGCGATTTGGCGCGAGATCATGACCGTCAATGTCGACGCCGTCTTCCGCGCCTGCCGCGCCGCACTCGCCCCCATGCGGCGTCAGGGCGGCGGTGTCATCCTCAATATCGGCTCGATGTCGGGCATCGTCTCCAACATTCCCCAGAACCAGGTCGCCTACAACACCTCCAAGGCGGCGGTTCATATGATGACGAAGAGCCTCGCCAGCGAAGTTGCCGCCGAGAATATTCGCGTCAACGCCATTGCGCCGGGCTATATCGAGACCGATCTGTCGCGCGGCGGCATCGCCAATCCCGACTGGTTCCCGACCTGGCGCAGCATGACCCCTATGGGACGGGTCGGGCAGCCGGAAGAGGTGGCGGGGGCCGCCTTGTTCCTCTGCTCGGCAGCGGCAAGCTATGTCACCGGCGAAGTGCTGGTGATCGATGGCGGCTATACGACACGATAATGGCCAGACACTGAGAGGAGAGCGAAGCATATCGCCCATGAGCGGCATATGCTCACGCCAAGCAGTCGAGCATCCACTGGACACCAAAACGATCGGTGAGTTTGCCGTAATAGCTCCCCCATGGCTGGACCGCGAGCGGTGTCGTTATCTTGCCGCCTTCGGCGAGCCGGGCGAAAAGCCCGTCGGTCCTGTCGCGGTCATCCAAGATCAACATGTGGGCGGAGCCTCGCATCGGCTCCGCATCGTGATTGTCCGAGGCGAAGAACAAGACACCAAGCCCTTCGAAGCGAGCGTGCATCACCTTGCCCAGCATAGCTTCGCTGGCAATGGGCATTCCGACCGCGCCGTGGCGCTTCAATTGCGTGACCCGGCCAAGCCCGCATTCGGCATAAAAGGCCAGCGCCTCCTCGCAGCCGGTGGAAAAGAATAGATAGTTGGCAAGCTGCATGATCTCGCTCCGTCGCGCCGCCGGATGGCGACGCATTGCTGAATCAGGTCTGAGATTTCCGCGCATGCACCGCGACCCTTACAACGCGGCGGCCGTGCCCTGGATGGCGCCGACGAAATCCGCATTGCTGTAGCTGTGGCCGGCGATTCCCCACGCCCCTTCGGGCGCGTAGACGATGTTCGACCAAATATGATCGCGCTTGAGCCGGCCTTCGGCGGCCTGTTCGACGACATCGGCCGCTTTTTCGATGAAGGCCTGTTTCGCTTCGGCGCTTACCAGCGCGACCTCCGGCAATTTGAGTTCGACGAATGCCGCAGCGATCGGCTTTCCCGCCGCAAGCACGTGCTCGCGCGGCAGCACGTTGATCGTGCCGATGACATTGGCGGTCATGAAGGCATTGCCGGTCAAACCGGCTACATCGAGCAACGCGTCCGTCAAGCCGGCAAAGGCTTGCGCCTGGGCCTCCGGCGAGAGCAGGCCTTCCGGAACGGTGAGTGTGATAGGCATCGGATATCTCCCTCTTTGAATCGTGACCGCTTGTGATATACCGATCACTCTTTATAGATACACAGTGATCGCTCTCTTAGCAAGCGATAAAGAGTGTTCACTCTTATTGAGGCATTCATGCGTTATAGCGCCGAACACAAATCAGAAACCCGCGCCCGCGTCCTCGCAGCCGCAGGACAGGTCTTCCGCAAGGACGGCTATGGCGGTGCCGGTATCGATGCGCTGACGAAGGCCGCCGGCGTGACAAACGGCGCCTTCTACGGACATTTCAAGTCGAAGGCCGAAGCCTTTCGCACAGCCGTGCTGGAAGGCCTCGAAGAACTGCGACAAGGAATCGCCGCGTTGAAGACCAATCAACCGAAAGACTGGCTGACGACCTTCGTCGGCTACTATCTCGGTTATAAAAGAACCTGCGATCTGGGCGAGAGCTGTGCTCTGCCGAGCCTTTCGCCCGATGTGATGCGTGCGGACGATGAAACGCGAAGCGCTTATACGGCAGAGATCAAACGCCTCGTCGAAGAAGTCGCCGCCGGCCTGCCGGAGATAGACGGCCGATCCGACATTGTGCGGGAAGACCAGGCGATCCTGCTCCTCGCCATGCTGAGTGGCGGTGTTACCCTCGCGCGCGCCGTTTCCGACCCGGCACTCTCCGAACGCATTGCAGAGGTCATCGCGCAGGCTGCGTTGATAGCGATAGAGCCTCGAAACTAATCCGCTTGCTTGATGACGTTTGGGTTCAGGACTGCGTGCCGCAGGCGCTCCGGTAATCGGCAAGCACTTGGGCGACCGCAGCAATCAACATATCCTCGCGACCTCGGCTTCCTCAGCCGGCGCGCGAAGTCTTTGAAATGAGCGAACATGCGATCGGCAGCACACAGAGAAGGTCTCCAATCACCATGGGGACGATCTTCAGGCACAAAGGAATCCTTCCCAACCATGCGAGAATTACACGGGTATGGTGATTTCGAACTCTGCTCCTGCGCCGGTCGTCGGCAGCAGGCAGATCGTACCGCCATGGGAGCTCAGCATGGCGCGAACGATGCCGAGACCCATGCCGGTGCCGCCCTGTTCGCGGCGGGTTGAAAAGAACGGCTGAAAGACATGTTGGCGATTTGCCTCGGAAATACCGCCGCCGTCGTCTCGGACAAGGACAACGGTTGTCCGGGCATCGGCTGACGCGCTGAGTTCCAATAGCGTGGCACCATGCTGAAGGGCATTCTCGGCGAGATTGGCAAAAACGATGCCGGCTGCTTCTCGGGGAAGAGCAACCGATATGTCCGTATCGCCTTTACCGGCGATATCGAGGGATGGAAATTGCCGGCGCAGCGAGGACAGGATGTCCCTGATGCTGCTTTTGCCTTCGGCTAGAGGGGTTTCTGCTTGGGCAAGTTCCTTCAGCCGCTGCAATAGCGCATCGAGCCGGGCTGCTTCGGCGACGATATTATCGAGAAAGTGCAAACGCTGCGCCTTCGTCATCGCCTTTTCGGCATCGTCGTCGCGCAAAAGCTCCGCCGCACCGCGGATCGCCGTCAGCGGCGATTTCAGTTCGTGGGAGACGTGGGCGGCAAAGGAGCGGACATATTCGGTGCGATCGACCAGTCTTCCTGCAAGATCGAGGAAGCTCTGCGACAGGACGGCGATCTCGCGCGTTCCATAGCTGTCCAGCGGCCGGATCGCCCGCTTACCGCCGCGGGCGATCTCTTCCGTGCGGGCGATCAAGGCGTCGATCGGGCCGGTGATGGTGCGCGTCAGCACATAGGCGACGCCGAGCGTCAGTATGAAGACGACGGCGAGGGCGACCACTTCCGCCGGCGCCATCCGGTTCGAACTCACTTCCACGGCGCGGAACCAGATGACGATCAGGATCGGCAGCGCCATGACGGCGAGAAGCACGACATAGACGATCAGCGCCAGCGTCGGGCGCCATTTCATCCTGACTTTCGGTACCGGCATCAGGCATTCCTCCCGATTTCACCGCCGAGTTTGAAGCCGATGCCGTGAACCGTCGCGATGATCCCCTGGCCGCCGGCCGCCAGGAACTTGGCCCTGATGTTGCGGATATGACTGTCGATCGTTCGGTCGGCGACATAGGTTCCAGCGCCATAGGCCGCCTCCATCAGTCGTTCGCGGCTGAAGACCATGTCGGGGCGTGACAACAATGCGTCCAGGATGGCGAATTCGAGCGCCGTCATCGTGATGGCCCTGTCGCCGAACATGACCGTCCTGCCGTGGCGATCGAGGCTGAGTTCGCCGGCGATAAAGATGGCGTGACGCCTTTCAGGCGCGGGTTCATTGCCGCTGCGCTTCAAGATCGCCTTGACCCTGGCGACGAGTTCGCGCGGGCTGAACGGTTTGGTGACGTAATCGTCTCCGCCGATTTCCAACCCCAGCACCCTGTCGATCTCCTCGTCGCGTGCGGAAAGAAACAGGATCGGCAATCCCGATGTCTTGCGGATCTGGCGGCACACTTCCAGACCATCCATATCGGGCATGCCGATATCGAGAATGATGAGATCGATGTTGGCGCGCCGGAATGCCGTCATCGCCTCGGTTCCGCTGCGGACGGCCGTCGGTGTCAAGCCGGCACGCTCGAGGGCGAAGCAGATCACATCGCGGATGTGAGGTTCGTCATCGACGACGAGAATTCGGGGCGCCATCCACCAGTCCTGCGTTGTTTGTCGTGCCTGTTGTTATCGTTCTCGTTCTATCTTGCAATGGCTGCAGGAGACAGAAGATAGGTCTCCAGCCGCGCTGCCCGGAAGGTCCAGTTCCGCCAGTCGTGCGGGCGCCGCGCGAAGTCCCTGACGAGATAGTACCGAATCGCCAGTGCCTGATTCCTCTTGTCGATCAGCTGATCCGGCAGCATGTGGAGATAGAGATCGATCGCCGGAATGGCGGAAGGGCCAAGCGAGGAGAGATAATCGAGATCGAGCGGTGGACCTTCCTCAGTGATTTCCTGGCTGTGGGCGACATTGAAGCGGGCGATAATATCAGGGAAATCAATGAAGGCGCTGATGTAGACGACTACAAGCAGAGAGGCGAGATTCATCGCGATCAGCCACTCGTTGGATCGGCTGAGCAGAATGCGCAGCAGGATCAAGAAAAGACCGATGGCGACGAGGCCCATCCAGAGACCGGCGGCGACACGCAATTCCGTCAGCGAATAGACCTCGACGTAAAGCCCAAGCCGCAGCATCGACGACAGGCAAAGCAGAATATTCTGGCCGATCCAGGTGTGGACGAGGCCGCGGATCAGCGGGCTGTGATCGCCGGGACCGCCGCGGCGCATGGCGACAAGCACGAAACCGGCGGCAAGAAGCGCTGTCGCAATCAGCGGATAGGCGCCGCGATGAGCATATTCGGCATGGCTCATGTGATCGGGCAGATCTGCGCCGCCCCAGAGATAGACGAGATCGAGGAGCGTCTGCACGGCAAAGAGCGCGTTGAACAGGACGAGCGCCCGCAACAACGAGGCATAACCGAGCGGCGCATTTCTGGTGGGCACGATCATGAAGGCCCTGGCGGCCTGCGACCTCGCACCGCGGCGTTTGAGGCGCGGCCGCAACATCGCCCAGACCACAATAGCGACGATTATCCAGAAGCCGATCCGCCAGAGATCGAGGAACTGCAGCAGAACGGCAAATTCGATGCTGCGCAGAGCGATCTCGATAAGTGGGTTGGCCGCCGCAAAGAGAGATACGAAGACCGCTGCAAGAATGAGCGGCATGATCCAGAGGGCGATGCTCTGTCGGGTTCCGGCGAAAGAGAAACGTTTCCCCGGTGTCGCAAGATATTTCCTGATATCCTCGGCAAGCCGCAGGGGAACGACAAGGGCGAAACGGAAGAAAACCAGGGGCAGGGCGGACAGGCGACGCGGCAGGAGCCTGGCGCTGACGAGCGCAACCGACATCAGGGCGCCGAGGCAAAAGGCAATGCCCGTAAGCGAAGGCGATTCCAGCAGCGGCGCCGACGCCAGAGCCGAAAAGCCGAGCAGCATGATCGCTTGGGAAAGCCGAGGTCTCTTGCTGGCCGAAAGCAAAGTGGCGGCGCAGACGGCGAGCGCAAAAAGGAAGATATTTATCCCGGGTTCATGGCCAAAGATCAGAAAATCTGAAAGCGCCACGAGCGCCAACAGCCCGGTCATCCGGCCACTGCCCCGCCTCATCGGCATTGCTTCCGTCAGGATATCTGTTGTGTCCATTGCTGCTCCTCTCGCAGATGCGGCTTTTCGATCGTCATGAGCATGACTGCGGAACTCGCATGGGAAGGCGGGCCTTGTGTCCCGCACGTCTCCGTCAGCCACCAACCGTCGTTGCGAAGGCGGTCCGGCAAAGCGGGAGGTGTAACGCGGGGCGGCATGTCGTTCTGGCTCATGGCAGGAAGATGCCGCGCCGGATTGCAGATTTTGTGCAGAGAGTGAGGAGCAATTCAGGAATCGCCCGCGGGGCCGAAACAGGCGGGAAAGTCTCGCCAGGTCGTATCGGGCGTGAAAACGGCTTGTCATTTCCGCTTTTCGGGGAGGCCCCCGGTTGCAGAGGACGGCGCCGCACTCATTTCAGCAATCGGGGAAAGCAATCCGCCGAGCGAACGAGCCTCACCCAATCAATACATTCCTGGCGCAGTCTCATTTGCCGGCTGACTTTGCCCGCATTTGTGAAAAGATCATCGAAGGAATGAAGGGAGGTTTATCTGAACCTCGGCGCGCGCCTGGCATTGTGGAGTAGTTCGCAGGCTGTCGCGAACGGCCCGAAAAGTTTGAGCAACAGCGCCTGTTCCTCGGTATCTATCCGATGGCGAGCGCAGAACTCGGTTACGGACCAGACTTTCGTCAGCTCATCGGTCTCAATTTGCTTGGGTTCGATGTGTTCGGTCAAGGGCGTGTCCTCCGAACATCGAGACTACGCCTCCCCGGCATTTATAAGAACTAGCTAAAAAGAATTATATCGACCGAATATGTCAGGTGCCGCCAGGCTCCGCATCAAGAGAGGCGGAGATACGAAAACGCCCGCCGATTGCGCGGCGGGCGTTGTGTCATGCTGATCTATTGATCAAGCGATGTGGGGAAGAGCATCCGTACCGGTGATGTTGAGGGTCACCTTGGCAGTGTCCGTGTGGCCGTCACCATCGGAGATCTTGTAGTAGCGGAGAACTTCCGTGACATGATCGCCAGCAGCGATATCGTGCGTCAGCTCGTAGGTGAATTCGCCGTTCGACTTGACATGGAACGTACCATAGGTGCCGGCGACGTCGGTGGTTGCGCTCGGGTTGCCGTCGACCTTCGTGGTCAGGAACTGACGGAGGAACATCTTGCCGTTGTCGCCGGCAATGTCGTTGTCCAGAACGTTGCCGCCGATGGCATGGCCTTCGGTGAAGCTGTAGACATCGTCAACTGCGATCGGCTTGACCTGGGTTACGCCCTGAATGTTCAGGGTGAACAGGCCGACGTCGGTATGACCGCTGCCGTCGGAGATCTTGTAGGAAACCTTTTCCTGGTACGATTCGCCGTTGGCGAAGCCAATCTTGGCAGCATCGCTCAGGACATAGGTGTAGCTGCCGTCCGGCTTGACGAAGAACGTGCCGTAGTCGCCATGGATTTCGGTGATCTGGCTGTTGCCGCTTTTGGCGCCAACGGTCTCGCCGTCGAAGGCGCGCAGGAAAAGGTGGCCATTATCGGATGTATCGTTGGAAAGGAGATTTCCGGAAATAACGTCAGTTTCTAGAAATGTTGCACTATCATCAGTTGCGTGTATCGGCGAAGCCATCGCTCTCTCCTCAAATTGTTATAGACGGGTCAGTTTCGACCTCAGCGAGCGGCTCCTTTAACAACCTATTAATACTGCAAGTCAATGGGTTATTTAACGAAAGGTTAATTTCGTAACCGATATGGGCGTTGCTTAATTCCTGGGCGAATAATTTCGTTTTCACACCAAATTGAAGAAAATTTGACCGAATCTATACCCGGCTAACTTGAACATCGGCAATGAATATATCTAAGGATGATTCCGGCCGTTAAACCGAGCCATCGGGGTCAGCTGTTGCAATCGCGCGCTCCGCCAACTATTTTAGGGCTAAAGCGGAAATCGAAGCCGTCGCCGGCTTGGGAACGAGACGCTTGTACATCGGCTGAATCGGCGCATGCCCTTGAGGCAGCGCGATGGTCAAATCCACAACGATCGATGAAGCCGGCAATGGCCGGTATAAGGATTTCTTTTTGAACGACACAAATACAGCCACTGCGATTGCGGTGGTGAACTCGCGTGAGGGTGACGTGGCCGTCCGCCGCGCTGCCAAGACTTGGAAGCCATCACCCTGCCTTCTCACCCGCCGCGAGTTGCGGGCGCTCATCGCCGAGCAGCTCGGCTGAGCGTCCCTTACATAGGAGAATTCGAAATGCAGGTACTCGTCAGAGAAAACAACGTCGATCAGGCCCTCAGGGTTTTGAAAAAGAAAATGCAGCGCGAAGGGCTGTTCCGCGAAATGAAGGAACGGCGCGCCTATGAGAAGCCCTCCGAACGACGCGTCAGGGAAAAGGCGCAGGCGATCAGTCGGCACCGTAAAGCCGCACGCAAGAAGCTGCAGCGTGAAGGCCTGATCGCCGGGCCGAAGCGGACGGCCGCCCGTTAACAGGCCATCCCGGCCGGCCTTCCCAGGCTTCGACGACAACATTCCCCGGAAAGGACAGACAATGGACGAACTCAATAGCCTCACCGTTTCAGAAGAACGCCTCGAGGATTGCCGCGATGTCGTGGAGCCGGATCTGCAGGATCTGATCCAACGCGCATTGACGTCGGGCTTTTCCCGCGAGGAGGTCCTGATCGCCGTCAGTGAACTGGTCGCTGAGGACTTCGCCATGGTCATGGAAACCCCAAGCGTGCATTGAGGATAAACGCAGGCAGCAGGAACATTCCATCCCGCCTGTCGATCGATTGCGGGAATTGGCGGGATGAACCACGGGAACATCGGCGCCGGCAGACGGTTATTTCGTCTTTTGCACAGATGGAGATGACGATGGCCGAGCATGATGATGCGACACGGGTGTGGGAGCTGATCGACAGAATAGGGTTTTGCATGCTGACGACCCGCAGCAGTGACGATCTGCGCGCCCGCCCGATGTCCGCCTATACCGCCCAGATGGAGAATGCGGTCTATTTTCTGACGGATGTGGCCAGCCACAAGGACGACGAGATCGCCCACTGGCCAAATGTGTGCCTGGCCTTTGCCGACACCAAGGGACAGAAATATGTTTCCGTGTCTGGGACGGCCGAGGTGCAGAACGATCGCGAGAAGATCAGGGAATTATGGGCAACGCCGGCCAAGGCGTGGTGGGACAATCCCGACGATCCCTCCATCCGCATCCTCAAGATTACCCCGTCCTCGGCGGAATATTGGGATAGCCCGGGCACCATCATCAGCTATATCAAAATGGCAGCTGCAGCGGTCTCGAACAGCAAACCGGATATGGGCGACAACGCCGAGGTCAAGCTTTAACGGATCGCAGCGCTCTTCAAGCCTGCTTGGCCGAGGCCTTGACGAAATCAATGAAGGCCCGCAGCGGCGCTGGCACCAGCCGCCGTCCAGGATAATAGAGAAATGGCCCGGAAAACCGCTGCCACCAGGGTTCGAGAATTGGCTCGAGAGCGCCGCTGTCAATATACGGGCGCAGCCAGTCCTCGAAAACGCAGATGATCCCAGTGCCCGATATCGCTGCATCGACGGTAAGATCGGTCGCGCCGCCGACCCTGACGATCAATGGTCCTGAAGGTTCGACCCGCACCACCTCGCCATCTCGTTCGAACTCCCATGGCGTCGTCAGCACACCACTGGCAAAGCGGCCCAACAGACAGGCATGGCCGAGCAGATCGCTCGGATGTTGCGGCCGGCCATGGCGGTCGAGATAGTCAGGGGAGGCGGCGGTGGCAAAGCGCTGAACACGCGGGCCGATCGGCACGGCAATCATATCCTGCTCCAGCCGCTCGTCATAGCGGATGCCGGCGTCGCACCCGGCAGCAAGCACATCGACGAAGCTCTCGTCGGCGATCACCTCCAGCCGAATGTCGGGATAGGCGGCGAGGAATGGCGGAACGATGGCGGGCAGCACCAGCCGCGCCGCGCTGACCGGCACATTGAGCCGCAACGCACCGGCCGGCCTGTCGCGATATCCGTTGACCACATCGAGTGCGGACTCCACTTCGGTCAAGGCAGGGCCGAGCCGTTCCAGCAGGCCCTTGCCGGCTTCGGTCGGCACGACGCTGCGTGTCGTGCGGTTGAGCAGCCTCACACCGAGCTCGGCCTCCAGCCGACGCACCGCCTCGCTGAGGAAGGAAGCACTGCCGCCGTTTGCACGCGCGCCCTCGCGAAAACCACCGGCCCGCGCCACGGCAAGGAAGGCATTCAGATCACCCAAATCGACTTTCACTGTTCGCCACTCCGCACAGCCTGTGCGGATTGTAACGAATTATCAGGCGCGCCGACAACGCCTATCTTGGCGTCGACTCTTGAAAGGAGTGAGTTCATGTCCACCATCGATCAGGCCGGCACCTTCAATCTCGGCGACAGCAGCATCAAACGGCTCGGCTACGGCGCCATGCAGCTTGCCGGGCCCGGCGTGTTTGGCCCGCCCAAGGATCACGGCGCGGCCTTGGCGGTGCTGCGCGAGGCTGTCGCAAGCGGCGTAAACCACATCGACACCAGCGATTTCTATGGTCCGCACGTCACCAACCGGATCATCCGTGAAGCGCTCCATCCCTATCGTGACGACCTCGTCATCGTCACCAAGATCGGCGCACGGCGCGGCGCGGATGGATCATGGATTCCGGCCTTTTCGCCAGAAGAACTGACGGCGGCAGTCCACGACAATCTTCGTCACTTAGGTCAGGATGTGCTTGACGTCGTCAACCTCAGGCTCATGTTCGACGTGCATGGCCCTGCCGAAGGCTCGATCGAAGGACCCCTGACGGTGCTTGCCGATCTCCAACGGCAGGGACTGATCCGTCACCTGGGCTTAAGCAACGCCACAGCGAAGCAGATCGCCGAAGGGCGCGGGATCACCGAGATCGTCTGCGTGCAGAACCAGTACAATCTTGCGCATCGGGCCGACGATCGCCTGATCGACGAGCTCGCCCGCGAGGGCACCGCCTATGTGCCCTTCTTCCCGCTCGGCGGCTTCACACCGCTGCAGTCGTCCAGCCTGTCTAATGTCGCCGCACGCCTTGATGCTACGCCCATGCAGGTCGCACTTGCCTGGCTGCTGCGCCGCGCCCCGAACGTCCTGCTGATCCCCGGCACCTCGTCCGTCGGCCACCTCAAGGAGAACCTCGCCGCTGCCGCGCTTGTTCTGCCGGATGAGGCTGTCGACGAACTCAACCAGATCGGGAACATCGCCGCCTGATCGCATTCAAAGGCCGCGAGCTACCGCCACACCACGCTCACACGTGGTGTGGCGGAGCCGAAAGCGTCAGCGACGCTGAAATCCGCTCGTCATCTCCGGCCGGGAAGGCCGGTATGGTTATGCCTTCAATAGCGCTCCGGCACGAGCATTTCAGACGCAACCGGCGCCCTGTTGTAATCGGCATGGCGGATGCGATCCGGCAACTCGATTTCCGGTTTCGGAACATCCTCGTACGGGATTTGTTCGAGAAGATGGGCGATGCAGTTCAAACGCGCCCGTTTCTTGTCTACCGCCTGCACCACCCACCAGGGTGCATCCTTGGTGTGCGTCCGCGCCAGCATTTCTTCCTTGGCCTTGGTATATTCCTCCCAATGGACGCGACTTTCCATATCCATCGGTGAAAGCTTCCATTGCTTCAGCGGATCGTGGATACGCATCTTGAAGCGGAATTCCTGCTCCTCGTCGGTGATCGAAAACCAGTATTTGATCAGCACGATTCCGGAACGGACCAGCATCCGCTCGAATTCAGGCACCGAGCGGAAGAACTCCTCGAGTTCATCAGGGGTGCAGAAGCCCATCACGCGCTCGACACCGGCGCGGTTGTACCAGCTTCGGTCGAAGAGCACCATTTCGCCGGCTGTGGGAAGATGCGGGACATAGCGCTGGAAATACCATTGATGGCGTTCCCGTTCGGTCGGGGCGGGCAACGCAACCGTCCGGCAGACGCGTGGATTGAGCCGCTGGGTCACCCGCTTGATCGCGCCGCCCTTGCCGGCCGAATCGCGGCCTTCGAAAAGCACCACCACTTTCAACTTCGTGTGCTGAACCCAATCCTGCAGCCGCACCAACTCGTGCTGCAGCCGAAACAGTTCCCGGAAGTAGGTCTTTCGCTCGAGCGTCGGCTCCGCCGCTTCCGACATTCCTTCGGCGACCAGATCGTCCAGCCGGTCTTCCTCCATCTGCATTTCCAGCTCTTCATCGAAGCTGTCGGCGATTTCGGCCTTTATCCGGCTGAGTTGGTCCTGATGGTTTTGAGACATGGGCTTTTCCTTCCTGCTTTTTTTGACAGGAGCATGTCACTGCGAAGTTTGTATGACGGTTCAAGTAGCGATGGTGGACCATCGGCGCTCTGCCTTGGCCGTGGTCGCTCACGTCACGGTCCGGCGCTGACGCGCATCGGCCTGTTTCATCAGCTTGGCGTATTCTATCTCGGTGATATCATCCAACGGGAACATGCATTCGATCCTCAGTTCCTGGGTCGTTATTGTCTGTGCGGTGCCGACCGTCGTCACCAGCGAGAAGAAACTTAGAAGCTGCCCATCCTTCATGAACGACAAGGGGATGACGGGTGTGCTGTCCGCTGTCGTGGAGACCTTCCAGGCACTATCCACATCCGGATAGGCAAGCAGCGCGTCGATCAGTGCCTTGGTGCGCATGTCGATGACGCGGCCGACGGACTCCCTGAATATCCGCGCCATCAGGCTTCTTGCCGTTTCCTCCCAGTTCGGAATGAAGGGCCGCAAACCGGCCGGATCGAATATCAGATGCAGCAGATTGCGCGGTTTTTCCCGTGCTGCCATGTCGATGAAGCAATTGAAGAAGCGCTGCGTCGCATCGTTGGCCATCACCACGTTCCAATACCGGTCCATCACCACGGCCGGAAATGGTTCATGCTGAAAAAGCATGCGTTTAAGCACATCCGTGACGCTTTTCATTTCAAGATCGTCGATACCGTTTTCTGCATAAATAGGCGCATAGCCGGCGGCGAGCAGCAGCGTATTGCGCTCCCGGAACGGCACATCCAGGGCGTCGGCGAGATGCAGCAGATTGTGGCGGCCAGGCGTGCTCCGGCCACTTTCGATGAAGCTGATTTGGCGCTGCGATATGCCGGTGTCGAGCGAGAGTGCCAACTGGCTCTTGCCTCGCGTGCCGCGCCAGGCACGCAACTGCGCCCCAAGCTCGGTCGGCGCTCTGCTTAAACGGTTGTGCGTCGAGCTCATCTTCCGGCGGTCTCCGTTATCCGTCCCGTTGGTAACTGGCGGGCAATAGCGCTCCCGCCAGCGATTTGTGGATTAAAATGCAACGGGGCCGACAGACCCGTACCAGCGACCAACTTTGGCAGGTTCTCGTTCGTCCATGTAGAAAAAGTGTGTCATGACAGGCTTGACGACCGGTTGCGCCTTCTCGTCGGGTGTCATGGTGACAGTGCCGCGAAAGATCTTAAGCGAGCCGCCGTCCCAATATTCCGTCACATCGTGAAGCGCTGAAAAACCCGTATCGATGAAAGCGCGCAGGTTCTCGCGAATGGCCTCCCGCCCCTTCCAGTCGGCGACGCCGAGATTGCAGGTGGCGTTTTGCGCCAGGCAATCGAAGCCTTCGCCGAAGGTCTTGTCATCGATTTCTTTCCAGAAAGCCAGCAGCCATTCCGGGGGCTCTCGCTTGGTAAAGTTCACCGTCGTCATCGTCGTTCTCCTCGGCCGCCTCGTACGGTTGACAGCGGTTTGGCCGTCGACATCGTCCGGATTGGCCGCTTCTGTTTGAGGACTGGAATGTTCCTCCTGCAGGAAGGCCGTTCACTGATATCGCGGGAGGGGGAATGCCCTCAATTACATCGGGTGTAATAAGCTAGGCGAAAACGCATCGTCTTCCGATTTCGCAGCCTTTGTTGCTGGCGAGACCGATCTCATCGACTTCGCAGAACGTTGAGGCAAGCTAAGACCGGCAGGGAAGGCCGGACCAGCAGGCCGGGTGTGTTTGCCATTGGCAATGCGGACGCGGTCGCTCACCTTGCGCATGCCTCCGCGGCAGGCACAGCCGTCGGCCCGGTTGTCACCATGGACCTGTTCGAACAGATCCTTGCCGAGCGTCGGGACGCCAAAGCGGCGTGAACGATCTTGCAGTACAGCCGCTGAGGCGCAGCTACAGCTGTCCTGTCCGGTATTGCGAGACAAGATTCCGGCAGGCGCGGATCGTCAGAGCCATGACGGTGAGTGTGGTGCCGGCGATGCCGCTGCCGGGGAAGGCGCTGGCGTCGGTGACAATCAGGTTCGGGACATCCCAGACCTGGTTGTAGGGGTTGAGCACCGAAGCTTCCGGGGTTTCACCCATGCGCGCGCCGCCCGTTTCATGGATTGCCGCGCCCATGCACATGGTCTTGCGGAACCAACTGCGGAACATGAAGCGGCTGAAGGCATCGGCCTCGGGAAAGGCGCCCTTGCCCATCTCCTTGAGGCCGGTGGGCGAACCGATGAATTCAAGATCGCCTCCGACCTCGCTGATCATGGCGATCAGCGTCTCTTCCTGCCGGCGAAGCAGCGCCTGCTCCTCCGCTTGCATCACGCAGCGGATATGCGCAACGGGAATGTTCCAGGCGTCCTTGCGCCTGACATCAAGCGTAATGCGATTGTCGGCATAGGGCAGCATGCGGCCGAAACCGAAGAAGGCGAGACGCGCATCAGCGTCGCCGGAGACCGGCGCTCGGCCGACGCTTCCCTGGTAGTCGAAATCGCCGCGGGCAGCGTCGCCCTCACCGAAGCGGGGAATGAAGATCCCGCCTGATGGATTGTAGAACGGATCCGTCGGGGCGGAGCCATCGGGCGCCCAGCCCTTCGCCTTCGAAAAGGAACCGAAGGCGAGGCACGGAAGCTGGTCCATGAAATAGCGGCCAAGAGCGCCTGAGCTGTTGCCGAGCCCATCCGGATGTTTTGCCGAAGCCGAATTCAAGAGCAGCCGCACGCTCTCTATCGGCGAGGCGGAGAGAACCACCGTCGCGGCGCGGGCCGTCGATACTTGTCCGGTATTGCGATCGGTGAACTCCGCGCCGGTGGCACGTCCGGTTCTCCCGTCCGTGGTGATGCGGCGAACGACGGCATCGTAGCGGACTGTCAGCCTGCCGGTGGCCTTGGCTTCCCGCAGCGGTCGCGGCATGCGTTCGGCATCCGGCGCGATGTAGCGCCAGGAGACAACGTGCCTTTCCGGCCAGCGGCTTTCGACCGCCTGCTTGAAGATCTGTTCGGCGGGCGTCAGGCTTGCCGGCTTCGCATAGACGCCGTCCGGCAGGGTCGGCACATCGTCCTTGTTGCCGTAGAGCCCGAGATAAGTCTCCACTTCGTCGTAGAAAGGCGCCAATTCGCCATATGAGACCGGCCAGTCAACGCCCTTTCCGGCGCGTGATCGGATCTTGAAATCATCATCGGTCCAGCGCAGCAGCACGCGGCCAAAACTGTGGAGGCGGCCGCCGCCCTGGCGGCCACGGATCCAGAGGAAAGGCTCGCCCTTCGGCGTGGTATAGGGGTTCTTGCGGTCGTTGACGAAGAAGTGGCTGAAGCGCTCGGTAAAAAACGCCGCCCGCGCCTGGATCGGCTGGCCCTTGAGTGTCGCCCGCGCACGCTCCCAGATATTGATGCTGCTTGCAGGCGCCTTCTTGCGGGCGGGATCGAAATCCTTCGGCCCAACAGCGGGGCCGGCCTCGAGAAGCAGCACCGAAAGGCCCTGCGCTGTCAGCTCTTTGACCGCGAAGGAACCCGCCGCGCCGGAGCCGATCACCAGCGCATCGTAGACAATCTCAGACATTTCCAAATCCTGTCCTGGAGCAATTGCTCAAAACCGCGCGCAACGCGCCGGCAATTGCGGGAAAACAAAGGGACGAGGCATCACAGCCGCGATCCGTCGGCGCCGAAGAGCGACGCCTTGGCGATATCGAGCCCGGGAGCCAGGGCATCGCCGGGCTGCAGGGTGACGTCGCCCATCAGCCTCAGCGAGAGGCTTTGATCCGCCCAGTCAAACCAAACGACGGCGTCCGAACCCATCGGCTCGACGACGGAAACACAGCCGGGAATGATGGGCAGGCTGCTTACCGCCCTATCGAGCACAAGATGCTCAGGGCGAAAGCCGAGCGTTGCCGGTCCTTCCGCCGCGCCTGCGCTAAAGGAATAGCCGGAGAGATCGACGGCGAGCCCCTTGCTCCGGAAGACCGGTGAGGAGGCGGCGCGCTCGATCCTGCCTTCGATGAAATTCATTGCCGGCGCGCCGATGAAACCGGCAACGAAGAGATTGGCCGGGCGGCGATAGATCTCAGCCGGCGAAGCGAGCTGCTGGATCACGCCGTCGCGCATGATGGCGATGCGATCGGCAAGCGTCAGCGCCTCTACCTGATCATGGGTCACGTAGATCATAGTGTTGCCGAGGCGCTGATGCAGCTTCTTGATCTCGACGCGCAATTCGTTGCGCAGCTTGGCATCGAGGTTCGACAGCGGTTCGTCGAAAAGGAAAACATCGACTTCGCGCACCAGCGCCCGGCCGATGGCGACGCGCTGGCGCTGGCCGCCCGACAGCTCGGCAGGGCGCCTGTCGAGCAGCGTGTCGAGATGGAGGAGCGCGGCCGTGCGGGCGACGCGGGCCTCGATCTCGGCTTTCGGCAGACCGGCGACGCGAAGGCCGAAGGACAGGTTCTTGCGAACCGACATGCGTGGATAGAGCGCGTAGGACTGAAAGACCATGCCGATGCCGCGGTCCTTCGGCTCCTCCCAGCTGACGTTCTTGCCTGAGATCCACACCTCGCCTGATGTAATGTCCTGGAGGCCTGCAATGGCGCTCAGAAGCGTTGACTTGCCGCAGCCGGAAGGGCCGAGCAGAACCAGGAATTCCCGGGGAGCGATATCGATCGACAGCTTCTCGATCACCGTATGGTCGCCATAGGCGATCTTCAGGTCCTTGACGGAGACGGCAGATTGCATGGAAGCATTACCCCTTGACTGCGCCGGCCGCGATGCCGCGCACGAACCAGCGGCCGGACAGGAAATAGATGGCGAGCGGAACGATGGCGGTCAGGATCGTCGCCGCCATGTTGACGTTGTAGGTCCGCTCGCCCATCGTGGTGTTGACGATATTGTTGAGCTGCACGGTCATCGGCAGGTTGTCACGCCCGGCAAATACCAGACCGAGCAGGAAGTCGTTCCAGATGCCGGTGAACTGCAGCATCGAGACCACCACCACCATCGGCACGGCGATCGGCAGCATGATCTCGAAAAAGATACGCCAGAAGCCGGCGCCGTCGACGCGCGCCGCCTTGCAGAGCTCCTCCGGCACGCTGATGAAATAATTGCGGAAGAGCAGCGTCACCAGCGGCAGGCCGAAGATGACATGCACGAGAATGATGCCGGCGAGCGAATTGTAGAGGGCGATATTCGCCATCGCCCGGACCATCGGATAGAGAAAGATCTGGTAGGGGATGAGGCCGCCGGCCATCAGCAGGCCGAAGAGCAGGTTTGCCCCTCGCGGCCGCCAGAGCGACAGCGCATAGCCGTTGACGGCGCCGATAAAGACCGAGAGCGCAACCGCGGGAAGGGTGATCGCCACCGAATTCCAGAAGCCGCTGCGAATGCCGACACAGACGGTCCCCATGCAGGCGCCCGACCAGGCGGTCGTCCAGGCGGAAAAATCGAGCGTCGCCGGCAGGGCGAAGATCTGCCCGAGCCGGATTTCCTCCATCGACTTCAGCGAGGTGACGACCATCGTGTAAAGCGGCAGAAGAAAGAAAAGTGCGGCAACGACCAGGAAGGCATAGAGGCCGATGCGCCCGACGGTGATCTGCGCCGGCTTCGGACCGTTCGGATGAGGACCGGCCATCACGCGGCTCCCTTCGCTCTGTCGCGCATGTGCATCGCGTAGCGGAACGGCGCGACTGCGATGATCACACCGAGGACAAGCACCGTCGCGCCGGCAGTGGCGAGGCCGAGGTTCTGACGTCCGAACAAATTGTCCATGATGAATTTCGCCGGCACCTCCGTCGCATTGCCGGGGCCGCCGTTCGTCATGGCGACGACGATGTCATAGGTCTTGATCACGCCCATGGCGAGCAGCATGCCGGCCGCCGCCAGCGCCGGTCCGAGCTGCGGCAGGACGATCGAGACATAGATCCGCCAGACGGGAATGCCGTCTATCCGCGCCGCCTTCCATTGCTCGCCTTCGATGCCGCGCATGCCGGCGAGCGCAATGACCATCACCAGCCCCGCACCCTGCCATACGCCGGCAAGCACCAGCGCATAGATCGCCATGTCACGATTGACCACCCAGTCGAGGACAAAACTCTCCCAGCCGAGCGAACGCACGCTCGCCTGGATGCCAAGGGTCGGATTGAGCATCCATTGCCAGATCAGCCCGGTCACCACGAAGGACATGGCATAGGGATAAAGAAATATGGTTCTGAAGGCGCTTTCAAAACGGATCTTGCGGTCCAGCGCCGCGGCCAACAGGAAGCCGAGCAACAGGCAGCCCGCGACGTAGAGGACGCCGAAGATCAACACGTTTTGCAGCGATGCAAGCCACTTGGCGGAAGAGAACAGCTTCGAATACTGCGCAAAGCCGACATAGGTTGAAGATGGAAAGAGCGTCGAATTGGTGAAGGACAGGCGGATCGACCAGGCCATGGTGCCGATGAAGACCACGACCGCGACGAACCAAGTCGGCAGCAGCGCAATGGTGGCGGAAAGATTGGATTTGCGTTTGATGGGCATCGGCCGGCTCGTTGACGGAAAAGCGGGGCACACGCCACCGCGAGGCAGCGACGTCGGCCGCGGCGTCGGGATCAGGCCGACGCCGCAGGCACTATTCTACTCGAAGACAGCGAAGAAATTCTCGGCCCCAGTAGCTGCATCGTTCGAGCCACCGCTCCAGTATTCGTCGACGAAATCGTCGAGCGCGCCGACCTGCTGAGGAGTAAGCACGATCGCCTGATCCGGGACGATCGCACCGGCAGCCATCAGCTCGACACCCTTCTGAGCGCAGACATCAAGCTTCGACTTGTCGACATCGGTTCGCATCGGAACCGAGCCCTTCTTCAAGGCGAATTCGACCTGCACCTTCTGATCCATCACGACTTCGGCGAGAAGTTTCTGCGCCTTGTCGGTCGCGGCATTGCCGGTCTTCGGGAACCAGAGGGAGTCGGCGATATAGACCATACCCTTGGACTCCGGCACGATCATGCAGCCATAGTCTTTACCCGGCTCCTTGCCGGCAACGGTGAATTCGCCCTTCGCCCAGTCGCCCATGAACTGCACGCCGGCCTTGGCGGTGATCAGCATGGCCGTTGCGTCGTTCCAGTTGCGGCCGGCGGCACCCGCATCGACATAGCCGCGCAGCTTGGCGAGAATTTCGAGGGTCTTCTTCACGCCGTCGACCGAGGCCTGGCTCTTGTCCTTGTCGACATAGATCTTCAGGAAGCCGTCGATCCCGAGCTGCGAGAGCAGGATCATGTTGAAGACCTTGGTCTGCTGCCAGGGCTGGCCACCCCAGGCAACGGGAACGATGCCGGCAGCCTTCAGCTTGTCGAAGTCGGCGAAGAACTCGTCCCAGGTCTTGGGCTCCTCGGCGATGCCGGCCTTGCCGAAGGCTTCCTTGGAATAAAAGACCCAGCTTTCGCCATGGGCGCCGGTCGGCGCGAGATAGACCTTGCCGTCATAGGAGATGAGATCATGGATCGATTTCGGCAGGACGTCGGCCCATTTGCCGGCACCGGCTACGTCGTCGATCGGATTGAACAGACCTTGGTTGATGAAATCTGCGGCCGCGAGGCCGATGACGCCCTGCTTGGCCCCGGGCGCGTCACCGGCGACGATACGGTTCTGGAAGGCGGCATCGGCGGCGCCGAAGCCGGCGATCGAGGAATCCTTCCAGACGCCGCCGCGCTTTTCGAACTCGTTCTTGATGACGTTGAGGGCTGCCGCTTCGCCGCCCGACGTCCAGGACGACATGATCTCGATCGTCGGTTTGTCCTCGGCATGCGCCGAAGCGAAGAGACCGGCGAATGCCACACCGGCAAGAAAAAGCTTCATCATTGTCTTCATTGTTCCACCTCTTGAAAATGCCCTCTTTGCGGGGCGTTCGTTGTCTTGGGAATAATCGTCAGCGATAGATCGGCAGGAGCGCCTGCCGGACGAGCGTCAGCCCGTTGGCGATGTCGCGGACGGGATCCGGCGCGGCATCGAGTTCGAGAATTGCCCAACCTTCAAAGGCACGGTCGCGCAGCAGTCGGATCCAGGCCGGCC